>LRTP01000412.1 GCA_001550305.1 Streptomyces diastatochromogenes
CTGGAACAACTCCCACAATTCATCCGGCGCCAGCCGCTCAACGATCCCCGCCATGACCGACAGCCTACCGGCCCTGCCAAATGAGATGACTTCTAAGCCAAGAGGCATCGCTGAAGCGTCACCACGGACATCATCCGTGTCAGTCGTGCAGGGCGGTCTTGAGTGCGTCGATGGCGAGGTGGCGGGCGACCTTGGTGGCGTTGGTGTCACGGAGGAGGTCCAGCATCAGGAAGTCGTGGACCATGCCCAGAACGCGGACCGCGGTGACGTCGACGTCGGCTTCACGCAGCTTGGCCGCATAGGCCTCGCCCTCGTCACGCAGGACGTCGGCCTCGTCGGTGATGACCAAGGTCGGGGGCAGGCCGCGCAACTGGTCGATGCTGGCCCGAAGTGGCGAGGCGTAGGGCTCGGCGCGCTGGGCGGCATCGGTGGTGTACTGGTCCCAGAACCAGATCATTCCGTCCCGGGTCAGGTACTCCCCGTCCGCGAACTGCAGGTAGGACGGGGTGTCGAAGTCGGCGTTGGTGACCGGGTAGAGCAGGACCTGGCAACCGACCCGGACCTCGTCGCCCCTGTCCTTGGCCATCAGGGCGAGGGCCGCGGACATGTTTCCGCCCACGGAGTCGCCGCACACGGCGAGGCGCGAGGCATCCAGGCCGTGCTGTGCGCCTTCGCGGGCGGACCATTGGGCCACGGCGTAGTTCTGCTCGATCTGGGTGGGGTACTTGGCCTCGGGGGCCCGGTCGTAGACGGGGAAGACCGCAGCCGCGCCGGCGCCGACGGCGAGTTCGCGTACGAGGCGGTCGTGGGTGTTCTCGTCGCCGAACACCCATCCGGCTCCGTGGATGTAGAGGATGACCGGAAGAGTCCCGGAGATGCCGCGCGGGCGCACGATGCGGGTGCGTACCTGCCCCCACTTGCCGGCGTCGACGGTCACCCATTCCTCCTCGACTTCGGGTTTCGTGACACCTTCTCCGGTCTGCAGGCCGGCCAGAATGTCACGTCCTTGATGCGGCGACACCTCGTAGATCCGCGGGTGCGGGGAGGTCGCCTCGGCAAGTTGCTGGGCCGCGGGCTCCAGGATCGGAGTGGGAAGCACTGAAGGCATGCTGATCTTCCTTTCCCTGCAGGGTTGGGGACAGCGATGACGCCAGATGCACTATTTGCATAGATATATGCACCTTTTATAAGGGTAGCGGGGCGTCGATTCGCCCGCGATCGCACCAGTCCGTCCCCGGGGTGGGCAGAGGAAGCGCAACTGCAACGTGCTGATGAAACACGGCACACCCCCTGTGACACCGGGCACTGCAACCCGAACGGGTCCTTCCGTTCGTTGATGGCCCTCGAGCGCAAGGGAATTCTCTGCCGCGACCCGCACCACCCCGCGCCGGCCGGGTCCGGCCCTCGTGGGAAGGGCTGCCTGCACAGGACGGCCTGCGGGGTCGTCCGGGGTCCAGTCGAGGTAGCGCTTGCCGGGGAAGACCGGGCAGGTGTCGCCTCACCCCAAGCTGACGACGCCGTCGGTGGCGCGGAGGATCTCGTCGGCCCAGGGTTTGGCGAACTCGGGGGAGATGTCGATGTCGCGCTCGCTCATCGCGGCGGTGGTGTCCACGCCTCCGCTAAATGATGTTGAGGCAGTCGAGGAACGGTGTGGCGGCCGAGGCGTTTCCTGTGATGCGGCAGTGGTCGCGCCAGGGCTTACGGGTGGTGGCCCACGCGATGAAGTCGAGTGCCGTGCTGTGGACCCGGGTGCTGGCGTCCGCACCGGGTGCCACGGTCAGCTCCCCGTCCGGCCCGGACGCAGGGAAGACGGTGACGGTGGTGGCGCCTGGCCCGCTCAGGTCGAGGACGAGGGGCCCATCGACGGTGGCGGTGAGTTCGGGTCCCTGCATCTGGGGGAGACCGGCGAGCATGAAGTCGACGGCGGGGGCGACCTGGCTGTCGGTCGGTTCCGGCAGGGTGAACGGGAGCGGGCCGTCCGTGGCGAGCATGTCGTTGCGCAGGTGGCAGAAGACGTTGAACGCCATGGTGTTCGCCAGGAGGTGGCGCGGATACGTACCGAGCCCGGGCACCTCGACGGCCTGGTCGGCCCCGGGCGGTTCCTGGGCCGCTTCCAGGAGGTCCAGCTGCCGGGGGGTGCTCCGCCGCCACTCGTCGAGGACTTCCGCATGGCTCCAGCCACGGCGTTCGTCGACGCGTAGGTCGTGGTACCGCTCGCGGTTCTTCGGCAGGGAGGGGTCGGGCGGTGGTGGGTCCACCGCCTCGGAGGCGAGGGCCGCGAGGTGGGCCACCACGTCGATGACACGCCAGCCGCCGCACGCGGACGGCAGCTCCCATTGCTCGTCGTCCACCTGGGGGATGATCTCAGCTAGTTGCGCCGTGCTCGAACGTGCGGCAGCGATGCCGGCATGGGTCATCGTTCCTCCCTCGCCTCTCTCGATCGGACGGCCCGGTCAGGATGTGGCCTGGCGGGACATGCGGTAGGTCGCGGCGACGTCCGCGCGGCCGAGCCCGTCGTCGGCCGCGAGGCGGAGGCGTTCGCGTACGACTTCCGCGATGCCCAGGTGCAGGCCGGCGGCGCGCGCGGTGTCGGTGATCAGGCTGGCGTCCTTGGCCGCCGCTTCGAGGGGGAAGGAGGGGGTGTCGAGGTCGTCGTCGATCATCTTCGGGCCCTTGCTCTGGACGTACGGGCTGTTGAGGCCGCTGTCGTCGATGACCTCGATGACCAGGCGTGGGTCCACCCCCAGGGTGCCGGCGAGGGTGAGGGACTCCGCGATGCCCTCGACGGTGGTCAGGCCCCAGGCGTTGTAGGCGAGTTTGAGGCTGCTCGGCTGGCCGACCTCGTCGAGCCACACGGTGCGTGTGCCCACCGTCTCCAGGACAGGTCGCACCGCTTCCCGTGCCTCCTGCTGGGGCGAGGCAGCCAGGATGGTCAGGGTGCCGGCCACGGCCGGTTCCTTGGTGCCGAGGAGGGGGGCTTCGACGTAGGCGATGTTCAGACGGGTCGCCTGTTCCGCGAGACGGCGAGACCCGTCCGGAGAGACCGTGCACGTCTGCACCCACACCGTGTGGCCGCCCAGACCGTCGCGAGCCTGGTCCATCACGTCGGCGACCACCTTCTCGTTCGCGAGCGCGGTCAGTACGATGTCGGCGCCTTGGCAGGCCTCGGCCGGCGTGTTGCACACCGCGGCGCCCGTGTCGGCCAGCGGTTCGGCGGCGGCGCGGTTGCGGTTCCACGCGCGCAGCCCCACTCCAGCCGCCGCGATGTTGCGCGCCATGGCCTCCCCCATGGTCCCCGTGCCGAGCACGGCGACCACGGGCCTTCCCTGCCCGGACGACGGGGCCCGGTTCGTTCCGCTCATCGTCGCGCCTCCATACGATCGACGCGCCTCCACACGATCGACGCGCCGCGCGCCGCGACGGTCGGCGGGCATGCCAGTGATGTCGACTGCCGCCCGATATCGGGAGCTTCAGGCGTCCTGGCCGATCCAGACGGTCTTGGCGTTCATGAACTCCCGCATGCCGAGGTCGGACAGCTCGCGTCCGTAGCCGCTGCGTTTGACGCCACCGAAGGGGATCTCGGGGTAGCTGGTCGTGTTGCCGTTGATGAAGGCCATGCCCGACTGCACGTCGCGGACGAAGAGTTCGCGTTCGGCCTCGTCCTCGCTCCACAGGTTCGACCCGAGGCCGTAGGGGTGCCCGTTGGCTTCCCGCAAGGCATCCTCCAGGGAGGGGACCGTCCACACCTGCGCCACGGGGCCGAAGACCTCCTCGTGGTACATCCGCATCTCCGGCGTGATGCCGGTGAGCACGGTGGGCGGGTAGAACCAACCGGGCCTGTCCGGGCGTTCGCCGCCCAAGAGGACCGTTGCGCCCTTGGCGACGGCGTCGTCGACGTAGGACTCCACGTCCCGCCGGCCGGACTCGGTGGCCAGCGGTCCCACGTCGGTGCCCTCGTCCATCGGGTCGCCCACCACGAGCGTGCCCATCTTCGCCACGAACATCTCGATGAACGCGTCACCGATGTCCTCGTGCACGAAGAACCGCTTGCCGTTGATGCAGGACTGCCCGTTGTTCAGACACCGCGCCTTGACCGCTACGTCGGTGGCTCGCTCCAGGTTCGTGGAGGGCATGACGATGAACGGGTCGGAGCCGCCGAGTTCGAGGACCACCTTCTTTATCTCGTGGCCCGCGATGGTGGCCACCGACCGCCCCGCCGGTTCACTGCCGGTCAGCGTCGCTGCCGCCACCCGCGGGTCGCGCAGCACCTGCTCCACCCTCCCCGCGGAGATCAGCAGGGTCTGGAACACGTCGTCGGGGAAGCCCGCGTCGCGGAAGAGCTCTTCCAGGTACAAGGCGCACTGTGGCACGTTCGAGGCGTGCTTGAGCAGGCCCACGTTCCCCGCCATCAGCGCGGGTGCGGCGAACCGCATGGCCTGCCACAACGGCAGGTTCCACGGCATCACAGCGAGCACCGCACCGATCGGCTGGTACGTCACGAACGTCTGCTTCGCGCCCACGCGCCCGCCGTCACCCTCCAGATCCCGCAGGAACGCGGGGCCCTCAGTGGCGTAGAAGCGCAGCCCGCGCACGCACTTCGCCACTTCCTCCTCCGCCGCCCGAAAGGTCTTGCCCATCTCCGTGGTGATCATCGCGCTGACGCTCTCGACCTCCTTCTCCAGACGGTCGGCCGCATGGTGCAGCCACTCCGCCCGCTGCTCGACGCTCGTCAGCCGGTACGAGGCGGCCGCAGCCGCCGCCCGCGCGAGCTTGTCCTCCAGTTCCTCAGGAGTCAGTTCGTCGAACCTCCTCAGGACCTCACCTGTCACGGGACTCGTCGTTGCGATAGCCATGAATCCACGCTATGACCGTCCGATAGAGTAGGCAATTCGCCCATTTGCCTCGCATGGGACCCATGAAGTGGCACGTTCGTCGTCGGGAGGGAGCCATACCTTCGAGATCAGCCAGAACCCCGCCGTGCGACGACCGGCCAAGCGGCTACCACCCCACCCGCTGTCGATCACCACGCACAGCATCGGACCCGTCGCAACCGCAGACACGCGAACATGGCGACATCCGCAGCGGCGGCCGCGATGATCGACGCTGGAGCCTCCTTCCCGCCCACGCCGCGCGGCCCGAGCCGTTTCCCTCTTGGCAGTGCTGCGCCCGCGACGGTGGGCGACCAGGAGGGCGACATGGTCGTGGTCTTCCCAGCTACAGGCCGCCTGCACCGCCGCCGACGACCTCGCCCAGGGCGGTGGAAGAGGCCTTCCCTCAACACCCGGACGCTGACGTGATCCTCAGCTTCCCAGGCCTCGGCGTTCAGCTCGGCGCCCGGGTGCCTGCCGAGATCGGCGACGACCGAAAACGCTTCGCCGACGCCCGCGGCCTCAAGGCCTACGCAGGCTCCTCGCCCATCACCAGAGCCTCCGGCAAGAAGTCGAGTATCACCCGCCGTTGGGTGAAGAACGACAGGCTCAACCACGCCGGCTACCTGTAGGCCTTCTACGCACTACGTGGCTCGCCCGGCGCCATGGCCCACTACCGGCGTCGCCACGACGAACACCTTCCTCGGTCTCGCCGTCTGCCTGATCACCCACCGGCACGTACAACGGCTTTGTTAGGGCCAGTAACCCAGCTGGGGAGACGGCACGTGCCGGCAGTGTCGCGAAGGCAACGAACAGCTGTGCAGCGGCAACGGTAGGTGGGTGGGATTCGGGTCGCCACGCGGCTTCGCCGACGTCTGCGAATGACGATCACCTCCCGATTGTGCTCGTTCGCGCAGAGCACTCAGGCGGCCGACTCGTGTGCGCCTCGCGGACATCAGGCGGATATCCAGGGGCGGCGAGGAACTCGAGTTGAAGGTTATCGGGGTCGCACGGCCTCCCCCTGGTCAGGACAGAGCCGTGACGAGCTCCTTGGCGAGAGGGCCCGAAGAGGCGGGGTTCTGCCCCGTGAAGAGGTTGCGGTCCACGACTGTGTACGGTTCCCAGGCGGCCCCCCGCGAATACTGGGTGGGCAGCTTCTTCAACTCATCCTCCAGCAGCCACTTGGCCTTGTCGGCGAAACCGACACCGGCCTCCTCCTCGTTGCAGAAACCCGTCACGCGGTAGTTCGCGAACGGCGTATTGCCGTTTGCATCACGCGTCGCGAGGAGAGCGGCGGGGGCATGGCAGACGATGCCGAGCGGATTGCCGGAAGCGAGTGCCTCCCGCAGCAGTGCCCCGGAGTCGGGGTCGACCGAGAGGTCCTCCATCGGGCCGTGACCGCCGGGGTAGTAGACCGCGTCATAGTCCTCCAGGCGCACCTCCTGGAGGGAGATGGGATGCCTCAGTTCATCCGCGGCCTCGATGACTCCTGTGTGTGCTGACCGGCGCGAGCTATTGGACCATGAAGGACGGGCACCGACATCCCACCGGGTACTGGGCCGAGGAGTTCGTGGCGCCTTACAGCGTGTTCACTGACGCCGGACACGAGGTCACCGTGGCAACTCCGGCTGGGGTCGTTCCCGTTGTGGACACGATGAGCCTGGAGCATCTTGGCCATGAGACGCTCCTCGGTAAGACGTTGCCCTGGAAGTCTGGAACGGGCATGATGCGACCGGATTTCATGTGCCCATCAAGTGTGAGCGGGCATCTTGGGGTCGGCAACTTGTGGCCGACCGAGGAGTGCACACATCGGTCTCGCGGAATTTCAACATGATTTCGACGCCGCCACATAGGAAACGTGCGCCACGAATACACCCCGATTTGGTGAAGCGTTTTCGGTGTTGCGTTTTCTTGGGGCGCGGAGGTTTGCCTGAGTAAGTAAACGGACCAACCCGGCGTTATGAAGGACTGCCACGATCAAGCTCTCTGGCCCCTACGATTCCGGCTTGACCAAGGGCTAGGGGAACATGCCGGTCGGGCACCTGCGGGCGAAGCGCAGCATGCGTGCCTAGGAGTGGTGGGCGAGGAGGGCCTGTACCACGCCACGGCAACGCGCTTACATCACAACATGACCTGAACGCCCTCTTATCATGCCCGCGCACCAGCACAGACATAGGACTTGCGAGTCTAATGCTGCGCGGTCGCTCTGTTTCCGGTCGCCCTATTTCCACATGTAGTTCTCGGCGGCGTCGACGATCAGATTCTCGACCGCCTGCGGATGCGAGACCAGGGACACGTGCGAGGAGTCGATCTGCACTGTCTTTCGAGCGTTCGCTCGCTTTGCCTCGTACCGCTCCAGGCTCGGGTTGATCGCCTGGTCCTGTTTGCCGACAAGGACGTAGACGGGTTTGTTCCGCCATGCGGCGCCGGTGAGTTTGTCCGTGAACGCCGACAGCGCGATCGGACGCTGTGTGACTGCCATGATCTCGGTCTGACTCGTGGGCAGGTCCGCGGCGAAGACCTGGTGCAGTTTGTTCGGCTGTACGTACACGTCCGTGCCGGTGGTGCCGTCGCCGTTGCGGAAGGGCACCTGCTTCAGAGCTTTGGTGAGTGGAGAGGGAGCGAACTTCGCGGAGAGGCTGGAGAACGACTCTCCCACATCGGGCATGATCGCGTTGATGTACACGAGGGCCTTGACATTGTCGTTTCCGGCGGCAGCTTGCGAGATCACCTCTCCGCCGTAGGAATGGCCGACCAGGACGATCGGTCCCTTGACGGACTTCAGGAAACTCGCGAGGTAAGTCGAGTCCTGGGGGATACCGCGGAGGGGGTTGGCCGGTGCGGCCACCGTGTAGCCGTTCTGCTGGAGCCGTTTCACGACACCGTTCCAGCTCGACGAGTCGGCGAAGGCGCCGTGCACGAGCACGATAGTGGGCTTCTCCCTGCCGGGATCACCGCTCGGGCCACCTGCCTGCGCCGTTACGAGTGTCAGGGCGGAGGTGATTCCTGATACCGCCAGAAGTGCCGCACTCCAACGGACGATGTTGAAGTTGCGGCGCGACTTGCAGGGTATTCGCATGTCACTCCTTCTCTGCGGAGGCGTCGAGCGACGCCCGGGATCCCAGCGTCGAGGACATCTGTCGGCATGTCCCGGCGCACGGGCCATCCGAGTGAGCGCACCCCGGTGGTGTGGAGTCTCCCGCTCGCTCGATGACATTGCTCCCAGGTCCCGCACTGCGCCCATCGGCGACCAGTGCGCTTGTGGGTGAGCTTGTTGCGCCTCAGTTGCAACTCACGCTCCTTGTACGGCAACACGACCTCCAGCAACACACTGTCGGTACACAGAACGCCAAGTCGTGGGGGGCGACCCATTCGCCCTGACGGTCTTCGGCGTCAGCATGATCGACGCGGCGATCTGCTACGGCGGCGTCGGGACGGTCAGACGGCCGGACAGCGCCGACCAGGGTGACCTCGTCGCCGGGCTCCTGGAGGACAAAGCAAAAGTGAAGGTGCTGCGCCGGCAGGACGGACAGGTGCGGCTCATGCCTCGAACCCCGTCGTGCTCGCCGATCCCTGGCGACGACGCGCAGATCCTGGGCAAGGTCCTCGGGGTCCTGCGTCTGCTCTGCGGGAGTGACCCGCACCGATTTCTACCCGCAGGAGGACCGCGACAGCAGCGTCCGAGGAGGGTCCTACCAGCGCCTCGGTGACGAGTTCGTACGCCGTTCGGCGGCCCTCCGGGAGACCGGGGAAGGCCGCCAGGCCCCAAAGGGCCCAGATGGAGCGTCTGAAGGCCCAGAACCCCGATCTGAAGGACCGCGTCACCGACCGGGACGCGACCATCGAAGAGCTGACCGAGTTCAAGAAGCTCGCACTGTCCCGGCTCGCCGCCCAGCACGCCGAGAGCACGCACCTGACGCCGCAGGGCCCGCCCTCCGGGCGGACGACGGGAATGTGACGACAGGAAGGACCTAGGGTCGGAGCACGATCTTGCCGTGGGTGTGCCGTCGTTCCAGTTCGCGGAACGCGTCTCGCACCCGCTCCAGTGGGTAGGTGCGGGCGATCGGCGCTTCCAGCTCTCCGCGCGCGGCAAGCCGGGCCAGCTCGCCGAGCACGACGGCGCACGCCGCCGCACCTTCTCCGTAGGTTCGCGCCCCCACCCTGGCCGCGGCCTGCCAGTCGCTGATCGTGTTGATCCGCTCGGGCCGCACGCCCAACTCCACGGCCAGTTCCACGTAGCCGTCGCCGAACGTGTCGATGAACGCGTCGACGTTCCCGCCGGAAGCCTGCCGGATCCGTTCGACCGCGTCCTGCCCGTATTCGACCGGGATGACACCGCGATCCTTCAACCAGGCATGGTTCTGCTCGCTCGCCAGCCCGATCACCGTGGCGCCGCGTCGCCGCGCGAGTTGTACGGCAAGAGACCCGACGCCGCCTGCCGCACCGGACACGACGACTGTCTCGGCCGGTTGGGGGTCCACAGCGAACACGGTGGCGTACGCGGTCGTGCCGGCCACGTACAACGACCCGGCCACGTCCCAGGAAAGCCCCTCCGGGCGCGAGGTCAGATTCACGTCGTCGACCACGACGAACTCCGCGTGGCTAGCCCTGTGATGGGTGAAGCCCAGGACCTCGTCGCCTACTGCGAAGCCACGCACCTGCGGACCGGCTTCCACCACGACGCCGGCCAGATCGCTGCCCTGCCCGGAAGGGAAGGTCGCCGGCCAGCGTCCGTGCCGCGCGCCTTTGCGGATCATCGTCTCGCCGGGCTGGATCCCGGCCGCGCGGACCTCGACCAGCACCTGCCCGGGGCCGGGCGCCGGCCGCTCCACCTCCTCCACTCGCAGCACATCGATCCCGCCGTACTCGTGGAACCGCACCGCCTTCATCGCGTGATCACCGCTCTTCCTCGTTCGGACAGGTCTTGGACGGTCACGCCCCGGACGGCCACACATCGACCGGGCCGTCGCATTCAACGGTTCAGAAACGGAGCTGTCTTCCCAGGATCAACGGTCCGAGGAAGTATTTGACGAACGGTGAGCATGCACATCCTGAAGTAACTGGTCAGGGGTCGTGCTGTGGCGGAGATCCAGATCATCCGGCCTCGCTCGACGGTCAGGGCCAGGACGTGCAGGCAGTGACGGTGGTGTTTGCCGGATTGGGTCGGGCCCGTTCGCGGCGCTGGCGCGGCGCTGGGTGTGGATGAGCGTGCCGTCGATCAAAACGACCTCGCTGCCCCGCTTGGCGATCTTTTTCAGGGCACGGTGGTGCCGGAGCTGTTGTTGCCGCCTGCCATGTCGGCCGGGCGTGGGTTGTGCCGAAGCACCGCGAGGACGATCAGCGCGATCTTCCCGGGCGGCAGCGCCCGCCGGCGTGAGCGTATCGCCTTCAGGTGGCGGCGCAGCAGGTCGGCGACGTGGGTCAGGGTGCGCGTGGACAGCGTTAGACGACACCGGCAGACGACACCGGGAGACAAGGGAGACGGCGCCCCTGGCAGGCTCTTTGGTTTTGGTCGCACCAACTCAACGGCCGCCCGGCACCACGCGGTTACGCTCACAGTCGGGCGGTGAACTTCCCGTCGGGAAGCTTCCGCAGCCGGCCGCAGCCGGCCGCGGTCGGCCAGCTTGGTCAGCTTCGCGCGCAGCGGCTCCAGAGCACCCCGCACCTCGGTGTCCAGCCCGAGCGCCTCGCCGACGTGCTGGGTCATCACCGGCCCCGCGGCCTCCTGCATGACGGCGAGGATGCGCTGGTACTCCGGAGGCAGCGCACCCTTGTCCACGCCCGGCGCGCGGTGCGGGACCGGCGCGCCCCGCGCCCGCCCACCAGCGCAGACACCGGCGCGGTCGACGCCTGTACCGCGGCGACCTTCTCGCTCAGCCGCGCCGGCACTTTCTCGGCGACCGCGAGTTCGTCCCGCTCAGCGTGCACCTCCTCCAGATGCTTGGCCAACTGCTCTTCGAGTCCGTCCAGTTCTGAACGACGCGTGGCGATCCGCTCCAGCACCGCAGGGTCCGTCACGGGCCTGATCGTGCGGGCAACACCGGCGACGTCGAGCGGAAAACCCTGGAAGCGTCCTGCTAGGAGATCTGCACGGCAGACTGCCGCCCCCGGCCAGCACAAGCACCCCCCGAACAGCGTCACACAAGGCCCCTGACCTGCCTTCAAGACGGCGGCAGCTCAGTGTTGAGCCTGTCGGCAGGAACTCGCTCGATGCGGGTCCAGCCCCTCCAGCCCCGCTCCTCCAGGATCGCCAACACCCGCTCGGCGCCCGGTGAGGACTCGACCATGGTTGAGTCCAGCAGGTCGACGAACCGGTCGTCGAAGCCGTCGGCACCCACCTCGCCGGCCTCCACCGCCCGAATCCTCAGGCGTTCCAGGATGTCGGCGACTTCGACGACCCGCGGATCGTCGGCCGGCCAGTCGAGCGCCCCTCTGAGAAAGCTGTAGAGCCGCACCATGTCGGGGTCGTCCAACTGCTCGTGCTTCTTGGCGATCA
>LRTP01000413.1 GCA_001550305.1 Streptomyces diastatochromogenes
CGCCGCCACGGAGGCTGCGCCCGCGGCCAGGGCTACGGAGACGGCCGCGGCCGTCGCTTTGACAGTACGCACGGGTTCAGTCTCCCGGCGCGGCCCCCGGTCGGCCAGCCGGAGCGGGCGGTGGACTCCCGCCTTGGGGTGCGCGGGCTCGTCCTCCGGCGCTGCGCGCGCACCGGAACCGCCGGGTCGGTACAACCCGCACCGCCGGGTCCGGTGCCACCGCACCGCCAGTTCCAGTGCCACCGCACCGCCAGTTCCGGTACCACCGCACCCCCGCGTGCGGTGCCACCGCAGCCAGGTCGGTACGCCGCGTCGGATCAGCGGGGCGCGGCCCCGCCGCCCTGCCCGTAGCGGCCCAGCCGCTCCCCCGCCTCGCCCACCTGTTCCGGCGAGAGCAGCGTCGGGGACAGGCCGGGCACGGACGACGCCAGGAGCCAGACGCGGGACATCCATTCCAGTTGGGCCGTGCGGTCGAACGCCTGGGACAGCGAGGTGCCGTAGGCGATGGTGCCGTGGTTCTGGAGGAGGCAGGCCGTGCGGCCGGTGAGGGCCTGGAGCATGTTCTCGGCCAACTCCGGGGTGCCGTAGGTCGCATAGGGGGCAACTCGGACCGGTCCACCGAGGGCGCCCGCCATGTAGTGGATCAGGGGGAGTTCGGGGACGAGGGTCGAGACGGCCGTCGCGTGCGCGGCGTGGGTGTGGACGACGGCCCGCGCGTCGGTGGCGCGGTGGATCGCGAGGTGCATCGGCAGTTCGCTCGTCGGAACGAGCGAACCGAGGACCTGCCGGCCCTCGAGGTCCACACCGACGGCGTCTTCGGGCCTCAGCCGGTCGTAGGGCACTCCCGTCGGTGTGACCAGGACCGTGTCGCCGACCCGGACGGAGACGTTGCCCGACGTACCGACGACAAGCCCGTCGGCCACCGTCCGGCGGGCCGTCGCGACGAGCTCGCCCCACGCGGCTTCCATCTCCCGCTCGCGCGCGCCCGGCGCACTCTCCCCCACGTCCCGCACTTCCCGTGCGTCCCGCCGCTGCTCAGCCATGGGGCGATCCTGCCAGGCAGGGACGTCAACCCACGGTCGGTGAGGGCACTTTAGGGCGGAAGACAAGCGTCCGTAAGGGGACATAGCGGCGCATATCACCCTCCGGGGGTGATTGGCTGGCGACCGACGGGCTCTCAACGATCTTCCAATAGCCTCTGGGGGATTTGTCACGCACGTCGCCATTCCGGGGGGAAATATGGCCCGTGACCACAAACCACTCCTTCGCCGTGCCCGCGTCCTCGCGGCGGCGGCCGCCATGGCGGCGCTCACCGCCGCGGGGACCGTCCTCGCCGGGACCCCGGTCGCCGCGGCGGCCAAACCCAAGGGCCACGACGTCTCCTCGCACCAGAAGAACGTCGACTGGCGGAGCGCGCGGGCGAAGGGCGCCCGGTTCGTCTACGTGAAGGCGACCGAGTCCCACACGTACCGCAATCCGTACTTCGGCCGGCAGTACGACGGAGCGCGCGACGCGGGGATCCTGCGCGGCGCCTACCACTTCGCGGTGCCGGACAAGTCGTCCGGTACCACCCAGGCCGCGTACTTCGTGCGCAACGGCGGCGCCTGGCGCGCGGACGGGTGGACGCTGCCGCCCGCGCTCGACATGGAGTACAACCCGTACGACAAGAAGCAAAAGTGCTACGGCCTGAGCAAGGCCAGGATCGTGAGCTGGATCCAGGCGTTCAGCGACGAACTCGAACGGGAGACCGGCCGCCGTCCCGTCATCTACACGACCACCCACTGGTGGAACACCTGCACCGGCGGCAGCGGCGCCTTCGCCGCGAACCACGCCCTCTGGCTCGCCCGCTACGACTCGGCGGACACGGGCGCGTTGCCGGCCGGCTGGTCGACGTGGACGTTCTGGCAGTACGACAACAGCGGCACGCTCCCGGGTGACCAGAATCTCTTCAACGGATCCATGACCCGGCTCAAGCAGTTCGCCGCAGGCTAGAAGCCCTCGAACACCCCTTGGCGGAACCCGGCATTCCGCCTCCGTTCGAACATCTGGTAAACCGTCGGGCCGCCCCTCCCGCACACTGGTCATCACAAGCGGAGGGGCGGTCCACCGTTTGAGACACCCCAGCGCCCGCCCCAGTTCATCTTCCGTTCACTCAGGTTGCCTACGGTCCACCTGCCACTGACGCCAAACAGAAGCCTGGGTAAATGGAACACATCACGCTCCTCCTCGGAATCGTGATCGTCACCGCTCTCGTGTTCGATTTCACGAACGGTTTCCACGACACTGCCAACGCGATGGCGACCACCATCTCGACCGGCGCTCTGAAGCCCAAGACGGCGGTGGCCATGTCCGCCGTGCTGAACCTCGTCGGCGCGTTCCTCTCCGTGGAGGTCGCCAAGACGATCTCCGGCGGGATCATCAACGAAGAGGGCATACGCGTCCAAGTGATCTTCGCGGCGCTCGTCGGCGCCATCCTCTGGAATCTGCTGACCTGGCTTCTGGGTCTGCCCTCCAGTTCCTCCCACGCACTGTTCGGCGGCCTGATCGGCGCCGCGGTCATGTCGGCCGGCTGGTCGTCGGTGAACGGCTCGACCGTCGTCACCAAGGTGCTGATCCCCGCGGTCGCCGCGCCCGTCGTGGCCGGACTCGCCGCGATGCTGGCCACCCGGCTGACGTACCGGATCGGCAACCGCGCCGACGAGAAGGCGACCGCCAAGGGCTACCGCGCCGGCCAGATCGCCTCCGCCGGCCTGGTCTCCCTGGCGCACGGCACGAACGACGCCCAGAAGACGATGGGCATCATCACCCTCGCCCTGGTCACCGGCGGCGTCATCGCCCCGGGCTCGAACCCCCCGCTGTGGGTCATCGTCTCGGCCGGTACAGCCATCGCGCTCGGCACCTACCTGGGCGGCTGGCGCATCATCCGCACCTTGGGCAAGGGCCTCACGGACCTCGCGCCGCCGCAGGGCTTCGCCGCCCAGACCAGCGCCGCGACGGCCATCCTGGCCTCCTCGCACATCGGCTTCTCCCTCTCCACCACCCAGGTCTGCTCCGGCGCCGTGATGGGCTCGGGCCTCGGCCGCAAGGGCGGCGTGGTCCGCTGGTCGACCGCCACGCGGATGTTCGTCGCCTGGGGCCTGACCCTGCCGGCCGCCGGTCTGGCCGGTGCCTCCGCCGAGTTCCTCACCAAGCAGGGCACCTGGGGCATCGTCCTCACCGGCGCGCTGCTCGTCGCCGGCGCCGGCACCATCTGGAAGCTCTCCCGCCGCCAGCCGGTCACCGTCGACAACGTCAACGACGTCGACGCCGAACCCGCAGGCGTCGTCACCGCCGCGATCGCCGCCGTCACCCCGCCGCCCGCGGGCCCCGTCACCGGCGACCTGTCCGGCGACCTGAAGACCACCATCCCGTCCCCGGACGCGGAGCCCACCCGCCCGGCCACGGTGTAAGGACAGAACAGCATGCACATCGACTGGGCAGCCCTCGGCTCCGTGTTCGGAGTCAGCCTCGTGACCACCGTCGGCCTCGTCGGCCTCTTCACCCTCGGCATCGTCGGCCTCTCCAAGCGCGAGTCCGCGTCCGCCCAGGGCGGCTCCGCGACCCTCGCGGTCACCGGCGCGTACGTCTGCTTCGCGGCGTGCGCCGCGGCGGTGGCGTACGGCATCTTCCTGATCGTCGGCAAGTAACCCAAAACGGGCACCACTTCGAGTGGGGTGCGGGACGGATCACCGTCCCGCACCCCACCTGTATGTGGGCCTTCGCACACTCTCCCCGCGCAGGTCAACAGCAAGTTGACGGGTCTTCCAACCCGTGGTGGACTGCCGGAGCCAAGTACGGCGACAGAAGAGGAAGCCGGTGTGAATCCGGCGCGGTCCCGCCACTGTGACCGGGGAAGGAAACTCCCCGGGAGCCAGGAACTCTCCCCGCCGGTCTCGTCGAACCAGGGCGCGGACACCCTGAGTGAGGACATAACGCCATGCGCGGCTGCCCAAGTGCCCTGCGAGCGACGGTTCCACCCGACCTGACGGTCGGCTGACCCCGTGCGTGCCGATCGCGTCTTCGCGTACGGCGCCGCCGCCGGACTCCTCGGTGACCTGCTGCTCGGTGATCCCCGCCGGGGGCATCCGGTCGCCGCGTTCGGGCGGAGCGCGGCAGCCGTGGAGCGGGTGCTGTGGCGGGACCACCGCGGGTGGGGCGCACTGCACACCGCCGTGTGTGTGGGCGGTGCCGCCGGACTCGCCGCCGTCGCTTCCCGTGCCGTACGCCCCTCACATGTCGCGTCCCTCGCGCTGACGGCCGCCGCCACCTGGGCCGTTGTCGGGGGCACCACGCTCGGGCGGGAGGCCCGGGCGATCGGTGCCGCCCTCGCGGACGGGGAGATCGAGACGGCCCGGGAGCGGCTGCCGCATCTGTGCGGGCGCGATCCCCAGGCCCTCGGCGCCGACGGCATCGCGCGCGCCGTCGTCGAGTCCGTCGCCGAGAACACCTCCGACGCCGTGGTGGGCGCCCTGGTGTGGGGTGCCGTGGCCGGCGTCCCGGGGCTCGTGGGCTTTCGGGCCGTCAACACCCTTGACGCCATGGTCGGTCACCGGTCGCCCAGGTACCGGCGGTACGGGTGGGCCTCGGCTCGGCTCGACGACGTCGCCGGGTGGCCGGGGGCTCGTCTCACCGCCGTGCTCGCCGCCCTCGCGGGTGACAGTCCCCGAGGGGCCCTGCGCGCCTGGCGCGCCGACGCCGTCAAGCATCCGAGCCCCAACGCCGGGCCCGTGGAGGCCTCGTTCGCGGGGGCGCTCGGGGTGCGTCTGGGCGGCACCCTCTCCTACGGCGGCCGCGTCGAGCACCGGCCCGAACTCAACGGCCCCGGGCGCGCCGTGCACGTCGACGACATCGAGCGGGCCGTACGGCTGTCACGGCGTGTCGGCTGGCTCGCCCTCGGCGTGAGCGCCGGCGGACGGCTGCTCGTACAGAGGCTTCTCAGGAAGGGGCGTACGTCATGAGCGGCGGGCTGCTCGTCGCCGGAACCACCTCCGACGCGGGCAAGAGCGTCGTGACCGCCGGGATCTGCCGGTGGCTGGTGCGCCAGGGCGTCAAGGTCGCGCCCTTCAAGGCGCAGAACATGTCCCTGAACTCGTTCGTGACGCGTGAGGGCGCCGAGATCGGGCGCGCGCAGGCCATGCAGGCGCAGGCCGCCCGGGTAGAGCCGACCGCGCTCATGAACCCCGTGCTGCTCAAGCCGGGCAGCGACCGGAGCAGTCAGGTCGTCCTCATGGGAAAGCCCGTGGGCGAGATGACCGCGCGCGGCTACCACGGGGGGCGGCAGGAAGCCCTCCTCACCACCGTGCTGGACTGTCTCGCCGAGTTGCGGGGCACGTATGACGCGGTGATCTGTGAGGGGGCCGGCAGTCCTGCCGAGATCAATCTGCGGCGGACCGACATCGTGAACATGGGGATCGCGCGCAATGCGCGGCTGCCCGTGCTCGTCGTCGGCGACATCGACCGCGGGGGTGTGTTCGCCTCGTTCTTCGGGACGGTCGCGCTGCTGTCGCGGGAGGACCAGGAGTTCGTCGCCGGGTTCCTCGTCAACAAGTTCAGGGGGGACGTCTCCCTGCTGGAGCCGGGGCTCGACATGCTCCACGGCCTCACCGGGCGGCGTACGTACGGCGTCCTGCCGTTCCGGCACGGCCTCGGCATCGACGAGGAGGACGGGCTGCGGGTGTCGCTGCGGGGAGCGGTCCGGGAGTCCCGAGTGACCTCCCCCGTCGGCGAGGACGTACTGCGCGTCGCCGTCTGCGCGATCCCGCTGATGTCCAACTTCACGGACGTGGACGCGCTGGCCGCCGAGCCGGGTGTCGTCGTGCGGTTCGTGGACCGGGCCGAGGAGCTGGCCGACGCCGACCTCGTCGTCGTCCCCGGGACCCGGGGGACGGTGAAGGCGCTGGAGTGGCTGCGCGAGCGCGGACTCGCGGACGCCATCCTGCGCAGAGCCGCCGAGGGGCGGCCCGTGCTGGGCATCTGCGGCGGTTTCCAGGTCCTCGGCGAGCACATCGAGGACGAGGTCGAGTCGCGCGCCGGTCATGTCGACGGGCTCGGACTCCTGCCGGTCCGCGTGCGGTTCGCACGCGAGAAGACCCTGACCCGGCCCGTCGGGGAGGCGCTCGGCGAGCACGTCGAGGGCTACGAGATCCACCACGGCGTCGCCGATGTGACGGGCGGTCAACCGTTCTTGGACGGCTGCCGGGTCGATGCCGTCTGGGGCACGCACTGGCACGGCTCGCTGGAGTCGGACGGCTTCCGGCGCGCCTTCCTGCGCGAGGTGGCGGCCGCCGCGGGCCGTCGTTTCGTGCCGGCCGCCGACACGTCGTTCGCGGCGCTGCGCGAGGAGCAGCTCGACCGGCTCGGCGATCTGATCGAGGAACACGCGGACACGGACGCGCTGTGGCGGCTCATCGAGTCGGGCGCGCCGCAAGGACTGCCTTTCATTCCACCGGGAGCGCCCGCATGAGCACAGTGTTGTTGTTGTCGACCGCCGACACCGATCTGCTGGCGGCGCGTGCCTCCGGCGCCCCGTACCGGATCGGCAACCCCACCCGGGTGGAGGTCGAGGACGAACTGCCGTCCCTCGTCGAGGGCGCGGACATCGCCGTCGTACGACTCCTGGGCGGCAAGCGTGCCTGGGAGGAGGGCCTGCGGAAACTGAAGGCCTCGGGCATCCCCACCGTGCTGCTCGGCGGGGAGTCCGTACCCGACGCCGAACTGATGGCGGAGTCGTCGGTGCCCGCCGGTGTCGTCGCCGAGGCGCTGCGCTATCTGGTCGAGGGCGGCCCGGACAACCTCACCGAACTGGCCCGGTTCCTCTCCGACACCGTGCTGCTGACGGGTGAGGGCTTCGAGGAGCCGCGGAAGATGCCGGAGTACGGCGTCCACGGCGAGCGCGCCTTCGTCGAGGGCCGGCCGACCGTCGGCGTGCTCTTCTACCGGGCCCACCAGCTCTCCGGCAACACCGCGTTCGTGGACACGCTGTGCGACGCGATCGAGGCGCGCGGCGCCAACGCGCTGGCCGTGTACTGCGGTTCGCTGCGCGGCGCGGACGCGGGCCTGTACGAGATCCTCGGAACGGCGGACACGCTGGTCGCCACCGTGCTCGCGGCGGGCGGCACGCACGCCTCGGAGGCGTCCGCGGGCGGCGACGAGGAGGCCTGGGACATCGGCGCGCTCGCCGACCTGAACGTCCCCGTGCTGCAAGGGCTCTGTCTGACCTCGTCCAGGAGTGCCTGGGACGCGTCGGACGCCGCCCTCTCCCCCATGGACGCGGCGATGCAGGTCGCGATCCCCGAGTTCGACGGCCGTCTGATCACCGTCCCCTTCTCCTTCAAGGAGCAGGGGCCCGACGAGGTGCCGGTCTACGTCGCCGACCCCGAGCGGGCCGCCCGCGTCGCCGGAATCGCCGTACGACACGCCCGGCTGAAGCACAAGCCGAACGCGGACAAGAGGCTCGCGCTCGTCTTCACCGCCTATCCGACCAAGCACTCCCGCGTCGGCAACGCGGTCGGCCTCGACACGCCCGCCTCGGCGGTACGGGTGCTCGACGCACTGCGGGACGCCGGGTACGTCGTCGAGGGACACCCCGACAACGGCGACGAGTTGATCCACCGGCTCATCAACGCCGGCGGCCACGACGTCGAGTGGCTCACGGAGGAGCAGCTGGCCGCCGCGCCCGCGAGGGTGCCGCTGGCCGACTACCGGGCCTGGTTCGACAAACTGGACCCGGATCTCAGGCGAGGCATGCTGGACGCGTGGGGCGAGCCGCCCGGCTCCCTCTACGTCGACGGCGACGACATCGTGCTCGCGTCCCTGCAGTTCGGGAACGTCGTCGTGATGATCCAGCCGCCGCGCGGCTTCGGCGAGAACCCGATCGCGATCTACCACGACCCGGACATGCCGCCGTCGCACCACTACATGGCCGCGTACCGCTGGCTCGAAAACAGCTTCGGCGCCGACGCCGTCGTGCACATGGGCAAGCACGGCACGATGGAGTGGCTGCCGGGCAAGGGCCTCGGGCTCAGCGGTGGCTGCGCGCCGGACGCCGTCCTCGGTGAACTCCCGCTCATCTACCCGTTCATCGTCAACGACCCCGGCGAGGGCACCCAGGCCAAGCGGCGCGGCCACGCCACGGTCGTCGACCACCTCGTGCCGCCGATGGCCCGCGCCGACACCTACGGCGACCTGGCCAAGCTGGAGCAGCTCCTCGACGAGTACGCGCTGGTGTCCGACCTGGACCCGACGAAGGCCCCGGCGGTCCGCGCGCAGATCTGGACGCTGGTCAAGGCGGCCGAACTCCACCACGACCTGCATGTGGAGGACCAGCCGGACGACGCGGCGTTCGACGAGTTCGTCATGCACATCGACGGCTATCTGTGCGAGATCAAGGACGTGCAGATCCGCGACGGTCTGCACATCCTCGGCGGCGGCCCGGAGGCCGAGCCGCGCGTCAACCTCGTGCTGGCCGTGCTGCGCGCCTCCCAGGTGTGGGGCGGCACCGCGAACGCGCTGCCGGGGCTGCGGGCCTGCCTCGCCGAGTACTTCGGCCTGGTCGAGAAGGAGCTGCTCGCCGAGCCGGGCGCGCCGGTGAAGGTGCCGGTCGAGCTGACGGACCTCGTCGAGGGGCCGGCGCGGACCGGGGCGGACGCGATCGACCTGCTGGAGCAGTTGTGCCGCCGGATGGCGGAGGGCATGGAGGAGCGGGGCTGGGTGACGTCCGAGAGCACCGCCCTCGTACGGGAGGTGCTGGGCGTCGAACTCCCCGACGCCGTCGCGGTGCTGGAGTTCGCCTGCCGTGAGGTCGTGCCGCGCCTGGCCCGGACGACGGACGAGATCACCCACATCCTGCGCGCCCTGGACGGCGGTTACGTCCCCGCGGGCCCGTCGGGCTCACCGACCCGTGGGCTGGTGAACGTCCTGCCGACCGGCCGCAACTTCTACTCCGTCGACCCCAAGGCGATCCCGTCCAGGCTGAGCTGGGAGGTCGGGCAGTCGCTCGCCGACTCCCTGGTGCAGCGGTACCTCCAGGACACGGGCGAGTACCCCAAGTCCGTCGGTCTGACGGTCTGGGGCACGTCCGCGATGCGCACCCAGGGCGACGACATCGCCGAGATCCTCGCGCTGCTCGGCTGCCGCCCGGTCTGGGACGACGCCTCGCGCCGCGTGACCGGTTTCGACGTGGTGGGCCTGGAGGAGCTGGGCCGGCCGCGCATCGACGTCACGGTCCGCATCTCCGGCTTCTTCCGGGACGCGTTCCCGCACGTCGTGGGCCTGATCGACGACGCGGTGCGCGCGGTGGCCGAGCTGGACGAGCCCGCCGACCGCAACTACGTCCGCGCGCACGCCGACGAGGACACCGCCGAGCACGGCGACCGGCGCCGCGCCACCTCTCGTATCTTCGGCTCCAAGCCGGGCGCGTACGGCGCCGGTCTCCTCCCCCTGATCGACGCCCGCAACTGGCGCTCCGACGCCGACCTCGCCGAGGTGTACGCGGTGTGGGGCGGCTACGCGTACGGGCGCGGGCTGGACGGGCGGGCGGCGCGCGGGGACATGGAGATCGCGTTCCGGCGCATCGCCGTCGCCGCGAAGAACGTCGACACCCGCGAGCACGACCTCGTCGACGCCGACGACTACTTCCAGTACCACGGCGGCATGGTCGCGATGGTCCGGCACCTGACGGGCGCGAGCCCGGAGGCGTACGTCGGCGACTCGGCCGTACCGGACCAGGTGAAGACCCGCACGCTGGGCGAGGAGACCCATCGCGTCTTCCGCGCCCGGGTCGTCAACCCGCGCTGGATGGCCGCCATGCGGCGGCACGGCTACAAGGGCGCCTTCGAGATGGCGGCGACCGTCGACTACCTCTTCGGGTACGACGCCACGGCCGGGGTCGTGGACGACTGGATGTACGAGAAGCTCAGCGCGGAGTACGTCTTCGACGCGGAGAACCGGGACTTCATGAAGAAGTCCAACCCGTGGGCGCTGCGCGGCATCACCGAACGGCTCCTCGAGGCCGCCGACCGGGGGCTGTGGGCCGAGCCGGACGCGGACACGCTGGAGCGGCTGCGTGCCACCTATCTGGAGCTCGAAGGCGACTTGGAGGGCGACGACCAGTGAGTACCCCGTTCCCGTTCACGGCCGTGGTCGGCCAGGACGACCTGCGGCTCGCGCTGCTGCTGAACGCCGTGTCGCCCGCCGCGGGCGGTGTGCTCGTCCGCGGCGAGAAGGGCACGGCCAAGTCCACGGCCGTACGCGCCCTGTCGGCGCTCATGCCAGGGGTGGACGTCGTCGCCGGGTGCCGGTTCTCGTGCGATCCGGCCGGGCCCGACCCGGCCTGTCCCGACGGTCCGCACGAGCCGGGCGCCTTCGAGACCCGGCCGGCCCGCATGGTCGAACTGCCCGTCGGTGCCTCCGAGGACCGGCTCGTGGGCGCGCTCGACATCGAGCGGGCGCTCGCGGAGGGCGTGAAGGCCTTCGAGCCGGGGCTGCTGGCCGACGCCCACCGCGGGATCCTGTACGTCGACGAGGTCAACCTCCTCCACGACCACCTGGTCGACCTGCTGCTGGACGCCGCCGCCATGGGCGCCTCGTACGTCGAGCGCGAGGGTGTCTCCGTACGGCACGCGGCACGCTTCCTGCTCGTCGGGACCATGAACCCCGAAGAGGGCGAGCTGCGACCGCAGTTGCTCGACCGGTTCGGGCTGACCGTCGAGGTGGCCGCCTCCCGGGAGCCCGATCAGCGGGTCGAGGTCGTGCGGCGCAGGCTCGCCTACGACGACGACCCGACGGGCTTCGCGGCGCGCTGGGCCGACGAGGAGTCCGCCGTACGGGCCCGGATCGTGGCGGCGCGGCAGCTGTTGCCGTCCGTGCGGCTCGGGGACCCGGCGCTGCGGCAGATCGCGGCGACCTGCGCGGCCTTCGAGGTGGACGGCATGCGGGCCGACATCGTCATGGCACGGACCGCGACCGCGCTCGCCGCGTGGGCGGGACGGACCGAGGTGCTGGCGGAGGACGTACGTCAGGCCGCGCTGCTCGCGCTGCCGCACCGGCGGCGCCGCAACCCCTTCGACGCGCCGGGGCTCGACGAGGACAAGCTCGACGAGACGCTGGAGGAGTTCGGGGGATCGGACGAGGGTTCTTCCGAGGAGGGTTCCTCCGACGACGATCCGGACGCGGACCCGGATCCGGACGGGCCCGGTGGGGGCGGCCAGCCGCCTCAGGACGGGCCGGACGGCGACTCCCCCGCCGGTGACGTCCCGGCGCAGGGCGAGCCCTCGGACGCCGGGCGGGCGCCGGCCGAG
>LRTP01000414.1 GCA_001550305.1 Streptomyces diastatochromogenes
CACGGGCACGCGGGTCCGGGCCTCGTGGACAACCGGGCCTGGACCTCGTACGCGGACTGGCGGACCGGCACCCCGAAGGGCACGCGGGCCCTCGACGCCGCCCGTCCCGGCCTGGTGATCGCGACCCCGGCCGGCACCGCGGACTACACCGACCCGCACACCGGAAAGACCGCGACCTGGGAGTACGGGACCTGGACCTCCCCGGTCCACCGGCTCGCCGTCCCCGCCACCGAGGTCATCGCCTCCTGGAACGCGCACACCCCGGCGGGCACCTGGCTCCAGGTCGAGCTCACGGGCACGTACTCCGACGGCAAGGCCACGCCCTGGTACGTGATGGGCCGCTGGGCGGCCGGCGACCAGGACATCAAGCGGACCTCCGTGGACAACCAGAAGGACGGCAAGAGCAGTATCTCGACGGACACCTTCGCGATCGACGACGCGGCCTCGGGCCTGCGCCTCGTCTCGTACCGGCTCCGTCTGACCCTGTACCGCACCCCGGGCTCCGGGCTCACGCCCACCGTGTGGCGGCTCGGCGCGATGGGCTCCGACATCCCCGACCGCTTCACCGTCCCCGCCTCCACCCCCGGGCTCGCGAAGGAGTTGACGGTCCCGCGCTACTCCCAGGAGATCCACGCGGGCCAGTACCCCGAGTACGACAACGGCGGCGAGGCCTGGTGCAGCCCCACCTCCTCGCAGATGATCATCGAATACTGGGGGCGCAGGCCCACGGCGGCGCAACTCGCCTGGGTCGACCCGGCCTTCGCCGACCCGCAGGTCTGCCACGCGGCCCGCTTCACCTACGACTACCAGTACGGCGGCTGCGGCAACTGGCCCTTCAACGCGGCGTACGCGGCGACGTACAAGGACCTCCAGGGGGTGGTCACCCGCCTCCGCTCGCTCACCGACCTGGAGACGCTGATCGCGGCCGGCATCCCGGCCATAACGTCCCAGTCGTTCCTGAAGTCCGAGCTGACGGGGGCGGGGTACGGGACCTCGGGCCACCTCATGACCGTCATCGGATTCACCGCGGGCGGCGATGTGATCGCCAACGACCCCGCCGCGCCGGGCGACGACACGGTGCGCCGCGTCTACAAGCGGCGCGAGTGGGAGAACATCTGGCTCCGTACCAAGAGGTACAACGCCTCCGGGAACGTCGTCTCCGGTACGGGCGGGGTCTGCTACCTGTACTTCCCGGCGAATCCGTCGGCGGGGCAGAGCGAGGCGCTCAAGGCGGTCGGAGTCCGTTGAGCGAGGGGGCGACCCCCGTGGTGCCGCCCCCTCACTCGGCCTTGGGCCCTCAGCCTTGGGCCCCTCAACCCCGGGGCCCTCAGCCTCGGGCCCTCAGCCCTGGACCGGGTTGACCACCCAGTCCGGGTGATGGGGCATCGGCGGGGTCTTGGCGCCGTAGAGCCACGGGTGCAGGAAACCGTCGAGGTCCTGGCCCGCGACCTTGGACGCCAGGTCGACGTAGTCCTGGGTACTGGCGATCCTTCCGCGGTACTCGGTGACCCAGGCCCGCTCGATCCTCCCGAACGTCTCCTGGCCGACCTTCTCGCGCAACGCGTACAGGACGAGCGTCGAGCCGTCGTACCGCATCCGCTTGAAGAGGTTCGGTTCGGTCGGTTCGGCGGGGGCGCCGTAGTCGTGGCGCCACTGGTCGTGGCTCGCGTACGCCGTCTTCATCGTGGCCTCGAAGCTGTCGCCGCCGTGCGCCTGCGAGTACAGCCGCTCGTAGAAGCGGGCGTGGCCCTCGCTCAGCCACAGGTCGGACCAGCTCTTGATGCCGACGCTGTCGCCGGTCCACTGGTGGGTGAGCTCGTGCACCAGGTTGCGCTCGGCGCCGACCCGGTCGCCGAGCAGGTCGGCCTTCGGGATCAGGGAGAGCGTCTGTGTCTCCAGGGCCACGCCCAGGTCGGTGTCGCCGACGAGGAGGCCGTAGCGGTTGAAGGGGTAGGGGCCGAGCCGCTCCTCCAGCCACGCGATGTGGTCGGCCGTGAGCCTGCGGTACTGCTCGGTCGAGGCGACCAGGTCGTCCGGGACCACATCGCGGATCGGCAGCCCGTGCGGACCGGTGCTGTCGACGAAGGTGAACCTGCCGATCGCCAGCTGGGCGAGCTGGGTGGCGACGGGCTGTTCGGAGTCGTACGTCCACTTCACGCGCCCGTCCGCCTGCTCGGCGCGGCCGGTGAGTTCGCCGCCCGCGACGGCCGTGAGGCCCGGCGGAGTGGTGATGCGAAAGGTGATCGGGGCGCGCTGACTCGGGTGGTCGTTCGACGGGAAGATCATCTTGGCGCCGTTGGGCTGTGGGTACAGCACCGTGCCGTCGGGCGTGGGGATCCAGCCGTAGTCCTCGATGGCGTCGTCGCGGTGCCGTGTCTGGGTCGGGTCGGCGGTGTAGGTGACCTTGACCGTGAAGGGCTTGCCCTTGGCGAGCGGCTTCGCCGGGGTGATCACCAGCTCGTCGCCGTCGCGCACGGCCGTGGCGGTCGTCCCGTCCACGGTCACCGCGTGCAGGGTGTTGCCCGCGAAGTCCAGGTCGAAGCGGGACAGGGCCTGGGTGGCGGTCGCCTTGACCGTCGTGGCGGCCTCGAAGGGCGTCCTGGGTGCCTGCCAGTCGAAGTCGAGGAGGTAGCGGTTCACCCGGTAGCCGCCGTTGCCGTCGAGCGGGAAGATCGGGTCGCCGAGGCCCGGCGCACCCGGGGAGGGCGCGGCGGACGGGGACGTGGGGGCGGACGGGGAGCCGGCGGCTTGCGAGACCGGCCCCGTCAAGGCGGCTGCCACCGTGATCGCCGCCGCCAGAGCGAGGCGGGCTCTGCGGCGAGGCGTCCGGAACGTGCTCATCGAGGACCTTTCGGTTGGCTGACCACTGTCCTGTGAGGAGACCCACACCCCCGACGCATCGTTGCCGAAAGGCGAGGTATTCGAAGGTGGTGGAAGTGTCCGGAGTGTCCCGTCGAGGTCTTCGAGGCGTCCGGGGTGACCCAGGTCTCTACCGCTGAAACCCGTTCCGGTGGCAAGGTGGTCGGGTCGGTGGGGAGCCGGCGTGAGGCGGGGGATGTCACCGCACCACTACGTCAGCGAGAAACCATGACCGCGAGCTCCGCCACCGCCGCCCGACTCCGCGCCCGCACCGGCGGTCCCAAGGACGACGGCCCCAAGATCCTCGAACACGTCGCGGGCTGGACCTTCGTCGTGGTCCTCGCGATGCTCGTCACCCAGCTCGGCCTGCTGTGAACCGGACCGGCGGCCCCGCTGTGAACTGAACCGGCGGACGCCACGGCGCGCCGAGCCCGCACGACAGTTTCCCCCAAGACCGCGCCCGGTCGATCAGAGTCGAACGAGTGGGTGGTACCGGTCTGCCATACTGCCAACGTCCCGCTGGCAGTCGGAGACTAGGGCTGGAATTGAATCATAGTCAACAGCGCGCCGTCGACCGCCCCCGGGCGCGCGGCACCGATCGCTCACTCGCGCGCCGCGCCGAACTCATCGCCATCGGGCGGAAGTTGTTCGCCGACACGTCCTACGACGCGCTCTCGATGGATGACATCGCACGCCAGGCGCATGTCGCCAAAGGGCTGATCTACTACTACTTCAAGTCCAAGCGCGGCTATTACCTCGCGATCGTCGAGGACTCGGTCGCGGACCTGATCTCCCGGGCGGCGAGCGGCCTCGAACTGCCCCCGGTCGAGCGGGTGCACCGCACCATCGACGGCTATCTGCGCTACGCCGAGCACAACCAGGCCGCGTACCGCACGATCATCACCGGCGGAGTCGGCTTCGACACCGACGTGCAGAGCATTCGCGAGGGCGTGCGCGAGGTCATCGTCGAGACCATCGCCGAAGGGGCTTACGGCAGCCGCAAGATAGCGCCGCTGCCCCGTATGGCGCTGCTCGGCTGGCTCTACAGCGTCGAGGGCGCGACCCTCGACTGGATCGGCAACCCGGCCCTGCCGCGCGACACGGTCCGCGAGCTGCTGGTGAAGATGCTGGGCGGCGCGATGCGCGCGGTCGAGGAACTCGACCCCACCTACCGGGCCCCGCAGCCGGCCCGCCGGGAGACCTGAGCGAGGGGCGGGGGCAACCGAACCCCCGCCCCGACTCACGTACGACACCGGCTAGTTGATCGCCTTGATCAGCTCCCCGTTCGAGGTGTCACCGCTGAGTTCCCAGAAGAAGGTGCCGCCCAGGCCCTGCTGGTTCTTGTAGGTCATCTTCCCCGCGATGGTCGACGGGGTGTCGTAACTCCACCAGTTGGTACCGCACTTGGCGTACGCCGTGCCGCCGACCGTGCCCGTCGCCGGGCACTTCGTCTTCAGCACCTTGTAGTCGTCGATGCCCTGCTCGTACGTTCCCGCCGCGGGTCCGGTGGCCGTGCCGCCGGGGGTCGCCTGGGTGACGCCGGTCCAGCCGCGCCCGTAGAACCCGATGCCCAGCAGCAGCTTCGAGGCCGGGACGCCCAGGCCCTTGAGCTTCGCGATCGTGGCGGAGGTGTGGTAATCCGCCTTGGGGATACCGCTGTACGAGTTCAGTGGGGAGTGCGGAGCCGTGGGGCCGGTCGCGTCCCAGGCGCCGAAGAAGTCGTACGTCATCGGGTTGTACCAGTCGACGTACTGCGCCGCGCCCGCGTAGTCCGCCGCGTCGATCTTGCCGCCCGCGGTGGCGTCCGCTGTGATCGCCGCGGTGACCAGGTTGCCGGAGCCGAACTTCGCGCGCAGCGCCGCCATCACGTTCTTGAAGGCCGCCCTGCCGCTGGTGTCGCAGGTGTTGCCGCAGGCGTTCGGGTACTCCCAGTCGATGTCGATGCCGTCGAAGACGTCCGCCCACTTGGAGTTCTCGACCAGGTCGTAGCAGGACTGCGCGAACGCGGCCGGGTTCCTGGCGGCCTCACCGAAACCGCTCGACCAGGTCCAACCGCCGAAGGACCAGAGGACCTTGAGGTTCGGGTGCTTCTTCTTCAGCTTGCGCAACTGGTTGAAGTTGCCGCGCAGGGGCTGGTCCCAGGTGTCGGCGACCCCGTCCACCGACTGGTCGGCGGTGTACGCCTTGTCGGTCGCCGCGTAGGCGTCGCCCATGGCGCACTTGCCGCCGGTGACATTGCCGAAGGCGTAGTTGATGTGGGTGAGCTTGGCGGCCGAGCCGGACGTCTCGACGTTCTTGACGTGGTAGTTCCGGTCGTAGACGCCCCATTCGGTGAAGTAGCCGACGACCTTGGAGCCGGCGGCCTGCTGGGCCGAGGTGGTCGCGGTGGCCGTGCCCGCGCCGGCGAGCAGCGTGGCGCCGAGGGCGGCGCAACAGGCGGCGGACAGGAGCGCTCGGAAGCGGGAGCGGGGGCGGTGCGGTCGGAGCATCGGTTCTCCTCGTGGGGGAGGGGAGTGTGGGGGAGGCATGCTGGGACCTGCGTGTGTTGTTTGGCATGAACGCGGTGAGGCGTTGACGGAACAGTAGGAGGACTAGACCAGTGCGTCAATGGTTCGGACCAATTGGGCGGAGCGGTCGGATCGGTTCCCCTTACTTTTGGTCAGCGGTCGTCAACCGGTGACTCGATGCCCCGGAACGGGCATACTCACAGCGCCACAGCCGCTGATCAGGCCGTTCTCCACCCAGGAACGGCAGCATCGGCTGGGCCGTGAGACCCGGCGACGCCGCCCCACCCCTGGCGCGCGTGCGCCGATGCGCCCGACAGGGAGGAGAGCGTCGCCATGCCCGACCGCGCCCCGCAGCCGGTGGACCGTCAACTGCCCACGGACGAGGCCCGGGATCTGATCTCGCTCGTCCGTGACATCGCGCAGCGCGAGATAGCCCCGAAGGCGGCCGAGGAGGAGGACGCCGGACGCTTCCCGCGCGAGATCTTCGGCCTGCTCTCCGATTCCGGACTGCTCGGACTGCCGTACGACTCCGAGTACGGCGGCGGCGACCAGCCGTACGAGGTCTACCTCCAGGTCCTCGAAGAGCTCGCCCTGGCCCGTCTCACCGTCGGCCTCGGCGTCAGTGTGCACACCCTCTCCTGCCATGCCCTGGCGAACTACGGCACCAAGGAACAGCGGGCCGAGTACCTGCCCGCGATGCTCGGCGGCGGCCTCCTGGGCGCCTACTGCCTCTCGGAGCCGTCCTCCGGCTCGGACGCCGCGTCCCTGCGGACGAAGGCCGTCCGGGCGGGCGGGGGAGAAGCCGGGAGCGGGGGAGAGTGGGCGATCACGGGCACCAAGGCCTGGATCACCCACGGCGGCGTCGCCGACTTCTACACCGTGCTCGCCCGCAGCGGCGGCGCGGGCCCGCGCGGCATCACCGCGTTCCTGGTGCCCGGTCACGCCGAGGGACTGAGCGCCGCCCCGCCCGAGAGGAAGATGGGCATGAAGGGCTCGCCCACCGCGCAGATCCACTTCGACGGTGTGCGGGTGTCCGACGGCCGGCGCATCGGCGACGAGGGGCAGGGCTTCGCGATCGCCCTCGCCGCGCTCGACTCCGGCCGGCTCGGCATCGCGGCCTGCGCCATCGGCGTCGCCCAGGCGGCCCTGGACGAGGCCGTCGCGTACGCGACCGGGCGCGAGCAGTTCGGCCGGCCGATCTCCGACTTCCAGGGCCTGCGCTTCATGCTCGCGGACATGGCGACGCAGATCGAGGCGGGCCGGGCGCTCTACCTGGCCGCGGCACGGCTGCGCGACGCGGGGCGGCCCTTCGCCAAACAGGCCGCCATGGCGAAGCTGCTGTGCACGGACACGGCGATGAAGGTCACCACGGACGCCGTCCAGGTGCTCGGCGGGTACGGCTACACCGCGGACTTCCCGGTCGAGCGCTATCTGCGCGAGGCCAAGGTCCTCCAGATCGTCGAGGGCACCAATCAGATCCAGCGGATGGTCATCGCCCGTCACCTCGCGGGGCCGGAGTCACACTGAACTGCCCGTAGCCGTACAGGACCGGCGGCGCCACCAGCCGGACCCACTCCGGGTCGTGGCGCCCCGGCAGCGTACGGCCGCGCTCGGCCCAGGCGCGGATCAGCGCGCGGTAGATGGGGGGATCCTGGGGCGGCGGCGCGGCGGCCGCCGGCCGAACCGATTCTGCCGGAGCCGGGACGAAGATCCGGCGAGGCCGCTCGGTCGCCGCAAAGGTGGGGGTCATACCGGGGCAACGCGCGGGCGAGTGCGCAGGTCACCCGCCCGCGTAATCGAGCGTGGGTTCGCGGCCGGCCCTTACGGGGGGCGCCCCGACGTGCAGGCGTCTGGCCCCGGGCCACCATCTGACGTACCGTCAACTGGCGCCGCCGGGGGCCGCACCCCTCCGGGGGACGTCAACAGCCGTGCCCCCAGGGAGGCTTGCCGTGCCCGACGACCGCCCCGTTGCCCTCGACGAGTACCCCGTGCACCAGGTGCCCCTGTCCATGAAGCACCTCGCGACCGGGGACCGGAACGCGTACGACCGCTGCATCTTCCACGTTTTCGACCACCAGGGCCGGGCGCTGCTGATCCTGGGTCTCGGCGTCTATCCGAACGTCGGGGTCGTCGACGCCTACGCCACCCTGCGACTCGGCGACCGCCTGCACGCCGTGCGCGCCTCGGACGCGCTCGGGGACGACCGGATGCGCCTCGCCGTCGGCCCGCTGCGCATCCTCGTCGAGCGCCCCCTGAGAACGTTCGTGCTGAGCTGCGCGGCCGATCCCGCCGACCTGGAGGGACTGTCGTACGAGATCACCTGGACGGCGGACTTCCCGGCCCTGTGGGAGCCCCACCACCTCCAGCGGCGCGGCGGCCGGCTCACGCTGGAGGGCAAACGCTTCGTGCAGGCGGGGCACTGTGAGGGCTGGATCCGGATCGGCGGCGAGGAGATACGTCTGGAGCGCGGCCGCTGGACCGGCACCCGCGACCGCAGCTGGGGCGTGCGCCCGATCCCGGGGGAGGAGGGCGGCCGGCTCGCGCAGGAGAACCCGACGGAGGGCTTCCACTGGCTGTGGTGCCCGGTCCGGTTCGAGGACCGGTTCCTGATGGTCGTCGTCCAGGAGGACGCCGACGGCTACCGGACGCTGAACGACGCGACACTCGTACGCAACGCGGAGCGCGACCTGCAACTCGGCTGGCCCCAGACCGACATCACCTACCGCCCCGGCAGCCGCCACCCCACGTCCGCCGTCATCCACCTCACCCGCCCGGGCGACCGCAAGCCCATGGAGCTGGACGTGGAGGTGCTCACCTCCTCCCCGCTCGCCGTCGGCGCCGGCTATCCGCCCGCCGACGACTGGCAGCACGGCACCTGGGTCGGGCGCGACTGGACCGACCGCCGCGCCTACGACCTCTCCGACCCGTCCGCGCACCCCCGTGCCGCGTACGGGGTGATCGACCACGCGGCCCGCTGCACGCTGGACGGGCAGGTCGGCCACGGGATCTTCGAACACGGCTCGTTCGGCCGCCACGATCCGAGCGGGTTCACCGGCTTCGACTCGGTCGCGCCCTGAGGGGGGACGAGATGGCCACGGCACCGCGCCCGCGCACGACCACCCGCGACCCGGAGGAACTGGGCCGCCGGCTGACCACCTGGCTCACCGCCCGCCTCCCGGGCGCCAAGGCGGCCCACGTCACCGTCCCCGAGTCCAACGGCATGTCCAGCGAGACCCTGCTCTTCGACATCGAGCACCCTGAACCGCCGGTGACCGCCTGCGCGTTGAGGCTGGCGGCGGACCCGGCGGCGTACACCGTCTTCCCCGTCTACGACATGCCCCGCCAGTACCGCACGATGAGACTGGTCGCCGAGCGCACCGACCTCCCCGTGCCGCGGGTGCTGTGGCTGGAGGAGGACCCCGCCCCGCTCGGCGCGCCGTTCTTCGTCATGGAACGGGTCGAGGGCCGCGTGCCACCGGACGTCATGCCCTACACGTACGAGGGGAACTGGCTGCACGCGGCGAGCGACCAGGAACGCGAACGGCTGGAGGCGGCCTCGGTGGGTCTCCTCGCCCGGCTGCACGACCAAGTCCCGCTGCCGGAAGCCGACTTCCTGACCCTCCCGGGTGAAGGCAGCCCCCTCCGTCGTCACGTCGAGGCCCAACGCGCCTACTACGCGTGGGTGATCGACGGGCTGTCACGCTCACCGTTGATAGAGAGCGCGTTCGACCGGCTCGACGAGCTGTGGCCGAGTGACGAGGGCGAGGCGGTGCTCAGTTGGGGCGACGCGCGCATCGGGAACGTCGTCTACGACGGGTTCGCCCCCGCAGCCGTCCTCGACTGGGAGATGGCGGCCCTCGCCCCACGCGAGGTCGACCTCGGCTGGACCGTCTACCTGCACCGCTTCTTCCAGGACCTGACGGCGAGCTTCGGCCAGCGTGGACTGCCCGACTTCTTGCGCCGCGACCGCGTCGAGCGGCGCTATGCCGAACTCACCGGCCACACACCCCGGGACATGGACTTCCACACACTCTACGCGGCACTGCGGCACGCGATCGTCATGCTGCGCGTCGCCTACCGCCAGGTGCACTTCGGCGAGGTCGCCGTACCGCCGGACCCGGACACACTGATCCTGCACCACGGCAGCCTGCGAGCCATGGTGCAGGGCAGTTACTGGGAGGGACCGGCTGCCGGTCGCTGAACGCGAGGGCCGGTCAGGCGGCCTGACCGCCCATCTCGGGGACCCGCATCGGGCGCGAGGCCGGGCCGCCGACGTGCGAGAACGGCTGCGTCCGCCAGTCGAGTCCCTGAGGGAGCGTCAACAGGAGGGCGGTGTCCTGCTCCTGAGGCTCCACCGACTCGTCGGCGGGGCGGGCGTCGCCCGCCGCACGGCCCGTGCCGGCGCAGACCGTCAGCCCGAACGGGTTCCACGGCGAGGCGCACAGCGCGTGCTCGGGCAGGCTCTCCTCGTCCGCCAGGAGCGCGATGGGCTGGGCGCAGTCCGGGCAGATCACCCGGTACATCTCGAAGGTGTCGTAGGCGTCGAACTCCTCACCGTCGACGGCGTCGGGTTCGACGCCCTCCGGCTCGGGTTCGACGACCAGCTTGGGCCGCCTGGATGCGGGACGACCAGGGCGCTTAAGACTCTGCATGGGATTCTCCCCCTCGGGTGGGCCGACAAGGCGCTGCGGCCTCGACCACAGCAAGCATTTCCCGTCCCGTCTCTGCGGTAATCACGAGAACATCACGGACCCGGTTGCGGCACTGTGTCGTTCGTCACATGCCGCCCGCAGGTGCCCGGCGCGGTGGCTTTGTCCACCAGGCGGTTCACAGTCAGCACTCTGCCACATCACAAAGCGGGTATGACCTGCGCCGCTGAGGTATCCGACGAGATCAAGGGCCCTGTAGGTTCTTGCGTCATGGAGGAGCTGGACCGACAGATCGTGCAGCTGCTCGTCGCAGACGGGCGGATGAGTTACACCGACCTGGGCAAGGCCACGGGCCTGTCCACGTCCGCCGTGCACCAGCGGGTGCGCCGGCTCGAACAACGCGGTGTCATCCGCGGCTATGCCGCGGTCGTGGACCCCGAGGCCGTCGGGCTGCCCATGACCGCCTTCATCTCGGTGAAACCGTTCGACCCGAGCGCCCCCGACGACATCGCGGAACGCCTGGCCGACGTGCCCGAGATCGAGGCCTGCCACAGCGTCGCGGGCGACGAGAACTACATCCTGAAGGTGCGGGTCTCGACCCCGCACGAACTGGAGGAGCTCCTCGCCCGCCTGCGCACCCTGGCAGGCGTGTCGACCCGCACGACCGTGGTGCTGTCGACGCCGTACGAGGCGCGCCCGCCCCGCATCTGACCCACCCGGGGACCGACCGGACACCGCCAGGCGCGAGACTGTTCCCCATGAGTGAGAGCACCGCCACGTCGGACACCGTGCTGTTGCGCGGTGGAGAAGTCCACAGTCCCGCCGATCCCTTCGCCACCGCGATGGTCGTCGAACGCGGACAGATCGCCTGGGTCGGCTCGGAGGGCGCGGCCGACGCCTTCGCCGGCGGGGTCGCCGAGGTCGTGGACCTGGAAGGCGCACTGGTCACCCCGGCGTTCACCGACGCCCACGTCCACACCACCTCCACCGGGCTCGCGCTCACCGGCCTCGACCTGTCCGACGCGCCCTCCCTGGACGCCGCCCTCGCCCTCGTACGCGAGTTCGCCGCCGCCCGCCCCGCCGACCGGGTTCTGCTCGGCCA
>LRTP01000415.1 GCA_001550305.1 Streptomyces diastatochromogenes
CCGAGCGGGCCGGCGTCGCCGGCGGTGTGCTGAACGCCGCCCGGCAGCTCGGCGGCGCCCTGGCAGTCGCCGCCTTCGGAGCGTTGGTCGCCGACCGGGCCGGGTTCGTCGACGGGCTGCACACCAGTCTGCTGATCGCCGCGGCGACGGTGGGCGTGACTGTCCCGGCCGCTCTGAGCCTGCGACCCGCTCCTCGTACGTGACCGGCCTCCGTGCGGCGCGGGCCCGACCGACCGACGACACACCCAGCCACAACACACCCCAGCTACGACACTCCCAGTAAGGACAGATCCCTCATGCGAGCAACCTTCATGTACGGCGCGGGCGATGTGCGCGTGGAGAACGCGCCCGACCCGGTCGTCCAGCAGCCCACCGACGCCGTCGTACGAGTCGTCCTGTCCTGCGTCTGCGGCAGTGACCTGTGGCCGTACAAGTCGATGCCCGCCGACGAACAGGGGCGGCCCATGGGCCATGAGTTCCTCGGCGTCGTCGAGGAGACCGGCTCCGACGTGACCGGGGTAAAGCGCGGTGACATGGTGGTCGCCCCGTTCACGTACTGCGACAACACCTGCGACTACTGCCGCAAGGGCCTGCACTCCTCGTGCCGCAACGGCGGCCGCTACGGCTGGGGCGGCGTCGACGGCGGGCAGGGCGAGGCCGTCCGCGTGCCCCAGGCCACCGGGACGCTGGTCAAGCTGCCCGTCGGCGAGGACTCCGAGTTGCTGCCCTCCCTGCTGTCCCTTTCCGACGTGCTGGGCACCGGCCATCACGGCGCGGTCACCGCAGGTGTCACCCGCGGTGACTCCGTTCTGGTGATCGGCGACGGAGCCGTCGGACTGTCGGCGGTGCTGGCCGCGAAGCGGCTGGGCGCCGAGCAGATCGTCCTGATGGGCCGGCACACCGCCCGCACCGACCTGGGACGGGACTTCGGTGCCACGGACGTCGTGGCCGAACGCGGTGAGGATGGCATCGCGCGCGTTCGTGACCTGACCGGCGGCCGCGGAACCGATCGCGTCATCGAAGCCGTCGGCACCGAGCAGGCCCTGCAGGCGGCCTTCGGCTCCGTCACCGACGGCGGGGCCATCAGCCGCCTCGGCGTACCCCAGTACGAACTGGGCCCCATCGGCCCGGCCATGATCATGCGGAACATCACCCTGACCGGCGGTGTCTCCCCGGCCCGCGCGTACATCGAGGAACTCCTGCCGGACGTCCTCGACGGCACACTCGCCCCCGGGCGCCTCTTCGACCGCGCCGTCGGCCTCGACGAAGTCCCCGACGGCTACCGCGCCATGGCCGATCGAGAGGCCCTGAAGGTCCTCATCCGCCCCTGAACCGCACCGTGCCCGCTTCGGCGCGGGGCTGGAGACGGCCACCGCGCCGGAGCGGCCGGTCCATGGACGGCCTCAGCCGTTCCCGACGACGGCCTCAGCCGTTCCCGAAAGGAAATCCCATGCAGACCGTGATCCTCAACAACGGCGTCGACATGCCGATCCTCGGTTTCGGCGTCTTCCAGATCCCGCCGGAGCAGACCGAGCAGGCGGTCACCGACGCCCTCGCCGCCGGCTACCGACTGCTCGACACCGCCGCCGCCTACCTCAACGAGGAGGCCGTGGGCCGAGCCATCAAGAACAGCGGCATCCCGCGCGAGGAACTGTTCGTCACCACCAAGGTGTGGATCCAGGACGCCGGTGAGGAGAACACCAGGCGCGGCTTCGAGACATCGCTGGGCAAGCTCGGCCTCGACCACCTCGACCTCTACCTGATCCACCAGCCCTTCGGTGACGTCCACGGCTCCTGGCGTGCCATGGAGAACCTGCACCGCGAAGGCCGCATCAAGGCGATCGGCGTCGCCAACTTCCACCCCGACCGGCTCGTCGACCTCATCGTCAACAACGACGTCACGCCCGCGGTCAACCAGATCGAGACCCACCCGTTCTTCCAGCGCGCCACCGACCAAGAGGTCATGCGCGCGCACGGGGTCCAGATCCAGTCGTGGGGCGGGTTCGCCGAAGGCCGCAACAACCTGTTCACTCACCCGGTCCTGAGCGAGATCGCCGACAAGCACGGCAAGTCCGTGGCACAGGTCGTGCTCCGCTGGCTCTCCCAGCGAGACATCGTCGCGATCCCCAAGTCGGTGCGCGCCGACCGCATGGCGGAGAACATCGACGTCTTCGACTTCGAGCTCACGGACGATCAGATGGCGTCCATCGCCGGCCTGGACACCGGCAGGTCTCTCTTCTTCGACCACCGTGACCCGGCCATGGTCAGCCGGCTCGCCGGCCTCCGCATCCACGACTGATCCGGAGAAGCGGGTCCTGGCGAATCGGCGTTCTCCGGGGGAACTGAGCGACGTCGTCCGGGAGAAGCCCACATCAAGGCGCGGCGTCGTAGCGGATATTCGGTTGACCGCGGTGGTGCGGTGCGGGCTAAGTTCCGCGCATGGCCGAGATTCAGGGTTCGTACGACGATCTCTTCTCCGCGGTACCCGGCGCACTCGCCGAGTTGCTCGACGCCGGAGACGTGGGCGCCTCGGTGGCGGTCTTCGTGGACGGTGAGCCGGTGGTGGACGTCTGGGCCGGATTCACCGACACGGACCGCACGGTCCCGTGGCAGCGCGACACGATCGCGGGCGTCTGGTCGGTCACCAAGACGATGACAGCGCTGTGTGCCCTCGTCCTGGCCGACCGCGGCGAGCTCGACCTGACCGCGCCGGTCGCCCGGTACTGGCCGGAGTTCGCCGCGGCGGGTAAGGACGGGGTGCTGGTGCGGCACCTGCTCGCGCACACCGCGGGCCTGCCCGACTGGGACGGGCCGACGACGGCCGAGGATCTCTACGACTGGCCGTCCACCACGGCGCGGCTCGCCGCGCAGGCTCCGCGGTGGGAGCCGGGCACCGCGGCCGGATACCACTCGCTCACCCAGGGGTTCCTCGTCGGCGAGGTCGTGCGCCGGATCACCGGCCGCACCCTGGGCGAGTTCTTCGCCGACGAGGTGGCCGGGCCGCTGGACGCGGACTTCCACATCGGGTTGTCCGCCGAGCACGACCACCGGGTCGCGCTCGCGATCCCGCCGCTGTCGCGCGACGAGAACTACGTCTCGAGCGCGCCCGGCAAGACCGCACCCCCGACCGCCGGAGGTGGGATACGGGTCCGTGACGGGAACAGCGTCGCCTGGCGGCGCGCGGAGATCCCCGCGGCGAGCGGATTCGGCAACGCCCGCTCGGTCGCGCTCGTGCAGTCGGTGATGGCGTGCGGCGGAACGGTGCGTGGGGTGCGGCTGCTGTCGCCGGCGGGCTGTGCCCGTGCGTGGGAGGAACAGTTCCGTGGCGAGGACCGCCTCCTGGGCATGCCGATGCGCTACGGCATGGGGTACGGCCTGTTCGGCAACACGTACGGCTGGAGTGGCTGGGGCGGCGCGACGGTCATGATCGAACCCGACGCCCGCATGGCGGTGTCGTACGTGCCGAACCAGATGCGCGAGCCCGGGGACGACTACCGAGGCCTCGAGGTCGTGATGGCGGCCTACGACGGGCTCAAGGGCCTGCGCGCCTGAGTGCCGTCGGGCGCGCATCAGAATCCGGCGGGGCCGAACTGTTCGCAGGAGGGGCTCGGGTACGTGGCCGGGGTGAGCGTCGGGTTCTGGGTGCCTGCGCCGGGGAGCGTTCCCCTATGCGGGAAGCAGCTATGCGGGAAGCAGCACGATCTTGCCGCCCAGATGCCCCGCCTGGCTGACCTGCAGCGCGTCCGCCGCCTCCGCCAAGGGGAAGGTACGCCAGATCGGAACCCGTAGCCGTCCCTTCTCCATGAGGCTCAGAATGTCCCGAAGGGCTTGGGCACCGCTCTCTCCCGGCGCGCTCATGTGGACCTGGATGCCGGTGTCCGCGGCGTCGAACGCCACGAGGGTGAGGACGCGTGCCGGGCCGCCCGCGAGTTCGATCGAGTCCGGGATCTCACCGCGGCCCGAGGCGTCGAGGACCGCGTCGACGCCCTGGGGAGCGATGGCCCGTACGCGGTCGACCAGCCCCTCGCCATACGTGACGGGTTCCGCGCCGAGCGAGCGCAACTGTTCGTGGTTCGACTCGCTCGCGGTGCCGATCACCCGCGCGCCACGAGCCACTGCGAGCTGCACGGCGAACGTGCCCACCCCGCCGGCGGCGGCATGCACCAGCAGCGTCTCCCCCTTGGCGATCTTGAGCTTGTCGAGCACCTCCCAGGCGGTGATGCCCGGGCCTGCCAGGCTCCCCGCCACCTCCCAGGGGACGGACGCCGGCTTGGCGACCAGCACGGCGGGGTCGGCGAGCGCGGACTGGGCGTAGGAAGGGGTGATGGACGCCCCCAGCACCTCGTCACCCACCTCGAAAGCGGTCACCCCTTCTCCGACCTGGTCGACCACGCCGGCCACGTCGGACCCGAGACCCGCCGGAAGATCGAGCGGCATCACCTGGCTCATATAGCCACGCAGGATCTTCCAGTCGATCGGATTGACACCCGCGGCCCGCACCGCGAGCCGCACCTGCCCGGGGCCCGGGGTGGGCGGCGGTACATCCACGACACTCAGCACGTCGGTGCTGCCGTATTCGGAGAACTGCACTGTGAGAGACATCTGCCTGGGCTCCAAACTGTCAGGGACGACTAGTTGTGCGGGGCGGGCACGCGGCATCACCCACCGCGCAGCCCCGAGTGATCGTGGTACGGCTGGTAGCCGCTTCGCCCGCTGACGCACAGGATCGCCCTGGTCTCGGCGCGCGGGCCTTCCGCGGTGTCCGTAGTGTCAATTCCCGCGCGGCAGGCGCGAAGCTGCGTCTCCCAGCCGAAGGCGACACCGCCGTACTCCGCCTGGGCCTGAGCCACCGCCGCCACGGATTCCTCTTCTTCCCAGGCCCCGTCGCACTGGAGCTCACCCATCAGGGCCGACCAGGTGATCGGAACAACGCCCGCCTGAGCCATGCGCCGGACGGCCCTGTCGTGGGCCTCCTTCGACACACCGCCCGAAGCGTCGGTGACGACGTACACCTCGAAACCCTCACCCGCGGCCTGTATCGCCGACATCGCCACACAGATCTCGGTCCAGAGGCCGGCGATGATCAGCTTCCTGCGCCCGGTCTCCTTGACGGCCTCCACCACACGATCATCCCGCCAGGCGTTGATGAACGTCCTGTCGATCGGCTTCTGCTCCGGGAACACGTCCTGCACTCCCTGGACGAGACAGCCGCCGCGCTCCTCCGCCACGGTCGTCAGAACGGTCGGGACACCGAATGACTTGGCGGTCTCGGCAAGACCGATGACATTGTTGACGATCAGCGTCGGCTCATGGCTGTTCACATGGGCGAAGTGGAACGGCTGATGATCGATCAGTACAAGAACGCTCTCCTCAGAGGCCGGCACAGCCCGAGGACCGGTCCTGGCTACCGTGTTCATGGGCTCCCTCTCCCAGTGCGCCGGGAATGCGGTCGGCAGTGGCCCGTTCCGCATGCGCGTGGTGTTCGGCCGACCACGCCCGGCTACGGTCCAGCGAGGTCAGTTAGATGATGCATCACCTACATTAACCCCGACATTTGACGTGTCAACCAGATGGCAGGGTCCCTCCGCCACCGAGCGGGGCGTTCATCGCCGCCACCCCGACCGATCGCCAGACCGATACGGAATACCGGGGCCCGGCGCCATGTTCACCGTGCAGTTGATACATCAACCGTATGGAGATGGGCGCGATGCAGTTCGGGATCTTCACCGTCGGTGACGTGACCACCGATCCGACCACCGGCCGGACACCGACCGAGCAGGAGCGGATCAAGGCGATGGTGACCATCGCGCAGAAGGCCGAGGAGGTGGGCCTCGACGTCTTCGCGACCGGCGAGCACCACAACCGGCCGTTCGTGCCCTCCTCCCCCACCACCATGCTCGGCTGGATCGCGGCACGCACCCACCGCATCATCCTCTCCACGGCCACCACACTGATCACCACCAACGACCCGGTGAAGATCGCCGAGGACTACGCGATGCTCCAGCATCTCGCCGACGGACGCGTCGACCTCATGATGGGCCGCGGCAACACCGGCCCCGTCTACCCCTGGTTCGGCAAGGACATCCGCCAGGGCATCCCGCTCGCCATCGAGAACTACGCCCTCCTGCACCAGCTCTGGCGCCAGGAAACCGTCGACTGGGAAGGCAGATTCCGCACACCCCTGCAGTCCTTCACCTCCACCCCCCGCCCACTGGACGACGTACCCCCCTTCGTCTGGCACGGCTCCATCCGCTCCCCCGAAATCGCCGAACAAGCCGCCTACTACGGCGACGGCTTCTTCGCCAACAACATCTTCTGGCCCAAGGAACACTTCCAAAAGCTCATCAACCTCTACCGCGAGCGCTACGCCCATTACGGCCACGGCACCCCCGAACAAGCCATCGTCGGCGTCGGCGGCCACATCTACATGCACCACAACTCCCAGAACGCCCTGCGCGAGTTCCGCCCCTATTTCGACCACTCCCCCCAGATGGGCGGCGGTCCGTCGCTGGAGCAGTACATGGACCAGACGCCACTGACCGTCGGCTCGCCGCAGCAGGTCATCGAGAAGACACTCACCTTCCGCGAGCACTTCGGCCACTACCAACGCCAGCTGTTCAACGTGGACGGCATCGGCATCCCCCTCAAAACCGTGCTGGAACAACTCGACCTCCTCGGCGAAGAAGTCATCCCCGTCCTCCGCGAGGAATTCGCCAAGAACCGACCAGCCGACGTACCCGACGCCCCGACACACACCTCACTGGTCGCCGCCCGCGACGCCGAGCGCATGTCCGCGGGATCGACCGGCTGAGTCCTCGAACCGGGCGAGAGCCCACTCGTGATGAACACCAGGCCGAAGTCCCGCGGCCGTCGAGGACTTCAACCGCGGCCGTCCGGCTACCAGAGCGCCGGACAGCCGCCCCACACGACTCCAGGAAGGGAAACGTCGTGATCGACAACCTCAACGACTACCAGCCGAACGGCGACGTCGCGGCCGACCGCTGGGCAACTGCCCGGCATCTCTTCGACAATGGTGTCGGTGTCCCCCACGAGGAGACCACCGTCGAGCGCTGGGAGCGGGCCCAAGCGCGCTTCGAGGCCAAGGACTACGCCGGGGCCGCCAAGCTGCTCGCCGCCGTCGTCGAGGAAGCCCCCGAGCAGACCGGCCCCCGACTGCTGCTGGCCCGCGCGTACTACCACTCCGCCCAACTGCGGCGAGCCGAGGAGCAGTTGCGCGAGATCATCGACCGCGACCCGGTCGAGCACTACGCCCACCTGATGCTCGGACGCACTCTGGAACGCCAGGCACGCCACGACGAGGCCGCCCCCTGGCTCCGCATGGCCGCCGCCTTCACGGGCGAACTCCCGGCCGACACCGTCTGACCGAAGTACGTCTCACCTCCTGCCCGCAGCGACGCCTGCGGCTCGAAGCGGCCGGCCCGCCTTGCGTCGGGTGAAATCGACCAACGCTGGGCGGCCGCCGCCGTCCCATCCACACATGCCCTCGGCGCCGCGCGGGATCCGGCCAACTCGCCTGTCGCACAAGTGTGCTGCGCTAATCTCGCGCTCCCACGCGTCACGCGAGAGACCAGGAACCCCCATGCCAGTGCAGCACCGCAGCCGGTCCGAAATATTGGCCTACGCGGCGGTGGGTATGGAACCGCCGCCCGTGATCCCGCTGCGGAAGAGTGATCCGAGGCAGGCGGGCCCGTACCGGTTGGAGACGGTGCTCGGCAGCGGTGGCATGGGCCGGGTCTATCTCGGCCGGGACACCACCGGCGGGGCAGGTCTGGCCGCGGTCAAGGTGATCCGGCCCGAATACGCGGAAGACCCGCTGTTCCGGAAGCGTTTCGAGCGGGAGGTCGGCGCGCTGGACCGCGTCAAGGGGGCGCACATCGTGCGGCTGATGGGCAGCGGCTGCGATGAGGACCTGGTCTGGGTCGCCACCGAGTACATACCGGGTCCCACTCTCTCGGACGTCGTCACCGAGCGCGGCCCGATCGACGCGGCGGCAGCCTGGCGGCTGCTGGCGGACGTGGGGCGTGCGATCGAGGCCATTTGGCGTGCGGGGCTCGTTCACCGCGACCTCAAGCCGTCCAATGTGATCCTGGGGGCCGACGGTGCCCGCGTCATCGACTTCGGTGTCGTCCAGGCCGGTGACGGCACCTCCCTCACCGCCACGGGCCAGAACGTGGGGACCCCCGCCTACATGTCCCCGGAACAGACCAGAGGCCTGGAGGTGACCGCCGCCTCCGACGTCTTCTCCCTGGCCTCCACCCTCACCTACGCCGTCGCGGGGCAGGCGCCGTTCGGCGAGGGCACGGGTGTCGACGTCCTGCACCGGGTGGCCTTCGATGCGCCGCGGGAAGAAGTCCTCGACAAGGTGGCGGACGTCGATGCGGAACTGGCCGCGTTCATCCGCACCTGCCTGGACAAGGATCCCGAGCAACGACCGTTACCGGAGACGGTGTTCAGGACCGCCATCGGGCACCAGTTGTCGGCGCCGACCGGCGGCCCCTCACATGTCGCACGCAAACGTCCCTCCCAGTGTGCGCCCTTCCAGGGCGAGCCGTCCGAGGCACTTCCCGCCGCCGCGCCCACCGAATCCCCCGCCCACAGTGCGGCAGCCGCCCCGGCCGGGTCCAGGAAGCGCGGACGGTTCATAGTGGGGGCGGCAACAGCGGCCGTCCTGGCCGCCACGGGCGTCACCGTGACGCTGCTGCAACAAGGCGACAGCCGGACGCCGACGGCCACCCGACCGGAGACATCCCCGGCCGTGTCCGGAAACCCGACCCCGACACCCAGCACCGCCAAGAGCGCGCCCCCCTCCACATCGCCGACGACGGACCGGGCGGCGGGCAAACCGTCGAGTCCGGCCGACACGCGGAATCCCACGACCCTGGACCTTCGGTCCGCCGCGTGCGCCGCCGAGATCGCCCCGGGAGCCCACGGCGACTGCGTCAAGGCCCTGCAACTGCTGCTCGCAGGCTACGGACTGCACCTCACGGTCGACGGGCAGTTCGGGGAGGCGACGGTCACCGCTCTCAAGGCCTTCCAGTCCGAGGCCGGGATCGCCGTGAACGGGAAGGCCGACGCGGAGACCAAGAAGCTGCTGTACGGCATGGCGCGCGGGCCGGTACAGGTCGGTTCGCTGACCGTGACCGAGAGTGTCGACGGCGCCTCGGTCGCCAGGTGTCTCGACGCCCACACCACGGCCGCGGGCCAGGGCGGTCCGGACGTCCAGGTGTGGACGTGCAACGGCACAGCTGTCCAGAAGTGGGCTCTGCATCGCGTGCCCGGTCAGAGCTCCCAGTACCTCGTCGTCAATCAGGGCAACCACCGCTGCCTGGACGCCGACCTCGGCACCGTCGGCCAGAACGGCCAGAGGGTCCGCGCCGTGAACTGCAACGGGCTGAGCGCCCAGCGGTGGCGCCTCGGTGCCTCCGGTCCGTCCGGCGGCCGGACGCTGGTCAGCGTCCCGGACGGCTTCTGTCTGGACGCGGAGGCCACCTCTTCCGGGAAGGACGGTCAGCCGGTCCAGGGTTTCGGATGCGCGGGCAGCACCAACCAGGTGTGGAGCTGGTCCTGATACACCTTCAGGAACGGGGGCCCGTGCTCACCGCACGAGTCGGCCTCACGGTTCCGGGAGCTCGCCGCGGCGCGCGGCACCTCGGACGCCTCGGTCCCGAGCACCACCGTGAGGCGGCGCGTGGCTTCCTCCCCCATCCGGCCGACTGTCTTGCAAGCCGTGCTCGCCTGCGGGGTCGTCGGGATCTCTCCCGCGGCGCCGGTGCGATCCCTGCCACCGGTTGCCCGAAGGCATACGCCGGACGGCTCCTGGGCATGTCCCCGGAGTCCGGCCGCATCGGACATTACGGATCTTCTGACTGTCAGGGGGACAGCATGAGTCCACGGACGCTGCTGCCGATCGTCGAGCATCAGAACGATCCGGAGATGCTGCGGCTCCTGCGCGCCGCATCCGCCTCGCACGCACGCGCCCAGCGGCTCGCCTCCGGCCATGTCGTGGTGTCCACGGCGCTGGCGGTCGGCGCGGTGGTCGGGGTCTTCGTGCCCGTGTCGCTGACTCCGCTCAGCCTCGTCGGTCTGGTGTGGGCGGTCGTCTACGCCGTGGGGGCGAGCGCCTGGACGAAGAACGAGTTCCGCAGGGCGGCCCTGCTCCAGGAGACCTTCGACACCAGGTTGTTCGGGCTTCCCTGGAACCACGTGCTCGTCGGCCGTGGACCGTCCGCCGACGAGATCAGCCGGTTGGCGCGTCACTACCGTGGATCGCCCGCGAGGCTGCGCGACTACTACGAGATCCAGGACCTGCCCCACCCCTTCGACATCGTCGCCTGCCAGTTGCAGAACCTCGGCTGGGGCTCACGCATCCGCCGCCGCTACGCCGGCTTCGTACGGACGGGTCTCGTCCTGTGGTGCGCGGCGGGAGTGCTGGTCGGTGTGCTGAACCGGATGCCGCTGACCGACGTGCTCATGGACTGGTACGTCCCCTCCCTTGGGCTCCTGCTGCTGGGCGTCGACACCTACCAGGCGCAGCAGGACACGGTGGCCGCGCGGGAGCACGCGCGGAAGACTCTGCTGACGCGGACCGAGCAGTACGCGCGGGCCGGAGCTCTCGAGGCGCAGGCCGCCGGGATGCTGTCGCTGGCGCGGCAGGTGCAGGACGTACTGCTGCAGACCCGGCTGACACAGGCGCGGGTGCCCAACTGGTTCTTCAACCGCTTCCTGGACACCGACCGCGCGGACTTCGCAGCCGCCATGGACGAGCTCGGCCGCCTGGTCACCACGCCGACCACCGCCTCCGGACAGGGCTGACCCGGGAGCCGCTGCCCCCGGAGCCCGCGCACCGCGCGGCGGTCAGACGTGTGGCCGGTCTCCCGTCTCCTGGTGCGGGAAGGACTGGTCGACGCCCGGAAGGGTGGGTGCGGGAAGTGTCGCCACTTGCGTCTTCGCGTTCTCCAGTTGCTGCGCCGTGTCGTCGGGCAGGAGGGGCGGCTGCGGCTGTGGCTGCGAGAAGCGGAAGGCCGAGGTGAAGTCGCCGAAGGCCGCGCGGCGCCAGGCGCTGATGTT
>LRTP01000416.1 GCA_001550305.1 Streptomyces diastatochromogenes
CGCGGGACGCGGTGCACTCGCCGTTCGACCCGGACGTGGTGGCGTCCGCGCTGGCGGGTGCGGCGACGATACGGGTGCGCAGCGCCGCCCCCGACCGGCTCACCTATCTCCAGCGCCCCGACCTCGGACGCCGGCTCCACGACGTGGACCGGGCGTACCTGCCCCGCGACGGCTGGGACGTGGTGTTCGTCGTGGCCGACGGGCTGTCCAGCCGGGCGGTGCACGAGCACGCGGCGGCCGTCGTACGCGCGACGACGCAGCGGCTGCCCTCCGACTGGCGTGTCGCTCCCGTCGTACTTGCCGAGCAGGCGCGGGTGGCTCTCGGCGACGACATCGCGCACGCGTTGGGGGCCGGGATGGCCGTCGTCCTCATCGGGGAGCGGCCCGGGATGTCCGCCGCGGACTCGCTCGGCGCGTATCTCACGTGCGACCCGCGCCCGGGTCGCACCACGGACGCCGACCGCAACTGCCTCTCCAACATCCGTCCACCCCTCGGCCTGTCCCACACCGAGGCGGCGACCAAGCTGGCGACACTGATGCGCAGGGCACGCGACCTCGGCCGCACCGGCGTATCCCTGAAGGACGAGTCCACCCCCGCGTTGCCTTAGCGAAGATGCGGGGCGAAGCCCCGCTTCAGGGTCGCGGGGAACTGCGCGACCAGCCCCCACCGCCCCGCAGCCGACAAACTCAGCTCGGCAGCGTGAGCCCCCACCCCCCTTCGCGAACCGTCCACGTCCGCGTCCGCACAGGCCCGGACACCACGGAATCCGCCCGATACCGAAAGTCCGCCCCGGACACCGTCACCCGCCGCCCCACCACCCGCAACGGCGAAGCCTCCGCCCCCACGGAAACCGGCCGAACCTCCACCTCCGCACCCCCGGCAACGCCGGGCGTCACGGACACCGCCTCGACCGGCTGATCCAGATCGACCAGGGTGACCCCGTCGACCTCGACCCGCAGCCGCGAAGGCCCGGGCCCCGGCACGGACGCCACGCGCGCGGGCCGCGCCGCGAGCGTACGGACCAGCGACTGACAGGTCCGCAGCCACGCATGCCCCCCAAGCCCGGAAGCACCACCCCCGAAACTCCCGAAACCCGCGGAGCCACCGGAGCCCCCAGAACCTTCGGCATCCCCGAAACCGCCGACACCGCCGAGACCCCCCACCTCGACCTCCTCGGCACCCCTCATTCCTCCGCCCGCCCCCACCGGAGGAATCCGCAACGCCCCCAACACCACCCCGTCACTCTCGTCGACCAGCAGATCGAGCCGCCGCTCGACCCCGTCGAGCACGGCCCGGGCCGCCGCGACGGCCCCGACGGGCACCCCGAGCGCCCGCGCCAGCGACAGCACACCGCCCACCGGCACCAACGACACCCCACATCCGGCCAGCTCCCGCTGTCGGTGCAAAAGGGACACAGCACGCAAGAGGGCACGGTCGTCGCCCACCACGACCGGGCGCCGGGAACCTCTCCGGGCCAGCGCCCGGGCAAATTCCTCGGGCCCTTCCGGGAGGCATACTTTCGTCGTCGCACCCGCGCTGAGCACGTCTTTTGCGATCCGTACAGACTCGCCGTCCGTCCAACGGGCGACCGGGTCGATGACCACAAGGAGCTGGTCGGAAGCCGCCACCTCGGTCATGCCTCGCTTCCTCGGGTAGCATCTTTGTGCAAGAGCCCCTTGCGCTATTGCGCCAGGGGCTTCGTCTATTCCGGGGCATCCGGTCCGACGGTCGCGGCCAAAGGAGGTCGCCGGCGTACGCAGCCGTATCGAAAACCAGCCGCGTACGTCCCCGACCTTGGACATGCCCCGCCCGGAAGGGGTGTACGCCTGTGCCCGCACTTGTGCTGCTCGGTGCTCAGTGGGGTGACGAAGGCAAGGGAAAGGCCACCGACCTGCTCGGTGGATCCGTGGACTATGTGGTGCGCTACCAGGGCGGCAACAACGCCGGCCACACGGTAGTCGTGGGCGATCAGAAGTACGCCCTCCACCTCCTCCCTTCCGGAATCCTCACGCCGGAGTGCACTCCGGTGATCGGAAACGGAGTCGTCGTCGACCCGTCGGTCCTGTTCTCCGAGCTGAACGGACTGAACGAGCGCGGTGTCGACACCTCCAAGCTTCTGATCAGCGGAAACGCTCACATCATCACGCCGTACAACGTCACTGTCGACAAGGTGACGGAACGCTTCCTCGGGAAGCGGAAGATCGGCACGACCGGGCGTGGCATCGGGCCCACCTACGCGGACAAGATCAACCGCGTCGGCATCCGTATCCAGGACCTCTACGACGAGTCGATCCTGACCCAGAAGGTCGAGGCGGCCCTCGAGGTCAAGAACCAGCTGCTGACCAAGCTCTACAACCGCCGTGCCATCGAGGCCGGGCAGGTCGTCGAGGAGCTGCTGGGCTACGCGGACCGGCTCAAGCCGTACGTCGCGGACACGGTCCTGATCCTGAACCAGGCGCTGGAGCAGGGCAAGGTCGTGCTCTTCGAGGGCGGCCAGGGCACGCTCCTCGACATCGACCACGGCACGTATCCCTTCGTGACGTCGTCGAACCCGACGGCCGGCGGTGCCTGCACCGGTTCGGGCGTCGGCCCGACGAAGATCAGCCGGGTCATCGGCATCCTCAAGGCGTACACGACCCGTGTCGGCTCGGGCCCGTTCCCGACCGAGCTCCTCGACGAGGACGGCGAGGCGCTGCGCCGCATCGGTGGCGAGCGCGGTGTCACCACCGGCCGTGACCGCCGCTGCGGCTGGTTCGACGCGGTCATCGCCCGCTACGCGACCCGTGTGAACGGCCTGACCGACTTCTTCCTCACCAAGCTGGACGTCCTGACCGGCTGGGAGGAGATCCCGGTCTGCGTGGCGTACGAGATCGACGGCAAGCGCGTCGAGGAACTCCCGTACTCCCAGACCGACTTCCACCACGCGAAGCCGATCTACGAGAACCTCCCGGGCTGGTCCGAGGACATCACCAAGGCGAAGTCCTTCTCCGACCTGCCGAAGAACGCCCAGGCGTACGTCAAGGCGCTGGAGGACATGTCCGGCGCCCAGATCTCCGCGATCGGCGTCGGCCCGGGCCGCGACGAGACGATCGAGATCAACTCGTTCATCTGATCCGTTCGGACCGTTCGGACCGTTCGGACCGTTCGGACCGTTCAGACCGATCGGACCGTTCGGATGCAGTGAGAGGCCGTCGTCCCCAACCGGGGACGGCGGCCTTCGCGTTCGCCGGGGAATGTGCGACCGACACGTGTCTCATCACCCTGGTTCACGGGGGCGCCGTCTTGGCGCGGAGTGACCGTCGGGCAGGGCGAGCTGACCGTTAATTGACCTGGACATGGTCTGTTCCTGGTTCCCGACCGACCGGGACCCGACGACGATCTACGCGTGTAGTGCACTGAGTGCGCGCAGCGCACGTAGCGCAGCCGGCGCATCCGCAGTGCCCGAAGTCCCCGCACGACTCGCGCAGTTGCTCCCGTCAGTCAAGTCCCAGCCAGTCCCAGGAGACACGTATGCCCGTCAATCCCATGAACCGCCGGGAGTTCGTGAAGAAGTCGGCCGTCACCGGGGCGGCCGTCACGGTCGCGGGGGCTGTCGCCGCGACCCCGGCCCAGGCCCAGACCGCGGACCACAAGCCCGAAAAGGCGCCCCGTACCTGGTCGTTCTCCATCCTGGGCACCACCGACCTGCACAGCCACATCTTCGACTGGGACTACTACACGGACGCGACGTACAAGGACAAGGCGGGTAACTCGGTCGGCGTCGCCCGCGTCGCCACCCTCATCAAGCAGCAGCGCGCCGCCAAGGGCGAGAACCACGTCCTGCTCGTCGACGCCGGCGACATCATCCAGGGCACCTCGCTGGCGTACTACTACGCCCGTGTGGACCCCATCGTCGCCGCCAAGGGCAAGCGCGCTCCCGTGCACCCCATGGCCGTCGCCATGAACCACATGCGCTACGACGCCGCCGCCCTCGGCAACCACGAGTTCAACTACGGCATCGAGACCCTGCGCAAGTTCGAGAAGCAGTGTCACTTCCCGCTGCTCGGCGCCAACGCGCTGGACGCCAAGACGCTGCGTCCGGCCTTCCAGCCGTACACCGTGAAGCGCATCTGTGTCCCCGGCGCCCCGGACATCAAGGTCGGCATCCTCGGCCTCACCAACCCGGGCATCGCCCTGTGGGACAAGGACAACGTCTCCGGGAAGATGGCGTTCACCGGACTCGTCGAGCAGGCGAAGAAGTACGTCCCGCGGATGCGCGCCCTCGGCTGCGACGTCGTGTTCCTCACCGACCACTCGGGCCTGGACGGCAGTTCGTCGTACGGCAGTGAGCTGCCGTACGTCGAGAACGCCTCGAACCTCGTCGCCCAGCAGGTCCCCGGCATCGACGCGATCCTCGTCGGTCACACGCACGTCGAGGTCTCGTCGTACACGGTGAAGAACGAGGAGACCGGCAAGGACGTCGTCCTCTCCGAACCGTACTGCTGGGGCATGCGCCTGACCGTCTTCGACTTCGAGCTCGAACTCCACCACGGCCAGTGGAAGGTGACGAGCACCAAGGCGCAGACCCTCAACAGCAACACCGTCGAGGAGGACCCGGAGATCACCAGGCTCCTCAAGGCCGACCACGACCTGGTCGTGAAGTACGTCAACACTCCGGTCGGCACCTGCACCGTGGACCTCTCCGCGGCCGAGGCCTGCTGGAAGGACGTCCCGGTGATGGACTTCATCCACCAGGTCCAGATGGCGACGGTGGCCTCCGGCCTGTCCACCGCCGACGCCGCCCTCCCCCTGATCTCGGTCGCCGCGCCCTTCAGCCGCACCGCCGACATCCCGGCGGGCAACGTCACCATCCGCGACGTGGCCGGGCTCTACATCTACGACAACACCCTGTACGGCAAGAAGCTCACGGGTGCCCATCTCAAGGACTACCTGGAGTACGCGGCGAAGTACTACCACCAGTTCGCGTCCGGCACGAAGGTGGACACGGCCACCCTCACCAACGCCAACAACTTCTGGGACTACATGTACGACACCGCCGCCGGTGTCGAGTACGACATCGACATCGCGCAGGTCGAGGGCTCCCGCATCAAGAACCTCACCTACAAGGGCGCGGCGGTCGCCGACGACCAGGTCTTCGTCGTCGCCGTCAACAACTACCGCGCCAACGGCGGCAGCGGCTACCCGCACATCGCGGCCGCCGACATCGCGTACAGCTCCACCAACGAGATCCGCCAGCTGATGATCGACTACGTCACGGCCAAGGGCACCCTCGACCCGGCCGACTTCGCGGTCGCCAACTGGAAGCTGACGCAGGACGGGACGCCGGTGTTCCCGGCCAGCTGACAGTCAGTCAAAAGGCTCTGGTCCAAGGCAAGCCTGGTCCCACAGGTTCTCCGACGACAACGGCAGAACCTGGGGGGGGGCGGTCCGCGACCGAGACAGCAAGGCGGCCCAGGTCCCACCGACTCCGGTGGGACCTGGGCCTTACTGTGGGCGGCGTCCGCCTCAGCTGAAGATGATCATCGACCCTTGGGCGAGGCTGCGGGTCGCCGCCGCGTGCAGGCCGAGCCACACATGCCGCTCGCGCGCGAACGGACTCGCGTCGTACGGGGCGGGCGCGGCCGGTTCCTCCAGCTCCGTGGGAGCCATGGGCGGCTGCGGGGCGGCCGGCGGGTTCGCCGGGTCGATACCGATCGACGGGGCCACGAACTCCAGCTCACGCAGCAGCGTCTGGGAGGAGCCCAGGGGGCCGCCCCCGGCGAGGAGTTCGTCATTGGCGAGCGGGTGCGGAAAGTCGACCGGGACGTACGCGCCCGCGTGGTCGTAGTGCCACACGAGGTGCGACTGCTGGGCGTTCGTCTCGAACATCTCCAGCAACTGCTCGTAGTCGCCGCCCAGTTCGTCCACCGGGGTCACCGCGAGGCCGCACATCTGGAGCAGATACGCCCGGCGCAGGAAGTGCAGCGCGTCGTAGTCGAAACCGGCGACCGGGGCCACGTCGCCGGAAAGCCCCGGCATGTACGCGTACACCGGGACCGGTGGAAGTCCGGCCTCGCACAGCGCTTTGTCGTAGAGCGCGAGCTCCTCGGCGAAGGGATTGTCGGGGGTGTGGCACAACACGTCGACGAGCGGGACCAGCCACAGGTCACAGGCCAACAGACGGCTCCTCTAGCTCCTTGGGAAGCACGGTGGTCAGGGAAGCGTAATGGGTGGGACCCGTCCTCAGTCCCCCTCGTGCGGATCCCATACCCACACCCCGAGCGCCCACCTGTCGCACCGGCGCACACACCTCCCGCCACGACCTCACGTCGCGCTCATCCGGCGGCCAGGCGCTCGATGAGGGCGAGGGAGTGCTCGTTGTACGCGGCGACGATCGCGTGCGCCGCGCCCGGGTCGCGGCGGGCCAGCGCGTCCACGAGTTCCGTGTGGCCCGCCCACAGCTGGCCCTTCAGATCCTCCACCCGGCGCAGGTGCTGCACCGTGCACACCCAGGACTGGACGCGCAGGCGGTGCAGGAAGTCGGCGAGGTAGGCGTTGCCGAACAGGGCGCTCAGCTCGCGCCAGAAGCGCAGGTCGTAGCCGATGAGGATGTTCAGGTCGCCGGCCGTCGCGGCGCGCTGGGCCTCCTCGCCGCGGCGGCGGACCCCGGCGAGGGCGGCGAGGGTGCGCGGATCGTCGGCCTGCGCCATGCCTCCGGCGAGGAGACTCCGGAACATCCCGTCGGTGACGAGACTCCGGGCCTCGATCATGCCGCGGTAGTCGTCCGGCGAGTACTCGTGCACGCGGAAGCCGCGGTGCTGGTCCGCCTCCAGGAGGCCCTGGGCCGACAGATCGACGAGGGCCTCGCGGACGGGGGTGGCGGAGACGCCGTACTGCTCGGCGATCTCCTTCACCGTGAACGCCTGCCCGGGCCGGAGCCGGCCTGCCAGCACCTCGTCGCGGAGCGCGTCCGCGATCTGCTGCCGCAGGGTGCTGCGGGTTACGGCGCCGTTGCCGCCGGTGCCGGGCATGGCCTCTCGCTCCCTCATCGCGTACGGGTGCACGTGCGTGCGCTTCTCTACAAGCACGACACCTTACGCGGACACGAGCCCCTCAGGGCCAGGAGAACGCGGGCCCCAGCCCCGCCCCGAGGAACGCGGCACACGCGGGGCGCAGCCCCGCCTCAAGGGGCGTGGGGAACTGCGCGCCCAGCCCCCACCCACCCGCAGCCGACCCATCCACCCCGGGGTCGAAGGGGCAGAGCCCCTGGAGGATGGGACGGGTAGGGGCGGCGGGGGCGAGATCCCCCCGCGCGCCCTCCCCCGCACGTCACACGGTGTACTCGTCCGCCACCGACAACGCCTCGTCCAACACCGCGAGCCCCTCCTTCGCCTCTCCCTCGGAGACATTGCACGGCGGCACCACATGAGTCCGGTTCATGTTGATGAACGGCCACAGCCCCCGCGCCTTCGCCGCCGCCCCGAACGCGACCATCGGCCCATTGGCCTCACCGGCGGCGTTGTACGGCACCAACGGCTCCCGGGTCTCCCGGTCCTTGACCAGCTCCAGCGCCCAGAACACCCCCGTACCGCGCACCTCACCCACACTGGGATGCCGCGCCGCCAGCTCCCGCAGCCCGGGCCCGAGCACCGTCTCCCCGATCCGCGCGGCCTGCTCGACGATGCCCTCCTCCTCCATCACGTTGATGGTGGCGACGGCGGCGGCACAGGCCAGCGGATGCCCGGAGTACGTGAGCCCCCCGGGGTAGGGCCGCCGGGCGAAGGTCTCCGCGATCGCCGAGGAGATCGCGACACCGCCGAGCGGAACGTAGCCCGAGTTCACGCCCTTCGCGAAGGTCATGAGGTCCGGCGTCACGTCGTAGTGGTCCGCCGCGAACCACTTCCCGGTACGCCCGAACCCCGCCATGACCTCGTCCAGGATGAAGACGATCCCGTACTGGTCGCAGAGCGCCCGCACCCCGGCGAGATAGCCCGGCGGCGGCGTCATGATCCCCGCGGTCCCCGGAATCGTCTCGAGGATGACGGCCGCGACGGTCCCCGGCCCCTCGAAGGCGATCGTGTCCTCCAGGTGCTGAAGCGCCCGCTCGCACTCCTGCTGCTCACTGTCGGAGTGGAAGGGGGAGCGGTAGAGGAACGGCGCCCAGAAGTGGACGACGCCCGCCGCGCCGCTGTCGTTCGGCCAGCGCCGCGGGTCACCGGTGAGGTTGATCGCGGTGGAGGTGGCCCCGTGGTACGAGCGGTACGCGGAGAGCACCTTCGGACGGCCGGTGTGCAGCCGGGCCATGCGCGTGGCGTTCTCGACGGCCTCGGCGCCACCGTTGGTGAAGAAGATCTTGTCCAGGTCGCCCGGGGTCCGCTCGGCGATCAGCCGGGCCGCCTCCGAACGGGCCTCCACGGCGAAGGCGGGCGCGAACGTGGACAGGGTCGCGGCCTGTTCCTGGATCGCGGCGACGACCTTGGGGTGCTGGTAGCCGATGTTGGTGAAGACGAGCCCGCTGGTGAAGTCCAGATACCGCTTGCCTTCGTAGTCCCAGAAGTACGACCCCTCCGCGCCGGCGACGGCGAGCGGGTCGATGAGCTCCTGAGCGGACCAGGAGTGGAACACGTGCGCGCGGTCCGCGGCCTTCACGGCGGCGCCGACCTGGGGGTTGGGCTGAGGGGTCATGCGCCGAAGCGTAAATGTCCCCGGAGGGGGCGCGACATCGGCGTCCTGTCTGTGACCGGGGGCTTTCCACGACAGTCTGTCGGGCTTGGCCGCCGACAACGGCTCATTGACAGCATACTGTCGAAATGACAGCATGCTGACACAGCGCATCACCGCCGCCACCGCACAGGCGCCCTCATGACCCACGCGAGGAGAGAGCGATGAACGCAACGAGCGCGACGAGCGCGATGAACGACCACGGCAGTCCCGTCCACCTCGCCGTCTACGACACCTACGCCGACTGGGAGACCGGTCACACCACCGCGTATCTCGCCCGCGCCGGCCGCAAGATCCGGACCGTCGGCCCCACCCGGGAGCCGGTGACGACGATCGGCGGGCTCCGGATCCAGCCCGACCTCGCGCTCGACGAACTCCGCCCCGAGGACAGTTCCCTGCTGATCCTCACCGGCGCCGACCTCTGGGACACCTCCGACGACCTCGCCCCCTTCGCCCGCAAGGCCCGTGCCTTCCTCGACGCGGGCGTGCCGGTCGCCGCGATCTGCGGGGCGACGGCCGGACTCGCCCGCGAGGGGCTCCTCGACGACCGGGACCACACCAGTGCCGTGTCCTTCTACCTCGCCGCCACCGGCTACCGGGGCGGCGGGCGGTACGCCGACACCGACGCCGTCACCGACGGCAACCTCGTCACCGCAGGACCGACCGAGCCCGTCGCCTTCGCCCGGGAGGTCCTCCGCCTCCTCGGGGTGTACGAGGGGGAGGCCCTGGACGCCTGGTACCGCCTGTTCCACGACTCCGACGCGTCCGCGTACGCCGTACTGGAGAAGGCCTCAGGGGCCGCCGAGGAGGCCGCCCGATGAGCCGGGAACGGCAGAACCTCCTCAGCCGCGCCGCCCTCGGCGTCTTCCGGCTCAACGGCCAGTTCCTCTCCGTGGCGGACGAACTGGCCCGCCCCGCGGGGCTGACCGCCGCCTGGTGGCAGGTGCTGGGCGCGGTGCTCCCCGAGCCGCTCCCCGTCGCCGGGATCGCCCGCGTCATGGGCATCACCCGGCAGAGCGTCCAGCGCGTCGCCGATCTGCTGGTCGGCGAGGGCCTCGCCGAGTACCTGCCCAACCCCGCCCACCGCCGCGCCAAACTGCTCTCCCCGACCGCCGCCGGCCGCACCGCCGTCGCCGCGATCGGCCCCGGCCACGCGACCCTCGCCGACCGGCTGGCGCGGGCGCTCGGGGAGGACGGCTTCGCCGAGACCGTACGGATCCTGGAGCGACTGTCGGCGGTTCTCGACGAGATCGACGGGGCCGCGACGGACGTCACGGAAACGCCAGGTGCTGTTACTGAACCGTAGACACCGCCCCACCCACCTCCCGGTGGGGCCGCACTATCCTCGGCCTCGGGCGGTTGCACAGGCACGGGGGAGGGCGGCACGACGATGGAGAAGCTGGGGGCGGGGGAACCGCAGCAGATCGGGGCGTACCGACTGCTCGCGCGGCTCGGTGCCGGTGGCATGGGACGCGTCTATCTGGCCCGCTCCGATCGGGGCCGTACGGTCGCCGTGAAGCTGGTGCGCGAGGAACTCGCCGCGCAGGAGGAGTTCCGGGCCCGCTTCCGCCAGGAGGTGCTGGCCGCGCGCCGGGTCGGCGGCCTCTGGACCGCCCCCGTCCTCGACGCGGACACCGAGGCCGCCGTCCCGTGGGTCGCGACCGGGTATGTCGCCGGACCCTCCCTCCAGACGGTCGTGGGCCACGACCACGGAGCGCTACCGGAACGTTCCGTCCGCATCCTCGCGGCCGGACTCGCCCACGCCCTCAAGGACATCCACGCCGCCGGACTCATCCACCGCGACCTCAAGCCCTCCAACGTCCTCGTGACCATCGACGGCCCGCGCGTCATCGACTTCGGGATCGCGCGCGCCCTGGAGACCGTCACCGACGGCGGCCTCACCCGCACCGGCGCCCTCGTCGGCTCGCCCGGATTCATGGCGCCCGAGCAGGTCCGCGGCGACCGCGTCACGCCCGCGTGCGACGTCTTCTGCCTGGGCTCGGTCCTCTCGTACGCCGCCACCGGCGCCCTGCCCTTCGGGGCGGCGAACAGCGGGGTGCACGCGATGATGTTCCGCATCGCGCAGGAGGATCCCGACCTGGACGGCGTACCGGAGGGCCTCGCCGACCTCGTACGGCACTGTCTGCGCAAGGACCCCGCCGCCCGCCCCGGCCTCGACGAGATCCTGGAGCGCATCGGCGCGGAGGACACCGTCGTGGAAGGACGCTCCCGCGACCCGTGGCTGCCCAGCGCGCTGGTGGCCCAACTCGGGCGGCACGCCGTGCGGTTGCTGGACACGGAGAACCCGGCCGAGCGCCCCGCACCGGCTCCGGCGCCGTCCACGCGTCAGGCCACCGCCCCCGCTCAGGAACCGGCCCCGGG
>LRTP01000417.1 GCA_001550305.1 Streptomyces diastatochromogenes
GGGGGGGGGGGGGGGGGGGTGGGGGGTGGGGGTGGTGAGGAATCGGGTGATGAGGGTGCGGGTGGCTTGGGGGGAGAGGAGGGTGTCGCCGGCGGCGACGGTGCGGATGGCGTCCAGGAGGGCGTCCGCGCCCACGTCTTTGCCCAGGAAGCCGCTGGCTCCGGCGCGCAGGGCCTGGGCGACGTATTCGTCGATTTCGAAGGTGGTGAGGATGAGGACACGGGTGGTGTCGAGGTCGGGGTCGGCGCAGATGGTGGCGGTGGCGGTGAGGCCGTCGGTGTGGGGCATGCGGATGTCCATGAGGACGATGTCGGGTTTGTGGATGCGGGCTAGGTCGACGGCTTCTTTGCCGTTGGTGGCTTCGTCGACGACTTCGAGGTCGGGGCAGGAGTCGATCAGGATGCGGAAGGTCGCCCGGAGCAGGGCCTGGTCGTCGGCAAGCAGCACGCTGATGGTCATGGGGTGCGGTCCTCTTCCGGGGCGGGGGTGTACAGCGGCAGATCCGTGGTGACCTCGAAGCCGCCCCCGGCCCGGTGATCGGCCCTGAGCCGGCCGCCCACGGACAGGGCGCGCTCACGCATGCCGATGAGACCGAAACCGTGGCCCGGGGCCGGAGCGGCGGTCACCGTGCTCGCTCCCTCGTCGGTGACCGTGATGGTCAGCCGGTTGTGGGAGTAGACGAGCCGCACGTGTGCGGTGTCCGAGGCGGCGTGCTTGGTGACGTTGGTCAGCGCCTCCTGGATGATGCGGAAGGCGGTCAGGTCCACTCCCGGTGACAGCGGGCGCGCCGCGCCCGCGGTGGTGACGTCGACCTTGAGCCCGGCGGTCGCGAACGCGGACGTGAGTTCCGGGAGCTGGTCCAGGCCCGGGGAGGGTTCCAGCGGCGCGTCGGGGTCGTTGGTCTGGCGCAGCAGCCCGACGGTGGCCTTGAGTTCGCGCAGCGCCGACGCGGTGGTGCCGGCGAGGTCGTCGAGGATCCTCTGCACCTGCTGGGGGTGGGTGCGCTGGAGATGGGCGGCCGTCCCGGCCTGCGCGTTGGCCAGCGCGAGGTGGTGGGCGACGACGTCGTGCAGCTCCCGGGCGATGCGCATGCGCTCCTCGGCCACCCGGTGCCGCGCCTCCTCCTCACGGGTGCGCTCGGCGATCTCCGCGCGGGCGTGCACGGCCTCCAGGTAGTCGGCCCGCAGCCGGGTCGCGGTGCCCCAGGTGATGGGCACCAGCACCCAGAAGACGGGGCCGACCGTCGCGAGGACGAGGGACAGCGGATGGTGAGGGGAGTCGACGACCAGCGCGGTGGTGACCAGCAGTGCGGCGGTGCCGGCCAGACCGATGCGCCCGGTCCTGCGGTCGGTGTGGACGGCCAGCCAGTACAGGGCGGCCATGAGCGGTGCCAGCAGCAGGGGAGTGACCAGATAGCCCAGGGCGTTGGCGGCGTTGGCGGCGGCCGCGGTCACCGCCACCACGGTGAGCGGGTACCTGCGGTGCCACAGCAGGGCCAGGGCACCGATGCCGCCCAGGAGAATGCCGGGCCACGGGGTGAGGTGCCGGCCGGTGGGTTCCGCGCTGGTCCAGGTGCTGCCGAGAGCGGCGGCGGCGAACAGCAGCAGAACGACCGTCACCCGCATGACGCGGGGATGGTCCTTGGCGAACCGCTGCCGGCTGGTGTTCATCGGGAGGGTTTCCTGTCGGGTGCTGTGACCATGGTGAACCTTCTCAGCTTGCCTGAGCAGGGGCGTCCCGTCGTCATGTGTCGGCCGACTCTCCCGGCTACTGAGAACGCAGTAGCAAACGACCGGTATGTCCTACCTGAGCATGACGAGCGGTCCGGCGTGCACGTCTGCCGCGCGCGGGGGACACGGGTGCCGGACAGGCTCTAGTCGTCGGTCACCAGGATGAGGTCGAGGAAACGGTTCAGCGGTTCGATGATGTCGAGGCGCTGGTTGAGCAGCCACTGCGCCTGCAGGCCGTTGAGTACCGCCTGGAAAAGGGTCGCCGCACTGTCCGGACCGAGGCCCTCCCGCAGCTTCCCCTCCGCCTCCAGCTCCCTCAGGCGCCGCGTGACATGGGTGCGGCTGCGCTCGTACCGCTCGACGAAGTAACCGTGCGCGGGGTGGTCCGGCCGCGAGGCGGCCGCCGCCAGCTCCAGCCACAGACGCATCAGCTCGGGGGTCTTCTGGTGGCGCACCAGCAGAGTGCCGAGGTAGGGCGCGAGCGCTTCCAGGCTGTCGACCTCGGCCACGCCCTCCTCCCACTCCTCGGTGTCGCGCTGGGCGAGCACCTCGGCGAGCAGCTCGTCCTTGCTGCGGAAGTGGTGCAGGAGGCCGGCGTGGGTGATGCCGGCCCGCTCGGCGATGTCGCGGAGGGAGGCCCGGGCGTATCCGCGCTCGGCGAAGCTGTCGCGCGCCGCGCGCACGATCTCCGCTCGCCGGGCCGGTGTCTTCGCGTACGGGCCACGTGCCTTCCCCTGATCCACCAGCGCATCGTAGCGCTGTGTGAGCGCTTGCTACGGGGACGGCATCAACCCGGTCCGCGCGGCAAGACTTCGGTGACGAACGCCAGTGACGAACTCCGGTCGCGAACTCCGGTCACGAACTCGGGACGCGCACCTCCGGCGCCCGCTTCGGCGTCGGTGTGCTCTGCACGGTCCTTGTCCGCATCCGAGCGCGTCCGCGCCTTGCCCGGCGCACTCGATCGGAGGGGGCTCGGCCTGTGCCCGAGCCCCTCTCAGAACTTACTTGAGTCAGGCAAGCAGTGCTATCTTGGGTCCATGCCTACACCAGTGCCACAGGCGCCCGCCTCGTCCGACGTGGTCGAGATCGAGCGAGCCCTCAATCGCATCTCCTACCTGAACAGCCGGGTGCGGCAGCACGATCGCCTGATGGCCATGGCGGGACTGCGGCTGGACCGTGCCGCCGTGGCGCTGCTGCGGCAGATGGCCGACTCCGATCCCCTGCGCCCCGGTGAGCTGGCGGCCCGGTTGGGGGTGGAGGCGTCCCACGTCACCCGTCAGGCGCAGCAACTCCAGAAGGCGGGCTATGTGAGCCGCGCGCCGGACCCGGACGACCGGCGGGCCCAGCGCATCGAGCTGACGCCGGCCGGCCGGGACGCGATCGACCGGATCCGTGCGACGAGCTCGCGAGGCATGCAGATGGCGTTGGCGGAGTGGACACCGGCGGAGCTGCGGCGCCTCGCGACGCTGTTCCACGGGATGGTCGACGACTTCCTCGCGCATGCCACCGAGGACGAGGAGAGCGAGGGCCGGGCCGGGGTGGCCGGGCCCTCGGGTGGTGTGGGCGAGGTGCGGGACGGGGTGGCCGGGGGTGGAGGGGTGACGTGGTCGGAGTGAGGGTGCGGAGGTATCGCCCTTGAGGGGGAGGGGTGTGGTCGCCCGCGGAGGGGGCCCGTGCGAACTCCAGCCCTTGGGTGGGCGCGGCGTCGATGTGGTGAGCGCCTGGTGGTCCGTCCGCGCGACCCCGGCCGGTAGGTCGGCGGCCGTCATTCGGACGTTCTGACGCGCCGACCGGCGAGGTCGACCGTGTGAGGTCGTGACGTCGTGATGCTCCAGCTCCGCACGAATGGTCGTTCCAGGGACGGAAACATGAGTGAGAAGCGGTCGCCGGCTCGCGGCGACGGACCACACGTGCTGGTCGTCGTCGAGGACGCCGAGACCACCGAACTGCTCGCGACGACCATGGAGTTGGCGGGCTACCGGGTCACTACGGTGAGCACCGGCGCCGAGGCCATGGTGCGCCTCGTCGAGCACCGCTTCGACCTGGTCGTCCTCGACGTGACCCTGCCCGATCTGCAGGGCCTCTCCCGCGGGAGCCGCTTCACGCCCGCCGATCGCCCCCCGGTGCTCTTCCTGACCACCTATCAGACCCTGGGTCGACTCGTCCCCGAACTCGGTGCCGGCAGGGAGGACTACGTCACCAAGCCGTTCCGGATCGCCGAGGTCCTCGCGCGGGCCGAGGTGCTGCTGCGCGACCGGGGTCCCGAACGGGAAGGACCGTCCTACGGAGACCTGGTCCTGGACGACGACACCTGTCAGGCGTGGCGTGGCCAACGGGAGATCGACCTCACCCCCGCGGAATACCGGCTGTTGCGGCATCTGCTGGTCAACGCCGAGCGGGTGTTGTCCAAGGAACAGATCTGCCGTCATGTGTGGGGCGAGGGTCGCGCCGACAACGCGATCGAGAAGCTCGTCTCCCGTCTGCGCCACAAGGTGGACCGGGAAGGTCCCGTGCTGATCCACACCCGCAGGGGCTTCGGGTACTGGCTCGGCCACTGACCTCGCCCGGGGTGGTGATCTGCGTCACGTCAGCTTGTGGTCAGGGAACTGACCGGAGCGTGTCAGTCCGGTCCGGTTGCATATGCGTACCGGCCTTTCCGCCGTTCTTCGTTCTCCGTCCCGACGGAGGCCCCCACCGAGGAGTGACATGGCTGCGCCCCTGGCAGGCGCCGTGCGCGAAGCGGCCCGCCTGATCGCCGGGTTCTCGACGTCCGCGGCTACGAGCGGCCGCCCCTGCGCGTCGGCCCCGGCACCGGTGGAGCCGCGTGACCCGAAGACGGTCACAAAGGTTCGCATGTGGGACGAGAGCACATCTTGACTCATCGTCCACTTGGACGGTTTCCCGTATGTGACCGAGCGCCGGGAGTGGATCGCGAAGATCACCCCGACGTGAGTTCTTTCCTTGCGAATGCGAATGCGAATGCGATCGCGGCCGCGCGCCGACCTGTACCGACCGAAAGGAAAAGATCATGCGTGTGGAACTGGACGAACCGAAGTGCGTCGCGTCGGGGCAGTGCGTGATGGCCTCGCCGGAGGTGTTCGACCAGCGGGAGGACGACGGCGTCGCGATCCTGCTGGCGGAGGAGCCCGGCGCCGAACTGCTCGACGGCGTGCGCGAGGCCGTCGCGATCTGCCCGGCCGCGGCGATCCGGCTGGTCGAGAAGTGAGGCGGATCCTGGTCGTCGGCGCCTCGGCCGCCGGGCTCGCGGCGGCCGAGACGCTGCGCCGGGAGGGGTACGACGGCACGCTCACCCTCGTCGGTGAGGAGGTCCACCTGCCCTACGACCGTCCGCCGCTGTCCAAGCAGATCCTCTCCGGCGAGTGGAGCCCGGAACGGCTGCCGCTGCGCGCCCGTGCCGATCTCGACGCCCTCGACCTCGATCTGCGTCTGGGGCACGCCGCGACCGGCCTCGACCTCGCCGGGCGCGCGGTACTGCTGGCCGACGGGGCACGACTGCCGTACGACGGCCTGATCGTGGCGACCGGCGTACGGCCGCGCAGGCTGCCCGGCGAGGGGGACGCGCATGTGCTGCGCACCCTGGACGACGCGCTGGCCCTCAGGGACCGGCTGGGCCCCGGGCGGCGACTCATGGTCGTCGGTGCGGGGTTCCTCGGCGCGGAGGCCGCCGCGGTGGCGCGGGGGCTGGGCACGGAGGTCACGCTCCTCGAGCCGGCGCCGGTTCCGATGGCGCACGCGGTCGGTGAGCAGGTGGGACGGGTCCTGTCCGGGGCTCATCTGGACCACGGCGTGGACCTGCGCACCGGGGTAGGTGTGGCCGAGGTGTCCGACAGCGGCGTACGGCTCACGGACGGGGAACTGGTCGCGGCCGACGAGGTGTTGGTGGCGATCGGTTCGCTGCCGAACACCGAGTGGCTGGAGGGCAGCGGTCTGAAGGTGGCGGACGGGCTCGTGTGCGACGAGTACAGCGCCGCCGCGCCGGGTGTGTACGGGGCCGGGGACGTGGCCCGCTGGCACAATCCGCTGTTCGGTACGTCGATGCGGATCGAGCACCGGACCAACGCCGCCGAGCAGGGCATGGCCGCCGCCCGCAATCTGCTCCGTCCGGACGCGCGCAAGCCGTTCGCGCCGGTGCCGTACTTCTGGTCGGACCAGTACGACATGAAGGTGCAGGCGTTCGGCCATCTGCGGGGACACGACGAAGTCGCCGTGGTGGAGGGCGAGTTGGCCGCACGTCGGTTCGTGGTCGCCTACCGTACCGGTGACCGTCTGGTGGGGGCCCTGGCGATCGGCATGCCGCCCAAGGCGATCCGCGGCTGGCGCCAGGCCGTGGCCACCGGCGCGTCATGGCACGAGGCCGTCGACACGCTGCCGCCCACCGGGGCCGCGGCCCGCCGGACGTAGGACACGGCGCCGAAGATCCCGTAACGGCCCATGGCCGGCGTGCCGTTGCCGCTCGGCGGCTCACCCGAGCCGGGCCACGATGTGCGGAAGGTCGGCCGTCGAGCGGATCCCGGGGGACGCCTCGCACAGCACCGGTACGGCGTTGACGGCGCGGTTCGCCGTGTACGAGGGCGACATGGCGGCCATCCGGTCCAGGGGTACCGGGAAGCGCAGGTCGATGTCGAGCGGTGCGTCGCCGTCGACCGTGATGTGCCAGCCGGTGGCGCGGACGTCCCAGGCGCGGTCGAGGTCGGTGGTGCAGTACCAGGTGGCCCGGAAGCGCAGCAACGGTCGGCCGCCGCGCAGTCCCGAGACCGTGATCCGCTGGGCGGCCACGGTGTTCGGCCGCAGGGTGCCCGCCGCGATGTGGACCGGGCGGGGCGCGGTCGCGACCTCCCCCTCGGCCTCCACCGAGTCGAGCGGGATCGAGAGCGTGTCGGCGACCATGCGCAGCGACGGGCCGAAGCTGTCGCGCACCACGGACAGCCGGCGCGCGTCGTACTCGGCAGGGGGTTTGCCGAACCCCATCACGTCGAAGAGGAGTCCGGGGGAGTCGCGCTGGGAGAGATCGGCGAACTCCTCGATCGTCAGGCCGTCGAGCCGCCGTTGGATCGAGCTCAGGGCGAGGGGAAGCGCCTCCGTGATGAACCCCGGGCTGCTGCCGGTGCTGTGGATCGAGGACTTGCCGCTCTCGCACGCGGCCTCGACCCGCTCGCGCACCGCGGGGTCGAGGCTGGCTGCGCGATGGAACTCGCCGCGCGTCGTCACGACGTTCGCGCCCGAGGCCAGCAACCGGCACACCTCGTCCATGTCGCAGGCGCGCGGCATGTAGAGGACACAGTCGGCGCCGAGCGCCACGATCTCGTCGATGTCGTGAGTGGCGATCACACCCGTCGGGCCCAGGCCGCACAGCTCGCCCGCGTCACGTCCCGCCTTGTCCGGCGTGTGCGCGTACAGCCCCGCCAGCGTCAGGTCCGGATGTTCGAGGACCGCCCGCAGCGCGCGGGAGCCGATGTTGCCGCTGGCCCATTGGACGACCCGGAGTTGAGGCCTGGCGTCCGTCCGTACGGTCATGGGAACCCCCTGATCCTCCGGCACAGTGGTGAGAACCATACTCTCCGAAATGGAGAATGGAACTACCCGGCGAGAGGGTCAGGGGGACGGAACCCGTGTTACGCGGAGGCGGACCTGCCCGCCGTGGCCGGAACGCCCGAGATGCCGCCCAGGCAGAACTGCCAGACCTCCTCGGAGGTCACCGGGTGGGCGTGGCTGTCGGCGGGGACGCCGTGGGCCTGCGAGGCGAACATGACCGTCTGCATGACGAGAGCGGCCTGACGGCGGGGTTTCCCGCCGGAGATGAGACCGGCCTCGGCGGCCTGCTCGATGATCTCGGTGAAGACCGTGAGCAGCGGAATGTGGGCGGTCGCCACCTGCTCGGGGTGCTTGACCAGCAGTTGCAGCGCGAAGTCGTTGAACAGCGGGCGCTGGACGCCGGGGCTGGGGTGCGACTGTTCGTAGAGCGTCTCGACGGCGATCCGCAGGCGCTGCAGCGGGTCGCTCTCGGTGGCGGCCGCCTCACGGACCTTGGCGGCGCCCATCGAGAGGGCGTCCTCGAACAGGGCGAGGAGCAGCTCGTGCTTGCCGTCGAAGTGCTGGTAGAAGCTGCGCAGGGACTGCTTCGAGCGGTCGACGACCTCTTGGACGGTGAAGTCGGTCGTGCCCTTCTCGACGATCAACTCCTGTGCCGAGTCCAGGAAGCGCTGCACGCGTTGCTCGGCGCGAAGCTTCGCGGCACGGGTCGATCGCTCTACGGCGCGCTGGCGCCACGCGGGTTCTTCGGGGACTGCGGTCACTTGCAGAACGATACTCCACTTCAGTGGGAATAAGTTGCGGCGCCCTACCGAATCGCGCATCACAGGTTGCGAGACTCTTACTTGCATTCACTGAGAATGATATTCTCACCGCATGCATCTGGGATGGCAGGCGAAGCAGCGCCCCGACGCGATCGCGGTCATCGAGAGCGGCGGCAGGACCGTCACGTACGCCGAGCTCGACGCACGGTCCCGGCAGCTGGCGGCGGCCATCGGCCTCAGGCCGGGAGACGCCCTCGCGATCCGTATGCCCAGCGGCGCGGCCTTCCTGGAAGTCGCCTGGGCCGCCCAGCGCTCCGGCCTCCTCTACACGCCGGTCAACACCCACCTCCTCCCCGCCGAGGTCGAGGAGATGGCGCGGGGCAAGCTGCTCATCACCGAGGAGGTGTACGAGCGCCTGCTCGCGGCGCCCGGCACGGGGGAGTTCGAGGAGTGCGAGGGGCGCGAGCTCCCGTTCTCGGGAGGGACCACCGGGCGCCCCAAGGCCGTGCGCAAGCAGCTCACCGCGGGCCCGATGGGCGACCCCGCCGCCGAGTGCGTACAAGTGGCCCAGGGGCTGGCCCACTACGGCTTCGGCCCCGACGCCGTGTACCTCTCGACGGCCCCGTTCCACCACGCCTCGCCGCTCGTCCACTGCATGTCGCTGCTCCGGCTCGGCGCGACCCTCGTGGTCATGGACCGCTTCGACGCGGCCGAGTGCCTGGAGCTGATCGAGCGTCACCGGGTCACGCACGCACAGTTCGTCCCCACCATGTTCGTCCGCATGCTGAAGCTGCCCGCCGCGCGGCGCGCCCGTGACGTGAGCAGCCTGCGCGTGGTCCTGCACGGCGCCGCGCCCTGCCCGGTGGAGGTCAAGCGGCGGATGCTCGACTGGTTCGGCCCGATCATCCACGAGTTCTACTCCGGGACCGAGGCGTACGGCTTCACGGTCATCGGTCCGCAGGAGTGGCTGGCCCACCCGGGATCGGTGGGCCGGGCGGGCGACGACGTCCGCATCGTCGACGGCGTCGTCCACTTCGGCGAGAACACCCTGGGCGACATCGGACACCTCGACGAGGACGGCTATCTGTATCTGACCGACCGCCTCGCGCACACGATCGTGTCCGGTGGGGTCAACATCCACCCGCAGGAGGCCGAGGACGTCCTGGTCATGCACCCGGGGGTGGCCGACGTCGCGGTGATCGGGGTCCCGGACCCCGAGAGGGGCGAACGGGTCCTCGCGGTGGTCCAGCCGGCCGCCGACGACGTGACCGCCGACGAGCTGCTCGCGTACTGCCGGGAGCGTCTCGCCCCGTACAAGTGCCCGCGCGCCGTCGACTTCGTCCTCGGTCTGCCCAGGGACCCCAGCGGCAAGTTGCGCAAGGGCCTGCTCCGGGAGACGTACTGGCGGAACCACGAAACGAGGATCGTCTGACATGGCATGGGACTTTTCCACCGAGCCGGAGTTCGAGAGGAAACTGGAGTGGATCAGGTGGTTCCGCGCCGAGCGTGTGGACCCGCTGGACCTGGTCTATCCGGACCGGGCCTTCCACCCCCTCGACGAGGAGACCGGCCCGGTCGTCCGGGCCCTCAAGCAACAGGTGCGCGACCAGGGCCTGTGGGCGCCCCACCTCGGCCCGGAGCTCGGCGGACGCGGCTTCGGGCAGCTCAAGCTGGCCCTCATCAACGAGATCCTGGGCGAGTCCAGTTGGGCCCCCGTCATCTTCGGCACGGCCGCCCCGGACACCGGCAACGCGGAGATCATCGCCCGCTACGGCACCGAGGAGCAGAAGGAGCGCTATCTCAAGCCGCTGCTCGAAGGCGAGTGCTTCTCCTGCTTCTCCATGACCGAGCCGCAGGCCGGCGCCGACCCGAAGATGTTCACCACACGCGCCGAACGGGACGGCGACGACTGGGTCATCACGGGCCGCAAGTTCTTCTCCTCCAACGCGCGCACCTCCAAGTTCGTCATCGTGATGGCGGTGACCGACCCGGACGTCAGCGCGTACCGGGGCATGTCGATGTTCCTGGTGCCCAGCGACACCCCCGGCATCCGGATGGAACGCCACCTCGGTCTGATGAGCGAGGCCCCGGACGAGGGCATGCACGCGCTCATCGAGTACGACGGCGTCCGCGTCCCCGGTGACGCCCTGCTCGGGGGCGAGGGCCAGGCCTTCGCCATCGCGCAGACCCGGCTCGGCGGCGGGCGGGTCCACCATGCGATGCGGGTCGTGGGCCAGTGCCAGAAGGCGCTGGACATGATGGCCGAGCGCGCCCTGTCCCGGGAGACCCAGGGCAGCAGGCTGGCCGACAAGCAGCTCGTCCAGGCCGACCTGGCCGACTCCTACGCGCAGTTGCAGCAGTTCCGGCTGTTCGTGCTGCACACGGCCTGGCAGATCGACCGGTACCAGGACTACAAGCGGGTCCGCAAGGACATCTCCGCCATCAAGTTCCTGACGCCGAAAGTGCTGCACGACATCGTGTACCGCTCCATGCACCTGCACGGCGCCCTGGGCGTGTCCAACGAGATGCCCTTCGCCGACATGTGGACCGGCGCGGCCGTCATGGCGGTCGTCGACGGGCCTTCGGAGATCCACAAGGTCACGGTGGCCAAGGACCTCCTGCGCGGCTACGAGGCCGCGTCGGGGCCCTGGCCCTCACAGCATCTGCCCGCTCGCCGGGAGTGGGCCCGCAAGCAGCTGGAGAACATGTGAACATCGAGTCGCTCGCCCGCTGGCTGGACGGTCAGGACATCGCTCCGGGGGAACCGGTCGAGGTGTCCCTCATATCCGGGGGCACCTCCAACGACATCTTCGACATCCGGCGCGGCGAGCGGCGGATGGTGCTGCGCAAGCCCCCTGAGAAGGTCCCGCCGGGCCGCGACGAGACCATGCTGCGGGAGTTCCGGGTACTGAACGCGCTGGGCGGGACGGAGGTGCCGCACCCCGAGGCCATCGCGGTCTGCGACGACACCGACGTGATCGGCTCGTGCTTCTACCTCATGGGCCATGTGAACGGCTGGTCGCCGATGAACACCGACGGCTGGCCCGAGCCCTTCAAGAGCGATCTGTCCCTGCGCCCCGGTCTCGCCTACGAGCTGGTGGAGGGCATCGCCAAGCTGGGCAACGTCGACTGGCGGGCCCGGGGACTCGAGGGGTTCGGCCGGCCGGACGGCTTCCACGACCGCCAGGTGGACCGCTGGCAGGCGCACCTGGCGAAGTTCAGGTTCCGCGAGATACCGGGACTGGACGCGGCGGCCGCGTGGCTGCGCACGCACCGGCCCCGGCACTGGGAGCCGGGCATCATCCACGGCGACTACCAGTTCGCCAACGTGATGTTCAAGCACGGGGCGCCCGCCGAGCTCGCCGCCCTGGTCGACTTCGAGATGGCCACCGTGGGCGACCCGCTGCTCGACCTCGGCTGGGTCGTCATGGGCTGGCCGAACGCCGACGAGGACCGGGACGCGGCGGGCCGGTACGCCGACTACACGGGCATGCCGGACCGGGCCGACATCATCGAGCACTACGCCAAGGTCAGCGGCCGGGACGTCGCCGACATCGACTACTACGTGATCCTGGCCCGGTTCAAGATGGCGATCGTGCTGGAGGGCGGCTACGCCCGCCATGTGCAGGGCGACGGCGGCAACCCGAAGATGGCCTACTACGGGGACGCGGTCCTGCAGATGGCGGCCCAGGCGGCCGAACTGGCCGCGACGACACGCCTATGAGAGCGGCCCGATGCCATGCCGTCGGCGGCCCGGTGGTCGTCGAGGAGATCCCCGACCCGGACGGTGAGGTACCCGTCGACGTGCACTACGCGGCGGTGAACTTCGCCGACGTCCTGGTGATCGAAGGCACCTACCAGGTGAAGGCGGAACCGCCGTTCACTCCCGGCAGCGAGTTCGCCGGAGTGGTCGCCGAGTCGGGGCACGGGTTCGAGAAGGGCGAGCGGGTCTTCGGGTCCGTCTTCGTCGGCGCCTTCGCCGAGCGGGTCGCCGTCCGGGCGGCCGGCCTGTACCGGATCCCCGACACGATCCCGACCCGGCGCGCGGCGGCCTTCGGGGTCTCGCACGCCACCGCCTACAACGCCCTGACGCTGATCGGCCGCCTCCAGGAGGGGGAGCGGGTGGCGGTGCTCGGCGCGGCCGGCGGGGTCGGTCTCGCGGCCGTCGAACTGGCCGCGCTGCTCGGGGCGGAGGTGGTCGCCGTGGCCTCCACCGAGGAGAAGCGGGCGGCCTGTCTGGAACAGGGCGCCCATGAAGCGCTCCCGTACGACGACCTCAAGCGGCGGCTGCGGGACTCGGGCGGCGCCGACCTCGTGATCGACCCGGTGGGGGGACCGCACTCCGAACAGGCGCTGCGGGCCATGCGCTGGGGCGGCCGGTTCGTGAACGTCGGCTTCGCCAGCGGCGAGGTGCCCCGGCTCCCGCTCAATCTGGCGATGCTCAAGGGCGTCACGATCCACGGCTTCGACTTCGGCGGCTGGGCGCGGCACGGCCGGGAGCAACTGGCCGTCACCCGCGGCGAGCTGAACCGCATGTTCGCCGAGGACCTGATCCACCCCCGGGTCCACGCCGTCCACCCGCTCGACGAGGTGGCGACGGCTCTGGACCTGGACCGCCGTGCCATCGGCAAGACCCTTCTGGAGGTGGGCCGTGGAGTTTGAGTTCGACGAGGACCAACGGCTGCTGCAACGGTTGGTACGGGAGACGGTCGCCAAGTCCCGCTCACAGCCACCGGACCAGCTCTGGGCGACCTATCTGGAACTGGGGTGGCTGGAGGCCCCTCCGGTGGAACTCGCCATCGTCCTGGAGGAGTTGGGGTACGCCGCCGATCCCACCCCCTTCCTGGCCACGGCCACCTGGTTCGCTCCGCTCGCCGGGCGGCTGCCGAGCGGCTCGGGAACCGGAGTGTTCGACGGCACCGGCCGGTTCGTCCTCGACGCGGACCGGGCGGACGAGATCGCCCTGCTCACCCGCGACGGCGTGCGGATCGTGACGGGCCCGGAGCTCGGCGCGGCACGCGTCGACATCTTCGACCCCACCCTCCACGCGGCCCATGTCGAGGTCCCCGACCTGGTCCCCGGGATCCCGGACCTCGCCCTGATGGGCCTCGCGATCTCCACGGTCGGCAGCTGCCGGCGCATCCTGGACCTGGCGGTCGCCCACGTGAAGGAACGCGTCCAGTTCGACGTGCCCATCGGCTCCTTCCAGGCCGTCAAGCACAAGGCGGCGGACATGTACGTCGCCATCGAACGGGCCCGTGCCCTCGCCTACTTCTCCGCGCTGACCATCGCCGAGGACGACCCACGGCGCGGCAGGGCGGCCTCGATGGCCAAGGCCGCCGCCGGGGAGTGCCAGCGGATCGTCTTCCGTAACGGCTTCCAGCTGTTCGGAGCGATGGGCTTCACCTGGGAGAACGAACTGCAGATCCACCTCAAGCGGGCCAAGGCCGGCGATCTGCTGCTGGGGACGGCGGCCGTACACCGCAGGGCGTTGCTGGAGAAGACGCGGCAGGTTCAGGAGAAGGCGCGGCAGGAACGGGAGAGGTCCGGGCCGCAGCGACGGAGGTTCGGGCCGGATCGGGAGACGAGCGGGCAGGAAGGGGTGGTGGCGGGATGAAGCTGGACTCCGGCTCCGAAGTGGAGGAGTTCCGCGCCGAGTTCGCCGCCTTCCTCGACGCCCACCTGCCCACCCCGGACGAGGCCCACCCCACGTCGCGGTCGAGCGCCGACGTCCCCGCCTGGGCGCGCCGCTGGCAGCGCACACTGTTCGACGCGGGCTGGCTGCTGCCCGGCAAACCCCCCGAGTACGGCGGCCGGAACGCCACCCTGCCGCAGCAACTCGCCCACCTGGAGGAGCTGTCGAGGCGACGGATCTACCACAGCTTCAACCCCCAAGGCATCGGCATCATCGCGGCCTCGATCCTCACCTTCGGGACCGAGGAGCAGAAGAAGCGGTGGGCGATTCCCCTCCTGCGCACCGAGATCACGGCGGCGCTCGGCATGAGCGAGCCGGGCGCCGGATCCGACCTCGCCGGGCTGCGCACCCGCGCGGTCCTGGACGGCGAGCACTTCGTCGTCAACGGGCAGAAGGTGTGGACGTCGGGCGCGCACGACGCGGACGTCCTGCTGACGTTCGTCCGCACCGACCCGGCCGCGCCCAAGCACAAGGGCATCAGCGTGCTGCTCATCCCCACCGACACCGAGGGCGTGGTGCGCAGGCCGTTCGCGTCCATGGCCGCGGAGGACGACCTCGACTTCAACGAGGTGTTCTTCACCGACGTCCGGGTCCCGCGCGAGAACCTCGTCGGTCCTCTGAACAAGGGCTGGTCGGTGGCGCACGGCTCGCTCGGGCACGAGCGGACCATGCTGTGGCTGAGCTTCGCCGAGCGCCTCGACGACCTGATCCGGGACGCGCCCAGCGACGAGGAGTGGTACGCGACGCTCCTCATGGACGCCCAGGCGCTCAGGCTGCTCGGCTACCGCCAGTTGGGCGGCGACCGTGACCCGGCGGAGCTGTCGGTCCTCAAGCTGCTCGGCTCCGAGGCGATCCAGGTCGCGAGTCTGCACGCACTGGAGGACCGCGGGCCGGAGGGGCTGGTCCATCCCGAAGTGACCGGTCCGCCCAACCACATGAGCACGGACGACTTCATCTCCAGCTGGTTCGAGCGGTACGCGCGCAGCTTCGCCGGGACGATCGCGGGCGGCACCTCGGAGATCCAGCGCAACATCATCGCCGAGCGCATCCTCGGCCTGCCGAGATAACCCAGGAGGACGTGGATGGACCAGATTCTGTACGAGGTCCAGGACCGGGTCGCGGTCATCAGCCTCAACCGTCCCGAGGTCGCCAACGCCCAGACCATGGGCCTCCTCGACGACCTGGACGCGGCCTGGACCCGCGCCGCGGCCGACGAGGACGTACGGGTGATCGTGCTGCGGGGCAACGGACGGCACTTCTCGGCCGGCCACGACCTGAAGGACCGCTGGCCGAGCCCCGACAAGATCACCCTGGAGTGGATCTACACCGCTGAGGCGCGCCGGTACCTGGAGTACACCCTGCGCTGGCGCAATGTGCCCAAGCCGTCGATCGCCGCGGTCCAGGGCAAGTGCATCGCGGGCGGCCTGATGCTGTGCTGGCCCTGCGATCTGATCGTGGCCGCCGCGAACGCCGAGTTCTCCGATCCCGTGGTGCACATGGGCATCGGGGGAGTGGAGTACCACGGTCACACCTGGGAGCTCGGACCGCGCAAGGCGAAGGAGATCCTCTTCACCGGCCGGGCCGTCACCGCCGAGGAGGCGGAGAAGGTCGGCATGGTCAACCGTGTCGTCCCGCTGGGCGAACTGGACGCGGCCACCCTGGAGTTGGCCGGTCAGATCGCGCGGATGCACCCCTTCGCGCTCCGCCAGGCCAAGCGGGCCGTCAACCAGACCCTGGACGTGCAGGGCTTCTACGCTGCCGTCCAGTCGGTGTTCGACATCCATGAGACCGGGCACGGGAACGCGCTGAGCGTGGGCGGCTACCCGATCCTCACACGGCTGGAGGAGATGAAGGACCACATCAAGGCGCAGTGAACGCGGCCGGCTTGAGGACGACGTCTTGAGGGGCGGGGCGCGAAACGCGCCCCGCCCCTCGGAACAACCCGGCGGGCAGCCCTTGTTCAGCCGCGTTCGTGACGGAAGACCTTCCCTCCCTTCATCACGAAGGGGACGTCGGCCATCACCGAGATGTCCTCCAGCGGATTACCGGGTACGGCGATCAGGTCCGCGAGGAGTCCCTCGGCGATCCGTCCGCGGTCCTCGGCGTCGATCAGTTCGGCCGCGTTGACCGTCGCCGCCCTCAGCACCTCCAGCGGGGTCATCCCGCGTTCGACGAGGGCGATGAGCTCCTGGGCGCCGCGACCGTGCGGGATCGCCGGCGCGTCGGTGCCGACCGCGATCTTCACGCCCGCCTTGAGGGCCCGGGCGACGACCGTCCTGGCGTGCGGGAAGATCTCGCCGGCCTTGGCCTTCAGTTCGGGCGGGGCCTTGGAGATGTCCATGCCGTCGATCAGGGCGGTCGTCGCGACGAGGAAGGTGCCGCGCTCGGCCATCAGGTCGATGGTCGCGTCGTCCAGCAGGAAGCCGTGCTCGATGCAGTCGATGCCGGCCTCCACGGCAGACCGGACGGCGGCGGCGCCGTGGGTGTGCGCCGCCACCTTGAGTCCGCGCCGGTGGGCCTCGTCCACGATGGCCCGCAACTCCTCGTCGGAGTAGTGCTGGGCGCCCGCGGTGCCGGTGTGGGACATGACCCCGCCCGACGCGCAGACCTTGATGAGCTGGGCGCCGTACTTGATCTGGTGGCGGACGGCCTTGCGCACCTCGTCGACGCCGTTGGCGATGCCCTCCTCCAGGGAGAGGGGCATGATGCCGGGGGCGTACGCGGCGAACATCGTGGGGTCCAGATGCCCTCCGGTCGGGGTGATCGCGTGCCCCGCGGGGACGATGCGGGGGCCGTCGATCCAGCCGGCGTCGATGGCCTTGGCCAGGGCGACGTCCAGCAGATAGCCGCCGGTCTTCACGAACAGGCCGAGGTTCCTGACGGTGGTGAACCCCGAGCGCAGGGTCCGGCGTGCGTTGGCGACCCCGCGGAGCATGCGCAGCGGCGGGTCGTCCTGGACGGGGGAGAGGCCCGGGACCTCGCCCCGGCCTCCCATGAGGAGGTTGACCTCCATGTCCATCAGGCCGGGCAGCAGGGTGACGTCGCCCAGATCCAGGACGTCACCGTCGCCGCCTTCTCCGCCGCCGCCTGCGATGCGGTCGCCGTCGACGGTGACCAGGCCCGGTTCCTCGATCCGTCCCGTCTCGACGTGCAGGACGCGGGCGGCCTTGAGCGTGACCACCTCAGACCTGCGGCTCGGCGATGACGTCGAGGTAGGCGGCGCCCGAGTCGGGGACGCGGGGCTGCTTCCAGACCTCGATGGGGAACGACACCATGACGAGGGAGAACATGAGCAGCATCAGGTTGCGTTCGGGCTCGGGCAGGTCGTCGAGCGGGAACTTGTCGAGGTGTGTCGTCGCGCGGTCCAGCAGGGGGAACGCCGCGTCGTAGAACGCCTGCATGTCCGCCATGCTGCTGGCGAGGCGCTTGGCGTAGCGCTCGCGTTCGCTGCCGAGGATCCAGTCGCTGTGGGGCTCGAGTTCGGCGAAGTCACTCGGCAGCATCGGCGTGCTCCTTCACGTAGTCCCTGACGACCTTGTGGAGGTGGCGCAGGAGGATCTCCTGGTCGTTGAGGGGGAAGTCGGTGACATAGCGGCCCTTGAGCATGGTCTGGGTGGCCTCGAGGGTGTTGCCGTCCTGGAGGGCGTACTCCTTGAAGGTGACGGCGGTGAGCTCCTGGGCGAGGCGGTCGCGGGCCGTCTTCGCGGGGACGAAGTAGAGGTTCGCCTCGAACAGGTGCTTGTCCACGGCCGTCGGCCAGTAGTGGTACGTCAGATACCAGCCGGGTGCCCACAGGAGCAGCATGAAGTTGGGGAACAGCACGAAGGAGTCGGTGCCCCAGGAGCGGTGGCGGGCCGGGTTGACACCGGCCGGCAGCGGGTCGAGGCCCGCGATGTCGGGCCGGTCCCAGGGGCCGAACAGGCCGCTGCGCAGCTCCCGTTCGATCGGCTTGACCATCGAGGGGTCCTTCGGCGGCGCCATGCCGCCCCAGGACGAGATCATCGAGTGGGGGCTGTGCAGCTCGTAGTGGAGTGCCTCGAAGCCGTAGCCCAGGAGCTTCTCCGCCTCCTCCTTGGTGGCCTGCTTCTGGTGCAGGACGGGAGCGTGGTAGAACTCCGCGAAGGCGTCGATGAACAGCTTCCAGTTGCTGCCGATCTCGGCCTTGTAGGTGAAGACGTCGGTCATCTCGTGGAAGGGGTAACCCTCCAGGCCCTTGGCCATGTCCCCGAGGTACTCCCGCAGGCTCTGCCGGGGGTCGAGGTTGACGAAGACGAAGCCTTCCCAGATGTCGCAGGCGACTTCCTTGAGGCCGTAGTCGTCCTTGTCGAGGTCGAAGAACTCGCCCTCCTGCTGGACGAAGGTGAGCTTGCCGGTGAGGTCGTAGCGCCAGGCGTGGTACTTGCAGGTGAACTGGCGGCAGGTGCCCTTGACCTCCTCGCCCGGGAAGTCGTTCCAGACGAGCTTGTTGCCGCGGTGGCGGCAGACGTTGTGGAAGGCGCGGATCTGCTGGTCGCGGCCGCGGACGATGATCAGTGAGGTGCCGGCCGCGGCGAGTTCCTTGGTGAAGTAGTGGCCGGGCTTGGGGACCTGTTCGACGCGGCCGACGTTGAGCCAGGTCCGCTTGAAGATGGCCTCCCGCTCGGCCTCGTAGTAGGCGGGATCGATCGAGTCCTCGTAGTTCACGGGACTCGTGCCCAGTTCGGGGTACTGCTCGGTCCAGCTTCCGGCCTCAGGCTTGCTGAAGTGTGGCATGGCTGCCCCCCTTTCCAGAATGAGAATAGCATTCTCATTCAGTGATAGTGAAGTTCTCCGCAGGGAGGCCGGGATCGAGCTCCACCTCGAAGGTGTTGAGGACCATGGCCAGCAAGCCGTACGTGCCGACGGTGAAGACCAGATCCATCAGCTGCCGGTCGTCCAGCTCGGCGGCGAGCGCCCGGTAGGTGTCGTCGGACAGGCCCGAATCCGCCTCCAGTTCGTCCACCGCCCGGGTGATCGCCGTCGGCTCGCCGGCGCGGATCGCGTCGATCTCCTCGTCGGTGACGCCGGCCTTCCGGGCGATCAGCACGTGCTGGACCCACTCGTACTGGCAGCGTCTGCGCCAGGCCACCCGCAGGATGGCCAGTTCGCGGGTGCGCGGTGACAGTGTCGAACGGCGGCTCAGTAGGTATCGGTTGTAGCCCAGGAAGGCCGTGGCCAGTTCCGGGTGCTGCGCGAAGAGACCCAGGGCGTTGGACGGCAGCAGTTTGCGCCCCGGCGCGAAGGACGCCATCGCCTCGGTGTCCCACTCGTCGTAGGGGAGCGGCGGGATGCGGTTCATGTGTTGCGGCCCCCGTTCACGCCCAGGATCTGGCCCGTGATGTAGCCGGCCTCCTCCGACACGAGGAACGCGCAGGCCGCGGCGATGTCCTCCGGGCGGCCGACCCGTCGTACCGGAGTGCGCTGGATGTGCTCCTCGACCGTCCCGCCGAGCAGTTCGCGCGCTTCCGCCTTGCGCAGCATCGGCGTGTCGATGAAACCGGGCGGCACCGCGTTGACGGTCACGCCGAACGGGCCCAGCTCCAGGGCCAGCGCCTTCGTCAGGCCGTTGACCGCCGACTTGGACGCCACGTAGTGCGTCATGAACGGCTGGCCCGACTGGGCACTCGAGGAGGAGATGTTGACGATCCGTCCCCAGCCCGCCTCCATCATGTCCGGCAGCGCGGCCTGCACGCAGTGGAAGACGCCGTTCAGATTGACGTTGATCACCCGCTGCCAGGCCTCGAAGGTGAGGTCGGAGAAGCGCTTGAAGCCATCCGTCCCGGCCGCGTTGACCAGGATCGTGACCGGTCCCAGCCGCTCCCTCACCGCGGCCAGCGCCGCGTCCACCTGGGCCCGGTCGGCGACGTCGGTGGCGGGCACGACACTCGTGTCCGACGGATTGAGGTCGAGCGCGGCGACCCGGTAGCCGTCCTTGGCCAGCCGCTCCGCGATGGCCAGACCGATACCGGAAGCGCCGCCGGTGACGACCGCCGTCCTCATGACAGCTCCTCGTCGCCGACGATGGTGGTGCGCTGGAGCGTCCGCTCCGAGTCGGCGCTGTACGGCAGCGCCCGGTGCAGCATCCCGGTGTTGTCCCACACCACCAGGTCGCCGACCCGCCAGTCGTGGGTGTAGCGGAACCTCTCCCGGGTGGTCCACTCCAGCAACCGGTCCAGCAGGGCCCGGCTTTCGGCGGCGTCCATGCCGACGATGTGGTCCGCCGTCGCTCCGATCACCAGTGAGCGGCGGCCGTCACGGCGCTTCCACACCAACGGCGTCTCGTGGGTGGGGACTTTGCGCCAGCCCGCGAGCATCTCGGGACCTGGGTCGGGCGTCACCAGCCGCTGGGCCGCCTCGAAGCTGTGCACCACGCGCAGGTCGTCGTACTGCTTGCGGTCCGCCTCCGGAAGGTTCTCGTACGCCGCGTAGGTACTGGCGAACTCGGTCCCGCCGCCGGTCATGGCCACGTGCCGGGCGGTCAGCGTGGTCGTCCTGGTGGGTACGGGGTCGGTGGTGCCGTCGATGTGCCAGTGGAACGTCCCCTTGAGGTACTCGGCCGTCGGGTTCCTGGCCGGGTCGAGCGAGACGGTGAAGATCTCCTTGCCCCGCACCGCGAAGACCTTGCCCAGCCTGCGGCTGAAGGCCAGTTGGCCTTCGTCGTCGAGGTGCAGTCCGCGGATGAGAAGGATGCCGCGCCACTGGAGCGCCTCCGCGCACCGGCTGATCAGTCGATCGTCGAGCAGATTGCCGACGCCGGTGACCTCTACGCCCAGGCTCGGGCTGAGGGCCTTCGTTGCGATCATGAAAATCTCCCTTCCGGATGCGAGAATAGTATTCTCGCCGGTTGGTCTACCGGAAGGCCCGGGACGACGGGCCTCGCGCCTCCCGCTGTCCGCCGGGATGGGTCTCCGATCCTGAATGATGGTCAGGTTTGGCCGGTCCTCGCCTTCTCTGGTCTGCCATGACGTTCTCGTTTCCGGAATATTGATTTGCGTAAGCTGAGAATGTAGTTTCCACCACATCCGAGCAAGGAGGCAGGATGCGGTTCCAGGACAAGGTTGCGATCGTCACCGGCGCGGGCCAGGGCATCGGCGAGGGCTATGCCCGGGCACTGGCGGCCGAGGGCGCACGCGTGGTGGTCGCCGAACTCAACGAGGAACAGGGCGAGAGGGTCGCCAAGGAGATCGGCGACGCGGCTCTGTTCGTCAAGGTGGACGTGGCCGACCCGGCGTCGGCGGAGGCGATGGCGGCCGCTGTGATGGCGGAGTTCGGACGCATCGACTACCTGGTCAACAACGCTGCCATCTTCCACAGCATGAGGCGCGACGGCCTCACCACGGTCCCCCTCGACTACCTCAACCGCTTCCTCCAGGTGAACCTGATGGGCGCGCTGCACTGCACCCGCGCCGTCGTCCCGCACATGCCCGAGGGCGGCGCCATCGTCAACCAGTCGTCCACCGCCGCCTGGCTCGGCGGGGGTTACTACGGACTGGCCAAGGCCGGGATCAACAGCCTGACCGCCTCGCTCGCCGCCGAACTCGGCGGCAAGAACATCCGGGTCAACGGGATCGCGCCGGGGCCCACGGACACCGACGCCACCCGGAGCGTCGTGCCCGATCAGTTCCTGGAGCAGATGACGAACACCCTGGCCATCAAACGGATGGGCACCCCCGAAGACCTGGCGCCCGCCGTCCTGTTCCTGCTCTCCGACGAGGCGCGCTGGCTGACCGGTCAGGTCGTCAGCGTCGACGGCGGACAGGTGGTCCGGCTGTGAAGCGCCTGCTCATCGACGGCCGGCTCGTCGAGACCGAGAAGACCTTCCCCTCGCTCAACCCCGCGACCGGCGAGGTGCTCGACCAGGCCCCCGACGCCACGGCCGCCGACGCCGAAGCCGCCGTCGCCGCCGCCCGCCGCGCTTTCGACATCACGAGCTGGGCGACCGACACCGCCCAGCGCCTGCGCTGCCTCCGCCAGCTGCACCAGGCGCTGACCGACCATCAGGAAGAGCTGCGCGACCTGACGATCGCCGAGGTCGGCGCCCCCCGCATGCTCACCCACGGCCCCCAGCTGGACGAGCCGATCAAGCTGGTCTCGTACTACACCGACCTGCTGGAGAAGTACCCCCTGACCGAGGAGCTCGGCGAGACCGAGATCCGCGGGCAGCGCCACCGCCGCTGGGTGGAGAAGGAGGCGGCCGGGGTCGTCGCCGCGATCATCCCGTACAACTACCCGAACCAGCTGGCGCTCGCCAAGCTGGTCCCCGCGCTCGCCGCCGGCTGCACGGTCGTCCTCAAGGGCGCCCCGGACACCCCGCTGACCACGCTGTACCTGGGCGAACTGATCGCCGAGCACACGGACATCCCGCCCGGCGTGGTCAACGTCATCGTCTCCTCCGGGGTCGAGGCCGGCGAGGTGCTCACCAAACACCCCGACGTCGACATGATCACCTTCACCGGCTCCACCGCGACCGGCCGCCGCATCATGGAGGCCGCGAGCGCCACCGTGAAGAAGGTCTTCCTGGAACTCGGCGGCAAGTCCGCCATGATCGTGCTCGACGACGCCGACTTCCGCGCCGCCTCCATGTTCGCGGCCTTCACCATCTGCTCCCACTCGGGCCAGGGCTGCGCGCTCACCTCCCGGCTGCTCGTGCCCAGGGAGCACCACGACGAGATCGTCGCCATGGTCGCGGCCGGCCTCGAACGCGTGTCGTACGGCGATCCGACCGACCCCAAGACCTTCATGGGACCGCTCATCAGCGAACGCCAGCGCGACAAGGTCGACGGCATGGTCCAGCGGGCCGTCGCGGCCGGCGCCACCCTGGTCACCGGCGGCAAGCGCGTCGACCCCGGCTTCTTCTACACGCCCACCCTGCTCAGCAACGTCGACCCGAGCAGCGAGATAGCCCAGGACGAGGTCTTCGGGCCGGTGCTCGCGGTCATCCCGTACGACGGCGAGGACGAGGCCGTACGCATCGCCAACGACTCGATCTTCGGCCTGTCGGGCGCGGTGCACAGCGCCGACGACCAGCGGGCCATCGCCGTGGCGCGCCGGATCCGTACCGGCACCTTCAGCATCAACGGCGGCAACTACTTCTCCCAGGAAGTCCCCTTCGGCGGCTACAAGCAGTCGGGCGTCGGCCGGGAGAGCGGGGTCGCCGGGCTGGAGGAGTTCCTGGAGACCAAGTCGTTCGCGGTGGTGGTCCCGTAATGCGCCCGCTCGAAGGCATCCGCGTCCTCGAAGTCGCCATGTACGGCTTCGTGCCCTCGGCGGGAGCCGTGCTCGCCGACTGGGGCGCGGACGTCATCAAGGTCGAGCACGCCGTCACGGGCGATCCGCAGCGCGGTCTGCGGCAGACCGGCACCCTGCGCGTCGAGGGCGACCCCAACCCCAACGTCGAGCACGCCAACCGCGGCAAGCGCAGCCTGGGCCTCGACATGACCCGGCCCGAGGGCAAGGAAGTGCTCTACGACCTGGCCCGCCGCTCCGACGTGTTCCTGACCAGCTTCCTGCCCGGACACCGGCGGCGGTTCGGCATCGACGTGGACGACATCCGCGCGGTCAACCCCCGGATCATCTACGCCCGGGGCAGCGCGCTCGGGCCGCGCGGACCGGAATCCGAGAAGGGCGGGTACGACATGACCGCCTTCTGGGCCCGGGGCGGCAGCGCCGCCAGCATCACCCCGCCCGGCGTCGAGGGGATGATCAATCCCATGCCCGCCTACGGGGACACGATCTCCGGCACGAACCTCGCCGGAGGGATCGCGGCGGCACTGCTCCAGCGCGAACGCACCGGCGAACCGTCGGTCGTGGACGTCTCCCTGCTCGGCAGCGGCGTATGGGCCAACGGCCACGCCACCGCGGTCTCGCTGCACCTCGACAAGCCCTGGGTGGCGCCGATGCCCGGTGCCCACGGCTCACCGAACAACCCGCTGTCCGGCGTCTACGCCACGGCGGATGGCCGCTATCTGGCCTTCGTCATGCTGCAGCCCGGCAAGTTCTGGGCCGACGTGTGCCACCACATCGACCACCCGGAGCTGGCCGACGATCCCCGGTTCGCCACGGCGGAGCTGCTCGCCGCCCACACCGAAGAGGCCGTCAAGATCCTGAGGGCGGCGCTGGCCGGCCGCACCCTCGCCGAGTGGACCGAACGCTTCGCCACCCTCGCCGGGCCGTGGGCACCGGTGCAGGACACCCTCCGGGTGGGCGCCGACGTGCAGATCCGGGCGAACGAGTACCTGCTCCGGGTCGGCGAGATCGATCTGGCCGCCAGCCCCGTGCAGTTCGACACCACCGCTCCCTCACTCGGGCCGGCGCCCGAGTTCGCCGCCCAGACCGAGGAAATCCTCATGGAACTGGGACTGGACTGGCCCCGCATCATCGAGCTGAAAGAAGCGGGCGCGGTCACCTGACCACCCTTTGTCGGGGAACGAATCCTAGGAGAACCGATGAGACGCTTGCTCATCGCTGTGGCCGTCCTGGCCCTGGCCGGGTGTTCCGCCCGCTCCACCACGTCGTCGAGCGGCGACAAGCCCTCCGCTTCGGCGTCCGACTCCGCCGCGGCAGCCGACTTCGGCACGCTCAAGAACGTCTGCCACTCCGGCACCGCCAAGGCCTCCACCTCCCAGGGAGTCACCAACTCCGAGATCAAGGTCGGCGTCTTCAGCGACGTCGGCTTCACCAAGAACCCGGAGTTCGTCGACGCGGCCAAGGTGTTCACCTCCTGGTGCAACGACGCCGGCGGCATCAACGGACGCAAACTCGTCCCCGTCACCCACGACTCCAAGCTCGTCGAGGTCCGCCAGCGGATGATCGAGGCCTGTCGCTCGGACTTCGCGCTCGTCGGCGGCGGCGCCGCGCTCGACGGCATGGGCGTCAAGGACAGGCTGAACTGCCTGCTCCCCGACTTCCCCGGTCAGACCAGCCAGGCCATCGGAGCGGACCTCCAGGTGACCGTCCAGGGCGCCGCCACCGGTTACTCGCCCTACGGGGGCTACTTCTCCTGGCTGCTCAAGGAGGCGTACCCGGCCTCGGCGAGCAGCGTCGGGATCATCGCGGGCGACTCCCCGGTCGTCAAGCCCATCACCGCGCAGGACAAGGAGACGCTGACCGCGGCGGGCGGCAAGATCACCTACTCGGACCTGTATCCGGCCCAGGGTGTCTCCGACTGGACACCGTACGCGCAGTCCATCAAGAACAAGAAGGTCAAGGGGCTGGTCTTCCTCGGCGACTTCGCCAGTCTGGCCAAGCTGGAGCAGGTCCTCACCAACATCGGCTACGCACCCGACTGGATCGACGCCAACAGCAACGCCTACGGACCCGCCTTCATCCAGCTGGCCGGTACCGCGCTGGCGAAACAGGCCAACTTCGCCGACCTCGGCGGCTTCTCGCCGCTGGAGGACGCCTCCGCCAACCCGGCGACCCAGAGGGTCGAGGAGCTCTACAAGAAGTACGCCCCCAACGCCCAGGTCACCCTGCCGGCGCTGAAGGCCTTCTCCAGCTGGCTGCTGTTCGCCACGGCCGCAGGCGACTGCGCCGAGCTCACCCGCACCTGTGTGTACGACAACGCGCGCAAGCAGACCGCCTGGACGGGCGGTGGCCTGCAGGCCCCGATGGACCTGTCGTCCTCCACCGTGCCTCCCAAGTGCTTCGACCCGGTCAAGGCGACCGCCAAGGGCTGGGTGGCCGCCGACTTCAAGCCCGACACCGGCGCCTATCGCTGCAACGGGACCCCCTACAAGTTCAAGGGCACCTACCCCAAGCCCATGACCCTGGCCGATGTCGGCAAGTCGTTGGCCGACCTCAAGTAGCCACCCCCCGCGGCAGGAAGGAAACGACGTGAAGGTACGGGTAGACCCGGAGCGCTGCCAGGGTCACACGCTCTGCGCCATGCGTGCTCCGGACATCTTCGAGCTCAGCGAGATCGACGGTCACTCATCGGTGATCAAGGAAGAGGTCTCGGACGACCAGCAGGACGAGGCCGTCGAGGCCGTCAGGTCCTGCCCCGAGCGAGCGATCTTCATCTCCTGAGGGGAGAACACTCCGATGACCACGGACGACACCGTCAACGACGACCCCAAGAGGAACCCGGTGCACTTCGACCGGCACACTCCCGAGTACCGCCACGAATTCCAGGCGGTCACCCAGGAGTTGCAGTCCAAGTGCCCCATCGCCTGGTCGGAGACCTACGGCGGTCACTGGGTCGCCAGTGGCAACCGCGAGGTCTTCGAGCTGGCCCGGTCCGCCGAGTTCCTCTCCAACGACCATGACGTCAAGGGCGAGCGGCGCGGGTACCAGGGCATCACCATCCCGCCGCCGCCCCGGGCGAAGGCCGTCAGGGGCGGGTTCCTGGAGATGGATCCGCCCGAGCAGCGCTACTACCGCCAGACGCTCAACCCCTATCTGTCGCCCGCCGCCATCAGCCGCTGGATTCCGCTGATCGACGAGGTGGCGCGCGCCTGCATCGACGAGAACATCGAGTCGGGGCGGATCGACTTCGTCGACGACCTCGCGAACGTCGTGCCGGCCGTGCTCACGCTCGCCATGATGGGCATTCCGGTCAGGAAGTGGACCATCTACAACGAGGCGGCCCACGCCTCGGTCTACACACCGCCGAACTCGCCCGACCAGGCCCGCGTCGTCGAACTGCAGAAGGCGATGGGCACGGACCTGGCCCTGACCATCGCGGAGATCCGACAGACACCGCGGCCGGGTCTGGTGGACGCCCTGGTCCGCGCGGAGATCAACGGCCAGACCCCGCCCGACGACGAACTCCTCGGCGTGCTCGCCCTGTTGATCGGCGGCGGCTTCGACACCACCACGGCGCTCACCGCACACGCACTGGAGTGGCTCTCGGAGCACCCGGCCGAACGGGACCGCCTCAGCCGGGACCGCAAGGCACTGCTGGACTCCGCGACCGAGGAGTTCCTGCGCTTCTACGCCCCCGCGCCCGGGGACGGACGGACCTTCTCCGCGGACTGCGAGATCGCCGGCACCCGGTTCAAGGAGGGCGAACGGCTCTGGCTGTCCTGGGCGATGGCGAACCGGGACCCACAGGTGTTCCCGGAGCCCGACTCCATCGACATGGAACGCAAGGGCAACCGGCACAGCAGCTTCGGCCTCGGCATCCACCGCTGCATCGGCTCCAACGTGGCACGCACGGTGTTCAAGCGGATGGTCACCCAGGTCCTCGACCGGATGCCCGACTTCCGCTGCGACCCCGAGGGCGCGGAGCACTACGAGACCATCGGCGTCATCCAGGGCATGCGGCACCTCCCGGCGACCTTCACGCCGGGCCCCCGGACCGGTGCCGGGCTCGACGAGACCCTGGAGACCCTCCAGAGGGTCGTCGACGAACAAAGGCTCGCCGAGCCGGTCACGGTACGCAAGGGGCAGGCGAGGATCGACCGCTGATCTTCGGCGGCCCGTCAGGAGTACGTGTGCCACCCGAGCGGTGGCACGGTGAGGAGACGATGTGGCCGGACCCACGGGACGTCCGCTGCCGGTGATCACAGAGGAGAACGAGTTCTTCTGGACCTCCGGCGCGGACGGCCGGTTGCGCCTGACGGAGTGTGAGTCCTGCTCGGCCCTGCTGCATCCACCTCAGCCCGTCTGCCGCTACTGCCGGGGGCACGAGACCGGGGTGCGGGCCGTCTCCGGGTACGCGACGCTGATCGGCTTCACCGTCAACCACCGGTTCAGCGCGCCCGGTATGCCCGCGCCCTACGTGGTGGCGCAGGTCGCAGTCGAGGAGGACACCCGGGTCCGGCTCACCACCAACCTCGTGGAATGCGACCCCGACGAGCTCGAACTGGGCATGCGGCTGGAGGTCGTCTTCGAACAGGTCGAGGACGTGTGGCTGCCGCTCTTCCGCCCCGCGGCCGAGCAGGGGCCCCCGGCTCCGCTGCCCTCGGACGAGGTGGAACCCGAGCACATGCGGCGCCACGTACGCCCCATGGCCACGCCCGAGAAGTTCGAGGACAAGGTCGCGATCAGCGGCATCGGGATGTCGGAGATCGGGCGCCGGCTGATGGTCCCGCCGCTGTCGCTGACCGTGCGGGCCTGCGAACGCGCGGTCGCGGACGCGGGCCTGACCCTCGACGACATCGACGGCCTGGCCACCTATCCGGGCGCGGGCGCCTACGGCGGCTTCGCCGAGGGCGGCATCACCGCGCTGGAGGACGCCCTCGGCATCAGGCCGACCTGGTACAACGGCGGCGCCGAGACCTTCGGTCCCGGCGGCTCGCTCATCGCCGCGATGCTGGCCGTCGCGGGGGGACTGGCCCGGCATGTGCTGTGCTTCCGTACGGTCTGGGAGGCCTCCTACGGCGAGCTGATCCGGCGCGGCCGGATCACCCAGGAAGCCGGTCGCAGGGTCACGGGCTGGCAGAAGCCCTTCGGGGCGATCTCGGCGGCCCACACCCTGGCCCAGAACGCCCAGCGGCACTTCCACCGTTACGGAACCTCGCGCGAGACGCTGGGCTGGATCGCGCTCAACCAGCGTGCGAACGCCGCGCTCAACCCGACCGCGATCTACCGCGATCCGATGACCATGGACGATTACCTGTCGGCCAGGACGGTCACCACCCCCTTCGGGCTGTACGACTGCGACGTGCCCTGCGACGGATCGGTGGCCGTCATCGTGTCGGCCGTGGACGCCGCGCGGGACCTCGCCAAGTCTCCCGTCCTGGTGGAGGCCGTCGGCACCCAGATCATGGAGCGGCTCGAATGGGAACAGAGCTCCCTCACCCACGAACCACAGGTGCTCGGCCAGGCCGCCCACCTGTGGACGCGCACGTCACTGCGTCCCTCGGACGTCGACGTGGCCCAGCTCTACGACGGCTTCACCTTCAACTGCCTCTCCTGGATCGAGGGGCTCGGCTTCTGCGGCATCGGTGAGGCCAAGGACTTCCTCGACGGAGGAAAGAACATCGCCAGGGACGGACTGCTCCCGCTGAACACCCACGGCGGCCAGCTCTCGCACGGCCGCACCCACGGCCTGGGGCTCGTCCACGAGGCCGTCACACAGGTGCGCGGCGAGGCCGGAGCGCGCCAGGTGGACGGCGCCCGGGTCGCCGTGACGAGCACTGGCGGCCTCACCCCCAGCGGCGTCATCCTGCTGCGGGCGGACACATGACCGGCGTCTCCCGTGTCGTCGACGTCGACGGCATCCCCGTATCGGCGCTGCTCCAGGAGGCGCGCCGGCCCCGGGCCGTCGTCCTGGCGCTGCACGGCGGGGCGGCGCACTCGGGGTACTTCGACTACCCGGGCAGGCCGCACCTGTCGCTGCTGCGCACCGGTTCGGCGCTCGGGTTCACCGTCCTCGCGCTCGACCGGCCGGGATACGGCAGCTCCGCCCCGCACGGTGGGGAGCTGGCCCCGGTGGAGCGGCGGGTCGACCTCGCCTACGCGGCGGTGGACCGGCTGCTCGCCTCGCGTCCGCGCGGGGCGGGCGTCTTCGTGCTGGCGCACTCGATCGGCTGCGAGCTGGCGCTGCGCATGGCGGCCGACGAGCGGGGGAGCGACCTGCTGGGCGTGGAGATCGCCGGCATCGGCCGCCACCACCACGACGACGCGGTGGACATCCTGGGCGTACGGCACAACGAGTCGTGGCCGAGGCCGGCGGCCGGCAGCGTTCGGGACCTGTTGTGGAATCCCTCGCGCCTCTACGAGGACGATGTCGTCGGCGGCGCCCGGTTCGCCTCGCCCTCGCCCTCCTACGAGGGGGTCGTGGCCAGGAGTTGGCCGCTGGTCCTTCCCGAACTCGCCCCACTGGCGCGCGTCCCCGTGCACTACAGCCTCGGCGAGCACGAGCGGGTGTGGCGGTCCGGGCCCGCGGCGCTGGCCGACATCGCGTCCCTGTTCACCGCCTCGCCGCGCGTCGTCGTCGACGAACAGGCGGACGGCGGCCACAACTTGAGCATCGGGCTGACGGCGATGGCGTACCACCTCAAGATCCTGTCCTTCGTCGAGGAGTGTGTGCTGGCTCGCGCGAGCGCGGCACAAGAGCGGCCCGGGAGGGCGAGTTGAGCGACGCGGACGTGGCAGCGCTGCTGCTGGTACGGGTGGTCCTGGGGATCGTGATGATCGCGCACGGACTCAACCACTGGCGGGGCGGCGGCCGGATCGAGGGCACCGCCCGCTGGTTCACCGGCCTCGGCCTGCGCGGCGGCACGCTTCAGGCGTGGATGAGCGTGGTCACCGAGATCGGCGCGGGCGCCCTGCTGATCGCCGGGCTGCTCACCCCGCTGGCCTGCGCGGCGGTCGTCTCCGTGATGCTGGTCGCGGGGGTCCTCGCGCACCGGCCCAACGGGTTCTTCGTCTTCAAGGAGGGCTACGAGTACGTCCTCGTCCTCGCGGTGGTCTCGCTGGCCCTGGCGGTACTGGGCCCTGGCCGGCTCTCCGTGGACCACGCCGGGGACATCGAGGTGACCGGCTGGGCCGGCGGCGGCATCGCCCTCGGGGTGGCCGTGGCGGCGACGGCCGGTCTGCTCGGCGTGTTCTGGCGCCCGGCACCGAAGTCGGCCGAACCGCAGCCGACCGACACGGCGGAAGCCCCCGCCGCGCCCGGACGATCGGCCGAGCAGGAGACCCGTTGATGCGCGTCGGATTCATAGGCCTGGGCAGTCAGGGCGCCCCCATGGCACGCAGGATCGTCGACGCGGGCTTCGAGACGACCCTGTGGGCACGCCGACCCGCCTCGCTCGCCCCCTTCGACGACACGCCCGCGAAGCGCGCCGTGTCCCCCGCCGAACTGGCCGCCGGCAGCGACCTCGTGTGCGTCTGTGTCGTCGACGACGCGGACGTCGAGGAGGTCGTCGCGGGGGATCGCGGGGTGCTGGCGGGGCTTCGGCGGGGAGGGGTGATCGCCGTGCACAGCACCGTCCACCCCGACACCTGCCACCGTCTCGCCGACCGGGCCCGCCCCCACGGCGTCACGCTCATCGACGCGCCGGTGAGCGGCGGCCCGGCGGCGGCCGAGGGCCGTCTGCTGGTGCTGGTCGGGGGCGAGTCCGGCACCGTTTGGTTCTGCCGCAAGGTGTTCGAGACGTACGGCGATCCCGTGGTCCACATGGGCCCGCTGGGCTCCGGGCAGCTCACCAAACTCCTCAACAACGTGCTGTTCACGGCCAATCTCGCGACCGCGGCGGACACCCTCGCGCTCGGCCGGGAGTTCGACGTCGATCCCGCCGCTCTCGCCGAGGTGATGGCCCACGGCAGTGGATCGAGCTTCGCGCTGGGCCGGATCGCGGCGGCCGGCGGGACGCTCGACCGCATCGCGTCCCAGGCCGGAGCGCTGCTGCGCAAGGACGTCCGGCTGGTGGCCGATCTGGCCGGCGCGGCCAAGGCCTCGACGGGCATCGTGCTGGACGCGGCCGACACCACCCTCGCCCTGATTGAACACGAGCGCTGAGCCACGGCCGTACGGGCGCCGGGCGCCGAACGGTGCGTGTTCGAGGGGTCCCCCGACGGCGACGGCAACCGTAGTGTTACGTCGGCACGGTCCGTCGCGGGAGGGGTACCGGATGGAAGAGACCCGGCGCGAGGAGATCCTCGAGGCGGCCCTGCGGGTGTTCGCGGAGCGGGGCTTCCGGGGGACCTCGATCGACGCGGTCGCCGAGCGGGCGGGGCTGACCCGGCAGGGCGTGCTGCACTACTTTCCGAGTAAGAAGAAGCTCTTCATGGCGCTCCTGCGCTTCAGGGAGAAGCTCAACCGCGAGCATCTCGAGGGCCATGACGACAAGGACGACTGGCCGGGGATGCTCGCCGCTGCGGTCGCCTACGACCACACCTACCCCTGTCTGGCCCAGGTTCACAGTGTGATGCTGGCCGAAGGGGTCACGGGAGCCGCTCCGGCGCAGGAGTACCTGCACGACCACTACGAGACCATGCAGGCGCTGATGATCGCCCAGCTCACCGAGCGGTACGGCGAGCGTCTTCCCAGCGGTCTGTCCCCGCGGGCCGCGGCGCGGGCCATGCTGGCGATGCTCGACGGAATGCAGCAGCAGTGGCTGTTGGACGGCGAGCAGGACGACTACCCCGAGATCATGCGTGATGTGCTGTCCGTGCTGCTGGGGTCCACGCCCGTATGAAGTCGCCCATGGCGGTGACGGTCTCCGGGTGCAGGCTCGTCGCGTCGGGCCGGATCCGCAGGTCCACCGTGACCCCGGAGTGCGCCGCGCGGGTGGCGAACCCCAGGGAGTCGTCCAGCAGGGGATCGGTGCCCGCCGCGAGCAGCTGGACGGGTGGCAGCCCGTGGAGGTTCGCGTGCAACGGGCTCAGCAGCGGATCGGTCGGCGAGGTGCCCGCGGCGTAGTGCGCGCAGCGGCGCCGCAGTTCGGAGACGTCGAAGGTCGGATCTGCCGCCGCGTTGAGCAACAGGCTCGGGGAGTCCAGGGTCAGGTCGAGCAGCGCCGAGTTCAGCACCCCGCACAGGGGCGGCGGGGCTCCGAGGTCCCGCAGCCGCACCAGCAGGGCCGCCGCGAGCCCGGCCCCCAACCGCTCGCCCGCCACCGCCACCGGTCCCCTGGGATCGCAGTAGTCGTAGGCGGCGTGCACGTCGTCCAGCGCGTCCGGGAAGGTGCCCCCGTAGCGGGCGCAGACCACGACGGCGTCCGTCCACAGGGCGAGGCGGCCGGCCAGGTCGAGGGCGGCCTCCGGGGTGCACGAGAGGTGCCGGTCGCCGTGCAGATAGAGCACGACCGGTTCGGTGCCGCCGGGCGGCCGTACGACCGGACCGACGGGGCTCGTCTCCACCTGGACCTCACTTGCCACGGGACATCACCTTCTCCGCTGCGTGCCAGTGTTCGTCGGCCACCCACAGGCGGGCGAAGGCGCGCGCCGCCTCGGTGGCCGGTACGGCCCCGCTCATGACGTGCTTGATCTCCCGCGCCGGAACGGAGGCGAGGGAGCGGGCCAGGGCGCGCCAGCCCTGGTCGAAGTCGGCCCGCGGCAGCACCTGGTCGATCACCCCGAGCCGCTGGGCCTCCTCGGCGCCGAGCACGGTTCCGGAGCCGGCGAGCATCAACGCCCGCCCCCGGCCGATCAGTTCCGCGAGCCGCTCGGCGCCGCCCCACGCCGGCATGATCGCGAGGTTCACCTGGGTGAAGCCGATCCTGATGTCGTCCGCGGCCACCCGGATGTCGGCGGCCATGGCGAACTCGGCGCCGCCGCCCAGGGCATGGCCGTTCAGGGCGGCGATCACCGGGCCGGGGAAGTGCGCGAGCCGGTCGCAGATCCCGCGCATCCGCAGGGCCATGGCCGTCGCCTCGTCCTCGGTGCGGATCGCGGCCAGTTCCTTCAGGTCGCCGCCCGAGACGAACGCCCGGTCGCCCGCGCCCCTGACGACCAGGGCCAGGGCGTCGGCGGCCCCGTCGAGGGCCTTGTCCAACTGGTCCATGGTGGCCGGCGCGATGGCGTTGCGGGCGTGTGGACGGTCGATGGTGATGACCGCGAGCCCCTGGTCCAGTTCAAGATCAACCATGCAGGCTTCTCCATGAGGGAGAGTGAGATTCTCGCTGAGTGAATATCATATTCTTACGAAGGGTGGCGGTCCAGACCGACGCCGCCGCCATCTGGTCGCGCGCCGCACGTCAGTCCTCGTAGACGACGGTGATGTCCGGGGTCACCGGCTCGCCCTGACAGGTCAGCACCCAGCCCTCGGTGACCTCGTCGTCGTCGAGCGCGTTGTTGACGCGCATCTTGGCCTCGCCCTCGGTGACCTGGGCGATGCAGGTACCGCAGTTGCCCGACTCGCAGGAGAAAGGCGGCATGAGACCGGCCCGGCGGGCGCTCTCCAGCAGGGTCTCGCCGGAGTGTCGCGGCACCGAGCGCCGCTTGCCGGCGAGGACGATGCTGACCGTGCCCTCCTTCTCCGCCGTGTCCGTGCCCCCGCTCCCATGGTGGCCGGGAGTCTCCCCGGCCGCCGGGGTGAAGCGCTCGGCGAAGATCTGCTCGGCCTCGACGCCGTGCACGAGCAGGGCGTGCTCCGCCAGGTCCATGAAGGGCGCGGGGCCGCAGAGATAGAAGTCCGCGTCCACGTCGACGCCGGCGAACTCTCGCACCTGGAGATCCGTGAGGAAACCGCCCTGGTCGTCCAGGTGGTGGCGGATCTCGAACCGGTCCGGATGTCGCTCGGCCAGTTCGGTCAGCGCGGACCCGAAGATGATCGAGTCGGCGTCCCGGTTGGCCGACAGGATGCGCACGCGCCGGTCCGTCGTCGCCAGCGCGGTCTTGACGAGTGACAGGACCGGCGTGATGCCACTGCCCCCGCAATAGGCCACCAGGGGCTCGTCGGTCTCCCGCAGGCAGAACACCCCGGCGGGCGCCGTGGTCTCTATGACGTCGCCGGGTGCGAGATGTTCGTGCATCCAGTTCGACACCAGGCCGCCCGGCACGCGCTTCACCGTCGTCATCAACTCGTCGTCGGTCTCCGGGGAACTCGACATCGAGTAACTGCGCAGGGCGCCGCAGGCCCTGACCGTCAGGAACTGCCCGGCCCGGTAGGGGAACGGCGCGTCGAGCACGTATGTGCGCGTGTCGGCTGTCTCCTGGACGATCCGCTTGATCCGGACCGGGTGGAAGCCGTGGTCTCGTACCATGTATGGAATTTAGCTTCTCCCTCTGCGAGAGTGCAATTCTCGCGCCGAGGAGGGAGCTCTCGCCATGCGGACCGCCATGCGAACGATGCCCGTCGAGCTGATCGAACGGTACGAAGCGGAGGGCTGGTGGACTCGGGAGACGATCGGGGACCTGCTGGCGTACGGCCTCGACGCCGCCCCCGAGGCCGAGTTCCGGGTGCACTCGGCCGTGCGGCCCTGGGAAGGGACCTTCGCCGACGTCGAACGGACGGCCCGCAGGCTCGCGGCGGGGCTGCGCGCCCGAGGAGTCGGCCCCGGTGACGTCATCGCCTTCCAGCTGCCCAACTGGATGGAAGCCGCCGCGGTGTTCTGGGCCTCGGCCTTCCTCGGAGCGGTCGTGGTGCCCGTCGTCCACTTTTACGGGCGCAAGGAGGTCGGCTACATCCTCGACGCCGTCGCGCCCCGCGTCTTCGTCACGGCCGAGCGCTTCGGCCGGATGGAACACCAGCTGGACCTGTCGGCCGCGGTGCCCGTCGTCGGCGTCGTGGGGCGGGACTTCGACGACCTGCTCGCCGACGAGCCGCTGTCCGGTGTCCTCACGACCGACCCGGCGGCGCCCGCGCTGATCGCGTTCACCTCCGGGACCACCCGTGACCCCAAGGGTGTCGTCCACTCCCATCAGACACTGGGCTTCGAGACGCGCCAGCTCGCCGGGCTCTACCCGCCCGACCGGGGCCGTCAGCTCACCGCGGCCCCGGTCGGGCACTTCATCGGGATGGTGAACTCCTTCCTCATCCCCGTCCTCGACGGCTCAGCGGTGAACCTCGCCGACGTCTGGGACCCCGGGCGGGTGCTGGAGTTGATGGAGAGCGACGGACTCACCGTGGGCGGCGGGGCGGCGTACTTCATGACGAGCCTGCTCGACCACCCCGACTTCACCCCCCGGCACCTGGCCGCCATGAAATACGCGGGTCTCGGCGGGGCGGCGGTCCCGGTCGCGGTCACCACCCGCCTCACCGAACTCGGCATGACGGTCTTCCGCTCGTACGGCAGCACGGAACACCCCTCGATCACCGGCTCCCGGTACACCGCTCCCGAGGTCAAGCGGCTCCACACGGACGGCGACGCCCTGCCCGGCACGGAGATCCGGCTGGCCGAGGACGGCGAGATCCTCAGCCGCGGACCCGACCTCTGCCTCGGGTACACCGATCCGGCCCTGACCGAGCGCGCCTTCGACGGCGAGGGCTGGTACCGCACCGGTGACATCGGGGTGATCGACGAGGACGGCTACCTCACCATCACCGACCGCAAGGCCGACATCATCATCCGCGGCGGCGAGAACATCGGCGCCCTGGAGGTCGAGGAGGCGCTGCTCGCCCTGCCGGCCGTGGCCGAGGCCGCCGTGGTGGCGGCCCCCGACGCCCGCCTCGGAGAACACGCGGCTGCGGTCCTGCGGCTGAGGCCCGGTCACCCCGCGCCCACGCTCGACGAGATGCGCGCCCACCTCGAACGGGCGGGCCTGGCCCGGCAGAAGTGGCCGGAGGAGCTGCATGTCGTGCCGGAGTTCCCGCGGACGGCGAGCGGCAAGGTGCAGAAGTTCGTTCTCCGTCGAGACATTGCCGCACGAGCAAGTTGAGAATAGGATTCTCATAATCAGCGAAGGAGGATCTCATGCCGTCGCGCGTGTTGCCGTATCCGTTGTTCGACGCCGACAACCACCTGTACGAGACGGAGGATGCGCTCACCCGGTACCTGCCGAAGCAGTACGAGGGCGCCATCCAGTACGTGCAGGTGAAGGGTCGTACGAAGATCGCGATCCGTGGTCGGATCAGCGACTACATCCCCAACCCCACGTTCTCGGTGGTCGCCCGACCGGGGGCGTGGGAGCAGTACTTCCGGGAGGGCAATCCGGAGGGCAAGTCGCACCGCGAGCTGTTCGGCGAGCCGATGAAGTCGATTCCCGCGTTCCGTGAGCCCGGGCCGCGTCTGGAGCTCATGGACGAGATGGGGATCCAGCAGGCGCTGAACTTCCCGACTCTGGCCAGTCTCATCGAGGAGCGGATGCGGGACGACCCGGAGCTCATCCACGCGGTCGTCCACTCGCTGAACGAGTGGCTGTACGACACCTGGAGGTTCAACTACAAGGACCGGATCTTCACCACGCCGGTGATCAGCCTGCCGATCCTGGACAAGGCGATCGCCGAGCTGGAGTGGTGCCTGGAGCGCGGCGCGCGGTCGATCCTCGTCCGGCCCGCCCCGGTCCCCGGGTTCGGCGGCTCGCGGTCCTTCGCGCTGCCGGAGTTCGACCCCTTCTGGAAGCGGGTCGAGGAGGCGGGGGTGCTGGTGTCGATGCACTCCTCCGACAGCGGCTACTCCCGCTACTCCAGCGACTGGGAGGGCAAGAGCCAGGAGATGACGCCGTTCCAGGCGCAGACCTTCCGGATGCTGGGCGAATGGCGGCCGGTCACCGACTCCGTGGCCTCCTGGGTCTGCCATGGAGCGCTGTTCAGGTTCCCCGAACTCAAGGTCTCGGTCATCGAGAACGGATCCTCCTGGCTCGTGCCGCTCCTCGACCAGCTGGCCGACGTCTACAAGAAGCAGCCGCAGGGCTTCCTGGGCGATCCGGTCGAAGAGGTCAAGAACCGGATCCACATCAGCCCGTTCTGGGAGGAGGACATGGCCGAGCTGGCCGGGATCATCGGCGTCGAGCGGGTGCTGTTCGGCTCCGACTACCCCCACCCCGAGGGCCTGGCCGACCCGGTCACCTACATCGACGCGATCCAGGGCATGAAGGAGGCCGACCAGGCCATGATCATGGGCGGCAACCTGGCCCGGTTGATCGGCGTATGAAAGGGGAGACCATCCCGCGGATGGTGCTGGGCGCGGCCGACCGCTTCGGTGACGCCGAAGCGGTCGTGGACGGTCAACTCCGTCTCACCTTCAAGGAGTTGGCCGATCGCGTGGGCACCGCCGCGGGGGCGTTCGCGGCGGCGGGCGTCGGCAGGGGCGACCGGGCGGCGATCTGGGCGCCCAACTCCGCCGAGTGGATCATCGCGGCCTTCGGGCTGCTGACCGCCGGCGGTGTCCTGGTCCCGGTCAACACCCGGTTCAAGGCGGACGAGGCGGGTGACATCATCCGCCGCAGCGGAGCCAAGGTCGTCCTCGTCGAGAAGGGCTTCCTCGGTCTGGACTTCGAAGTGCCGTCCGGCGTGCCCGTGTTCGACATCAAGTCGGACTTCCTCGCGAGCGGTTCGCCCTACGAGGCCGAGGTGAGCGGCGACGACGTGTGCGACATCGTGTTCACCTCCGGGACCACCGGGCGGCCCAAGGGCGTGCTGATGACACACGCCCAGACACTCCGGCTGTACGCGGAGTGGTGCGACCTGGCGGACCTCAGGGAGGGCGACCGCTATCTGATCGTCAACCCGTTCTTCCACATCTTCGGCTACAAGGCGGGCTGCATCACGTCCCTGATCAGGGGCGCGACCATCCTCCCGGTGCCGGTCTTCGACGTGGACCGGGTCCTCGAACTGGTCGAGCGCGAGAAGGTGACGGTCCTGCCGGGCCCGCCCACCCTCTACCACTCACTGCTGGCCGCACAGGGCGGCCACGACCTGTCCTCGCTGCGGGTCGCCGTCACCGGAGCCGCCGACATCCCGGTCGACCTCGTCCGCAGAATCGTCACCGACCTGCCCTTCCGCACCGTCATGACGGGCTACGGCCTGACCGAGGCGGGCACGGCCACGGCCTCGCGCCCCGGCGACTCCTTCGAGGACATCGCGACGACCGTCGGCACCCCCTGCGACGGCGTCGAGATCCGGATCGCGGACGACGGAGAGGTCCTGGTGCGCGGGTACAGCGTCATGCGCGGCTACCTCGACGACCCGGCCGCGACCGCCGAGGCGATCGACCCGGACGGCTGGCTGCACACCGGGGACCTCGGGACGCTCGACGACCGGGGCCGGCTGCGGATCGTCGGCCGCAAGAAGGACATGTTCGTCGTGGGCGGCTTCAACGCCTACCCGGCCGAGATCGAGGGCTTCCTGATGGAGCATCCGGCCGTCGCCCAGGCCGCCGTGATCGGCGTACCGGACGAGCGGCTCGGCCAGGTGGGCAAGGCCTTCGTGGTCCCTCGCGGGGCCCTCGCGGCGGCTGAGCTGATCGCCTGGAGCCGGGAGCGGATGGCCGGGTTCAAGGTGCCCAGGTATGTGGAGTTCCTCGAAGAGCTGCCGCTGAACGCCACCGGCAAGGTGATGAAGGACCAATTGCGATGACGTCTGAAGCGAAGCCGCCGGAGAAGAGTCCCGTGAAGCCGCCGGAGAAGGACGACTTCTCCCGCACGGCCTCCGGGATTCCCCTCAAGGCGGTCTACGGACCCGCGGACCGGCCCGTCGAGCCGCCCGCGCCGGGGCGCTTCCCCTTCACCCGCGGCAACTACTCCGCCGGCTACCGGGGGCGGCTGTGGACGCTGCGTCAGTACTCCGGCTTCGGCACCGCCGAGGAGTCCAACCGGCGCTACCGCTACCTCCTCGAACAGGGCGGCACCGGACTGTCCGTGGCGCTCGACCTGCCCACCCAGTGCGGCTACGACTCCGACGATCCGGAGGTGAGCGAGGAGGTCGGCCGGGTCGGCGTCGCCCTCGACACGCTCGCCGACGCCGAGGTGCTCTTCGAGGACATCCCCCTCGACCGGATCAGCACCAGCTTCACCATCAACGGCACGGCGGCGATCCTGCTGGCGTTCTACGTGGCCGCCGCCGAGCGCGGCGGAGTACCCCGGGCGAAACTCACCGGGACGATCCAGAACGACATCCTCAAGGAGTACGCGTCCCGGGGCACGTGGATCTGGCCGCCGGAACCGTCGCTGCGGCTGATCGCCGACACCATCGAGTTCTGCGCCGCCGAGGTGCCGCGGTTCAACGCGATCTCGGTGGCCGGCGCGCACTTCCGCGACGCCGGCGCCAACGCCGTGCAGGAGATGGCGTTCACGCTCGCCGACGGGGTCACCTACTGCGACACGGTACTGGCGCGTGGCCGGATGACGATCGACCGGTTCGCCCCGCAGATCTCCTTCTTCTTCTACACCCACGGCGACTTCTTCGAGGAGATCGCCAAGTACCGTGCGGGCCGCAGACGTTGGGCGACCATCGTCCGAGAGCGGTACGGCGCGAGCACCGACAAGGCGTCGATGTTCCGCTTCGGCTGTGTGGCCGGCGGGGCCTCCCTGTACGCGCCGCAGGCGCAGAACAACACGGTCCGGGTGGCGTACGAGGCGATGGCCTCGGTGCTGGGCGGCGTGCAGTCGATGTTCACGGCGGCCTGGGACGAGCCGTTCGCGCTGCCCAGCGAGGAGTCGGCGACGCTCGCCCTGCGCACCCAGCAGATCCTCGCCCACGAGACCGGCGTCGCCCGGGTCGCGGACCCGCTCGGCGGCTCGTACTTCGTGGAAGCCCTCACGGACGCCACCGAGGAACGCATCGTCGAGATCATGGCGGACCTGGAACACCATGGGGGCATGGTCCGGGCGATCGAGGACGGCTACCTCCAGGGCCTCATCGCCGACGAGGCCTACCGCCTCCACCAGGACGTCGAGGCGGGCACCCGGCCGGTCGTCGGCGTCAACCGCTTCGCCACGCCCGAGCCGCCGCCCCGGCTGGAGACGTACGAGCTCGACGGGGAAGGCCGCGACCGGCAGTTGAAGCGGCTCGCCGACGTGAAGGCCACTCGCGACGCCGCGGCCGTACGGGACCGCCTCGCCGCCCTCGCCCGCGGCGCCGAGGGCACCGACAACCTCATGCCCCTGCTCATCGACTGCGCCAAGGCCTACTGCACGGTCGGCGAGATGGTCGCCGCCCTCAAGGCGGTCTGGGGCGAGTTCCGGCAACCGGTGGTGTTCTGATGTCCTCCCGTGTGCTCATCGCCAAACCCGGTCTGGACGGCCACGACCGGGGGGCCAAGATCGTCGCGCGGACGCTGCGGGACGCCGGGTTCGAGGTGGTCTTCACCGGCATCCGTCAGCGCGTCGACACCATCGTGGCGACCGCGCTCCAGGAGGACGTGGCCGTGGTCGGCCTCAGCATCCTCTCCGGCGCGCATCTGGCGCTGACGACGCGGGTCGTGGAGGGGCTGCGGGACGCCGGGGCCGAGGACATCGCCGTCGTCGTGGGCGGGACCATCCCGCCGGCCGACGTGCCCCGCATGAAGGCGGCGGGTGCGGCGGCGGTCTTCCCCACCGGAACCCCCCTCGACGCCATCGTGGCGCAGATGCGCGCTCTGACGGCGGTCGTCCCGACCTCGCCCGCGACCCCCTGACCTGCCGCCGCCGGACGACGCGGGAGGCCGGCCAATCGAAATATCGGCACCTCAAGACATCGGCACTTCGAAACAACGGAACCCCGAAACCCCGAAAACTGGGAGGCACTGTGCGGGTCGGTGTGATGATCGGGCCGGAGCGTGGGGACTCCGCGCGCAAGGTCGCGCGGATGATCGACGACGTGACCTGGGCGGAGCGGGCGGGCCTCGACACCGCCTGGGTGCCCCAGATCCCCACGGACTTCGACGCGTTGACGGCCGTGGCCCTGATGGGCGCGCGGACCGAGCGGATCGAGATCGGGACCGCGGTCGTACCGCTGCAGACACAGCACCCGATCGCCCTCGCGCGCCAGGCGCTGTCCGCACAGGGCGCCGCGAACGGGCGGCTCGCCCTGGGCCTCGGACCCTCCCACCACTGGATCGTCCAGGACATGCTCGGACTGCCCTACGAGCGGCCCGCCGCCTTCACCCGTGACTATCTGGAGGTCCTGGACGCGGCGCTGCGCGGACCGGGCCCGGTCGATGTCGAGAACGGCACGTTCACCGTGCACAACCCGCTCGACCTCGGCCCCGTGGCCCCGCTTCCGGTGCTGCTCGCCGCGCTCGGCCCGGTCATGCTGGCACTCGCGGGCGAGCGGGCGGACGGGACCGTGCTGTGGATGGCCGACGAACGCGCGGTCGCCGACCACGTCGTACCCCGAATCACCAAGGCGGCGGACGGCGCGGGGCGTCCGGCGCCACGGATCGTCGCGGGCATCCCGGTGTGTCTGTGCCGGCCCGGCGAGGTCGACGCGGCGCGCGAGCGGGCCAACCGGATCCTCGGGGAGGCCGAGATCTCGCCCAACTACCAGCGGCTCCTCGACTACGGCGACGCCCGGGACATCGGCGACCTGTGCGCGGCCGGTGACGAGAGGGCCATCGCGGCCCGCTTCCGGCGCTTCGCCGACGCCGGGGTCACCGATCTGTCGGTACGGCTGCTGCCGATCGGCGAGGGCCGCGAGGAACTGATCGCCTCCAAGCGCCGGACCCGTGAGGTGCTCGCCGGGATCGCGGCGGACTTCCGATGACCACCGGCCCCGCGGCCACCGGCCCCGCGGCCACCGGCCCCGCGGCCACCGGCCCCG
>LRTP01000418.1 GCA_001550305.1 Streptomyces diastatochromogenes
CCCGCGGAGCGGGTACCATATCGCTGCGCGATATGCAAGCGGAGCGGTTCGCTTCGCTCCCCGCGCCCGGCAAGCCGGGCCAACTCCCTCCGCTTCGCTTCGGGAGTTGAGGGGTCCGGCCGCTGCGCGCCCGGCGGGCAGCGCTGCGCGCTGCCCGGGGTTGATGGAGTGTCAGGTGCGACTACTCTGTTTGTTTGTAGGGGAGTTGTGGAGTGCTCCGCACTCCTGGCAGGTCCGCTGCGCTCCCCTGCCTGACGGTCCTTTCGGCTGCGCCTCCAGGACTTTGGGGCCCGCTGGCGCGGGCCACGCTGGCTACGGGGGGTGCGGGTCGCTCGTTCGTGCCGGGTTCAGACGTAGCGCATGCTCAGATTGATGCAGCATGTACCGTTGGCGAAAACATGGGACATCCCCTAACCGTCCGGGAAGGTTGCGATACTCGCGAGCTCGTTTCGCGCGTCCCTGCGCGAATTGCCAGCCTCCAGCACGGAAGGCGTAAAAGCACTGGTTTTGCTTTCTGGGTGATGAGTTGAGGGGTTGTCATGTGTGTTGTCCGGGGAGGGCTTTGGGGGAATCTCCGATTCCCTTAAAAGCGAGGGGACTTGGGTTGGTAAGTAACTCACGGAATACCCGGGAAAGGAAAGGGTCCCTCCAGGGCCCAACCCCTTTCGGGGCGAGGGACGTTGGGTCAGTTCCTGGGAGTGTGACTGCCTCCGGCAGGACCGACACCCCCAGGGAGACAGGCAGAGTGCGGAGAAGACGGGAGCAGACACAGCCCGGACCGACCAACCAGGAACGGGCCCAACAACAGACAGGCCGAGCAGGCCGGACGCTTGGACCGCCCACACCCTCCCGGGGCCTTGAGGGCCCCACCACGGCGCGCGGAGGCCCCGCCGACGCGCAACACAACCACCCGCCCCGATCCCCGACGCCGCCGCGCCACCCAGCCCAGCCCACCACCCTTTTTCTCTCATTCGGGCAGGGAGAGCGGCAGCAGAGGGGATGTCAGCTCCCCGACCACGGCAAAAAGGCTGGCTGACCAGGGACGCCCGGAGGCCGGCCCCCGGCCAGGGTCAGGAGATGGCGCAAGAGATAGCGCAGGAGTTTTGCGCGTGAGGTAGTGCAACAGATCAAGACTGCTGTATTATGGAACATGTCGGAAGGGGTGGCCCCCTAACCGGCACCGCCGAACGTTCGTCAGCAGAAAGGCGTCAGAGTGGAAATCGTCATCAGCGGAGGCAAGGTCGCTCCCAGCACGGACGAGATCACGACCCCTCAGGCCGCGAAGGCCCGCCGGATCGCCAATTACCTCCCGCGCCCGGAACTCCTCCGGGACGCCGTCATCGAGCACAACCAGGACGACAACACCACGTCTATCCGGTTCGAGACCACGGCCGGTCCCATCCGAATTCTTCTGCCGGTCGCTCAGGGATTCGAGTTCCACATCATCCACGACAGCGACACCGGGCCCCGCATTCTCGGAACCTTCCGGGGTGCATCCCTTTCGGTGCGCGCCGTCGCATTCCGCATCAGTGAATTTCTGCGGACGCGCGGCCTGAAGTAGGAGGCAATTCCGGGGGGTCCGGTCCACCGGGCCCCCCGGGCATCCCCACCACCTACACCAACCGGAGGGAAATCCACTGTGAGCATGACAAGCATTGAGCCCGCACACCGCGCCATTCCGGCGACCGAGGGCGAGCGCGAGCAGATGGAGGCCGCATTCCGGGCCGCCCTGGAGCAGCTCCCCGCGAACACCGGTTTCGCGCACGCCGTGCGCGAGTTGGCCCGGCCCCTGTTCGAGTCGGGTTGGATCTCTGGCGTACGGACCGGGCACACCGGGCCCGCGCTGGCCGACGTGCCGTTGCCGCCTTACACGTTCGGCACGGCTCTGGCCAACCTGTCCGCCGCCCTGCACGCGGACAGCGGCCCCAGCATCGGGCAGTTGGTCAGCTACCACGGGTCGCAGGAGTGCTGCCACGGCCGCTATTGGGTGACGCGCATTGAGCGCGAACTGGACCGCCGAGGACGAGAGTCCGTGCTCTACAGCCTCAGCGAGTACAGGAACGGCGCGTTCGTCACCGCACTGACCGGAGTCCACGCGGAGAGCGTCACCGCATTGCCGCAGCACTGGCAGATGTAGGCCTGGCCGTTCGCGCCCAGGAGCCCAAACCACAACACCTCAGACGGGAACAGGAGCCCCCATGGCCTGTGTAAACGCCTGCTCATGCGACCGTGGTTACATCCGTGACGCTGTCTACGACGAGGACACCGGCAAGTCGGTCCCCCGTGACTACGTCTGCGGGAACTGCGGCGGCAACCAGTGCATGGACTGCACTTACGGCGACGGCTGCTGACATCAAGTTCGCCACGCTGTAGCCGCAGGTCAGAGCGTCGCTCCAGGGGTGGGGCGTGCCGGAGATTTAATCGGTTGCCCCACCCCCGGAGTTCGGTATTATGGAACCAGTTCGGAAGGGTTGGCCCCCTACCGGACACGCCGAAAGTTCGTCACCAGAAGGGAAGCCCCAGTGGCTCACGAGATCGAGCAGTTCACCGACGGCACCGCCGCTTTCGCCTCCGCCAACACGAGCGCGTGGCACAAGCTCGGCACCGTCACCGACGGCGCGATGACCGCCGAGGAGGCCATGCGCATCGCGTCTCTGTCCGGCTGGAACGTGCGACTTCTCCCCCTGACCGCGAGCGAGATCACGCCCGACGGGGTCGCGCCGCTGGAGGTCGCGCAGCACTTCGCGACTGCGCGCACGCACCCGAAGACCGGCCGCACGCAGACGCTCGGAGTGGTCGGCAGCGACTACCACCCCGTGCAGAACGAGGAGCACGCCGAGTTCCTCAACCTGCTGGCCGACGAGTCCGGCGCGCACTTTGAGACCGCCGGATCGCTCAAGGACGGCCGTCAGGTGTTCCTGACCATGAAGATGCCGCAGTCCCTCACGATCGGCGGGAACGACGACGTTGATCTGTACATCGCGGCGTTCAACAGCCACGACGGAGGCAGCGCGTTCCGCATCGTGGTGACGCCGGTCCGGGTGGTGTGCGCGAACACCATGCGCGCGGCCATCCACGGGGCCCGTTCCTCGTTCGTGGTGCGGCACACCGCCGGAGCCAAGGCCCGTATCGCGCAGGCCCGTTCCGCCCTCGGTCTGACGTTCAAGTACGCCGAGGAGTTCGAGCAGGCCGCCCAGCGCATGATCGAAGCCGAGATGACGCTCGGCGAGCTCAAGTCGGTGGTGGACGAGCTGTGGCCGGTCAAGGACAGCGACCACGCCCGCACCAAGACCAACCAGCGCCAGCGGTGGGGGGTGATCTCGAACCTGTTCGAGCACGCCGACACCCAGGCCGGTATCCGGGGCACGCGGTGGGCCGGATACAACGCGCTCACCGAGTACGCCAACCACGTCGCCCCGACCCGGGGCAAGAACGACGCCGAGAAGGCCGACGCCCGCGCCGAGCGGGTCATCAGCGGAGCGGCAAACGACCTGATGGAGAAGGCATTCGCCCTCACCACGGTCTGACCACCTGACCGCCGGCGGGCATCCGTACTCCCTCACGGGTGCCTGCCCGGCCCCCACAGGCCGCCTCGCCCGAGCGCGGAGCGCTCACCCCCTCAGGAGCGCGGAGCGCTCCCCGGCCCGCCCCTGCCGCGTAGCGGCAGCGCGTCGCGTCTGCGGAGCAGCCCGCGCGCCAAGAACACGTCCGCCGCTTCCTGCGCCCAGGCCGCGCCGGCGGATGCCCAGCAGCTCGACGCCCCACCCACCGCCCCACGGAAGGCCATTCATGCCCATCCCGAAGTGGACGATCAAAGGCATCGTTGACGACTACGACGAGTGTGGTTGCTGCGGCCGCCGCGGACTCAAGCGCACGGTAGCGCTGATGCCGCTGGACGCCGACGGGAACGAGGACGGCACCGCCGAAGACGTCGTGTACTACGGCACATCCTGCGCCGCCCGCGCCCTGGGGTGGAGGCAGGCAACGGTGACCCTGACCGCCCACGCCGCCCAGGTCGAGCGGGACCAGCGCGACGCCTACGCGCGCCGGATGCTCAGCATCTACGCCCCGGTGGAGTTCGCCCCTGTCCGTGACAAGGCCCGCGTCTACTACGGCCGCAACCAGCCCCAGCGGGACACGGGCGTGAAGGCGACGGAGGAAGTGGCGAAGCTGCTGGCCGAGGCCCGCGCGACGCTGGCCGACACCACGACCGGCCCGGCCCGCCCCTCGCGGATCGAGGACTTCCGCCGCTACGTCGTGATATTCACCCGTGACCGGCACATCCACCTCGTACGGCGCGTGCCGGAGGACGAGGCCAAGCGCAAGGAGCAGGCCGCTGCCGCCCAGCGCCGCGCCGACGACATCCGGGGCAGCGTCCTGGTCGTGGCCGCCCTGGACGGCGAGGCCGCGCGGGAGGTCGCGTACGCCGACGAACTGACCCGCCAGTGGAACGCGAAGGCCTGGCAGGCCGCCCATGTCTGAGACCGCGCCCGCGCCCCGGTTGTTCATCGGGAGCCGCGTCACCTACCACGGCACCATCACCGAGATGCACGACCGCCCCCTGTACCTCCTGCCGTGCATGTGGTTCGGCCACTGCGACGCCTGCTGGGAGCAGGACGACGAGTTCGGCGAGCGGCACCCGATGGAGCGGGACCACTTCATGGCGGTCGACCTCACCACAGACCGCCGCCTGCACCACGCCCGCCGGGCGCACCTGACCCCCATCCCGCACGAGTGGCCCGAGGACACCGTTCCGGTCAACATCAACGGCTACTGGTACGCCGCCGCGTACACCACGCCAGGCGGAAGCGACCGGGCCCGGACGGTGCACTTCTACACCGCCGAGGACTTCATGGGGCGCACCTGGTGCCACCTCCAGGAGCCCGCGCCCGACATCCGCCGCCTGGACGAGTTGGGCCGCCACCGCCCCGTCATCTGACCAGTGCCCGCGCGCCACGGCGTGCGGGCACCCCCGCCCGCCGCGCGCAGCCGGCCCCCACCCGTCGCCCCGCTGGAGTCACCGTGACGAACCCGCAGCCCGACCAGCCCGCCCGCGCCGACCGCCGCAGCCTGCCGTACCCCGGAGACGAAGCGATCACGGCCGCCCGCCGCCGCACGCACCGCGCATTCGCCCAGCTCTTCACCGCCCTGGGGCCGGAGGTCACCCCCTGCACTACGCCGCGGTGGACGTCGACGGCCGGTACCGCCTGGCCAGCGCCACCGTCACGGTCACGACCGCCCCTGCATGGCACCTGGACGCGGATCCGGACGAGTTCGCCGCCATCGAAGCTCACGGCCGCCCTGGAAGGCAGCTGCACGGTCCTGGCCATCCTGGTCGTGCAGACCGGCCAGGAACCGGGCCCGGTTGTCTGCGGGTGGCGCATCGAGCGCGGATGGCTGCACGGCATGAAGGCCGCCGCCGTGCAGGCCGCCGTACGACCGTGCGGGGGCAGCTGAGCGCCCGTCGCCAGCGCGTACCCCGCCCCGTTCCTGCCGGACCTGTCCGTCACCGGCTGAGGCCACCGCCCGGCCCCGGCGGGGGCTGGCCGCCCGTCAACTCCCCATTCCTGTACGCCCTGTGAGGAGACACCCTGTGATCACCATTGCCACCCCGTCCGGTACCGTCCGCGCCGTTCCGTCCGAGGCAGACGCCACCGGCAGCGTGCGCTACAGCCTCACCGGTGCCGCCCGGGGAACCGTCCACGTGACCGCGACCAGCAGCCCCGCCCGGTGGGACCAGTTCGACGCCGTCCGGGCCAGTCTCGGATCCGCCAGCGCCGTGCGCGAGCTGCCCGTCGAACCGCTCGTGCGCATCCGTGGCCGCGCCTACCAGGGCAGCACAGTCCGGGTGCTGGCCCACTCCGCCGACGTGCCCTGGGGGTGGCAGGGACCGGTGTCCCTGGTCGACACCGACGACCGCCCCGCGCCCGAGCAGGCCAGCCAGACGCTGACCGCCATCCTGCGCGCGTGCGCCGCGGACTACGCCGCACGCAGCGACTTCGCCCGCCTCCAGCTCGCGGCCCGTCGCCACGACACCCCGCAGTTGCTGCAGTGGCTGGACGCGATGATCTCGTACGCGGAACAGGCGCAGGCCCGCTACCTGGAGGAGGCCGAGGCCCACCGGGTCCAGGCCGCTCGCAGTCTCGCCGCCTGGTGGACGCTGGCCCGCTGGTTCACCGCCCGTCCGCACCCGGTGTTCGCGCTGCTGCTGGCACCGGACCGCGAGAGTCTGGCGCACCGCGCCGAGTACCTGCCGAAGTGGGCCGAGGTCAGCAGGGGCGCAGCCGATGAGGAGGGCCGCCGTCTGACGCTCTTCCGGTCGGAGTACGAGGGGTTGGCCCGGCCCGCCGCCGCGCCGGAGAACCGGGATCGCCCGTACTTCGTGGTCGGTCAGTGGAAGGGCGGCGGCGACGTCGACATCTGGCACGTGGAGGAGGCCCCCGCCGATCCGGGCGAACGGGCCGATCTGTGCGACGAGTACCGCGAGGACGCCGACAACGCGTTCGGGAGCGTCGAAATCGTCTACGCGGCCAGCCCGGAAGCCGCAGGCCCGCCGGGAGGCGCGCGAGACCAGCGAGCGCATCCACCGCGAGCTCCCCCGCCCGTAGGCCGATACGGCCGCTCCCCGGGGTGGCCTACCGCCAGGCCGCCCCGGCCCCCGCCCCTGATCACGAGGAGAGATGCCCCGTGGCAAGATTCGCCCACGCCACCCCGGAACGCTGCGCCCAGCTCGGCCGCGCCCTCACCGCCGCCGGCCTTGACTGGAGCGACAACGGCCGCCAGGACGACCCGCAGTTCCTCACCTACACCGTGACCGACCCGCACGGCCGCATGTGGCAGGTCAGCCCGGCCACCAACTTCCAGATCTCCCCGTCCAGTCCGGGGCAGATCTGGCAGGCCAGCTGCGCGGCACTGATGACGAGGGCCCCGGTCCTGTCCGCCCACCTGGTGGCGGAACACAATCAAGGACGTCCCGGCATGAGCAGCCCGCCGCCGTTTAGGCCCGAGGACTTCGAAGAACGGTGCGAGACCTGCAACGCCCCGCCCGGACAGCTCTGCCACGCCTGGTGCGACACCGGATACACCGCCGAGGACGCCCGCGCCGACGCCGAGCGCCACGACGCCCAGCGCGACGCCAAGCCCCCTGCGCCGTAGGCGCACCGCCCCGAGTCCCCCGTCCCCCCTTTCCCAAAGGAGACCCACCATGGAACGGTCCACCCCCGCCGGCCTTGAGTCCCTCGCGCGCGGTTGCCGAGCAGCTCGGCGCCGAGTGCACCGAGAAGGACGGCGACACCGGCCGGGTGCGGATCGTCTACGCCGACGCCGCGCCCTGGAACTCACCCCCAACGGCCCCCGGACCCGGATCACCGTCACCGCGGTTCTGCCCGAGCAGGCCACCGCGCACGGGATCGAGGTCAAGGCGATCACGGTTACGGCCCTGCCCCGCCCGCGCCCCAGCGAGAGCCAGGCCAAGGCCACCGCGCGGCACACGGCCGACCACATCCGTCAGCGGCTGCTGCCCGCGCACACCGCCGCCCTGGTCGAACTGCGCGAGCGCACCGCCCCCCAGGTGGCCACGCTCCAGCGTGCCGACGCCGCCCTTGCCGGATTCCTCGACCGCCCCCGGGGCGGTGTGGCAATCTCTGAGCAGCCGGTACGCCGCCCTCTGGGGCTGACCGCCCGGTGCGCCGTCGCCTGGTGGCACACGCTCGACGGTCCCTCCCGCGCCGTGGCACCGTTCATGGCCGACGCCCTGCGCCGGGCCGGACTGGCGACGACGGAGCCGCACGGCAGCGGCTACGTGTTCTTCGCCGAGCCCCCGGCCGAGCAGTCCGACACCCGGTTCCGGATCGCCCCTGCCGCCGGGGGCGCAGGGTGGGACCTGGTCGACGAGTTCACCGGCGCGAGCGTGCGGACGTCCGGGAGTGGGCCCAGGGGACTTCGCTGACAAGACTGCCCCATGGTGCCGTTGATGGTGCCGAGTCCCTGGCCTGCGGCGACTGGATTGGGTGGCAAGGCCCGGCGCAGCGCAGTATTCAGTACTGCTCTGTTTCGATGAACTTGGCGTCCGTCGCGTCGTCGGCGGCGAAGGTGTCGGCAGCAGCGATGGGGTCGAATCCGGGCGGGCTGTCCTTGAGGGCCAGGCCCATGCCGGCAAGCTTGGCCTTGACCTCGTCGATCGACTTTGCACCGAAGTTGCGGATGTCGAGCAGGTCGGCCTCGGAGCGGCCGACGAGCTCACCTACGGTATGGACTCCCTCTCGCTTGAGGCAGTTGTACGAGCGGACGGTGAAGTCGAGCTCCTCGATCGGCAGGATCAGATCGGCGGCGAGTGCCGCGTCGACGGGCGAGGGGCCCATGTCGATGCCTTCGGCGTCGATGTTGAGCTCGCGAGCCAGACCGAACAGCTCGACCAGGGTCTTACCGGCCGACGCCATGGCGTCACGGGGACGCATGGCCTGCTTGGTCTCGACGTCGACGATCAGCTTGTCGAAGTCGGTGCGCTGCTCGACACGGGTCGCCTCGACCTTGTACGTGACCTTCAGCACCGGCGAGTAGATCGAGTCGACCGGAATACGGCCGATCTCCTGGCCCACCTGCTTGTTCTGAACGGCGGAGACGTAGCCGCGACCGCGCTCGACGGTCAGCTCCATCTCCAGCTTGCCCTTGCCGTTGAGCGTGGCGAGCACCAGGTCAGGGTTGTGCACCTCGACACCGGCCGGCGGCGCGATGTCGGCGGCGGTGACCAGACCCGGGCCCTGCTTGCGCAGGTACATCACGACCGGCTCGTCGTGCTCCGAGGAGACGACCAGCTGCTTGATGTTGAGGATCAGGTCGGTGACGTCCTCCTTGACGCCCGGCACGGTGGTGAACTCGTGCAGAACGCCGTCGATGCGGACGGACGTGACCGCCGCACCCGGGATCGAGGACAGGAGGGTCCGGCGCAGGGAATTGCCGAGGGTGTAGCCGAAGCCCGGCTCCAGCGGCTCGATCACGAACCGGGAGCGGAACTCGTCGACGACCTCTTCGGTCAACGACGGACGCTGAGCAATCAGCATGAAGTGTTGCCTCCAGTGTTCGGCGCCCGCAATTTGACGCCGTAGACCCTGCGAAGGGTACGGGCGAAAGGGCTGGGCCTTGACCACCTTGGTCGCCGCTGGCTCTTCCAGATGCCGCTCGCGGACCTTACCGAAGATCGGTCGTACGAAGCCCGGATGACTGGATTCGTTGTCAAACGCCTGGATTGGATGACAGAGGAGTGCACGAGGTCCTGCGTCGGGATCCGGCCCGCACCAGCGTGCCGGCCCACACCGAACTCCCCCGGACGGCCGCGTCCGGGGGAGTTCGGTGTGGGCCGGGTGTCGGGTCAGCCCAGTTGTTGGGCGTTCAGGCCGGTGAGGCGTTCGTAGGCGGGGCTTTCGTCGGAGTAGAGGACCTGGATGTCGATGGGGAGGACAGTGCCGGGATCGACGCTGTGTCCGCCGCCTTGGGGGGAGCCGAGCAGGACGGCGCCGTCGGTGCCGTTGCGGAGGATCTCGCCCCAGAAGGCGTCGATGAAGCTCTTGGACAGCGAGGTTCCCTGCGGCAGGTCACCGAAGCCCACGGCCCATTTCATGACGCGGGTGTCCTCGGCGTGCATCGTGAGCCGGTAGGAGTAGAGGTGCCCCGGCCCTTCCGCCCAGTGGCCGCGCAGTTCCTGGTCGACGTGCAGGTTCCCCACGAAGCGGGACGCCAGCGCGGACTGGGCCTGGTCGTTCCAGGAGCCGTTCGGACTCCCGGCCATGGGGATGGCGGCCAGGTTCGCAATCGAGGTCCCCCGGTCCACCGGCAGTGAGTGCCCCTGCTGGTTGGCGGCCGAGAAGAGCGCGTTGTCCTCGACCGTGTTGTTGACGACTCCGCTCACCCCGTCACCGCTGTGGTCGAACCCGTACTCGGAGAAGTTGTTGACATACGCGCCCATAGGAATGGCCAGGATCTTGTCTCCACGCCCCGGGGTCTGGCCCACGTTGAAGCCAGTGGCCCGGTAGAGACAGAAGTTTCCCTCGGGGCACGCCTCGGCGCCCTGTCCGTAGATCAGCTTCGGTTCCTTGTCGCTCACTGCACTCCCTCACCGTTAACGGCTGACGCGGCTGCCTGGGGGCCGGCCAGCATGGTCGGCCCCCAGGCAGCCGCCGGGTTCCGCGGACCGTGACTGTCCCGGATGTTGTTGGGGGGCGGAGCCCTGCACATCGTGACGACGGAAACGGCACAGACGCCCGGCCGACACACTATGCGATGATTCCGATACTCAAAGTAACGACACGTGAGATCGCATCGGCCCTGGGGCATCAGTGCAGCCCGGTGAGACTGATCTTGAATGCGGCCGCAGGTCAGGAACGCCTCCGTGAGGACACCACCGCCCTCGTGCTCCCCCGGTCCCTCGTCGGCAGCCACTCAACCTTCGCCGAGACTGCTCAACCTTCAGCGCGACAGAACAGGCCCTGCCGGAAGCCCAAGGCCGCCGCAGAGCAGACCTCGGTGTGAACCACGACGGAATTCGGCGACCTGCGGGTTTGTAGCTTCCCGGGAAGAGGGGTCCCGCGTACTTGATGGCCGGTGTCCCGGCGGCTGGGAGGTACCGGAAGGCGTAGGGGCGCTGCCGGTGTCCTAGCGGTGGGTTCGTACGATCGGACGGTGGCCAAGCAGACTACGGTGCGTATGGGGCGGAAGCAGGTCTTCGGGGCTGTCCTCTGCGGTGTGATCGCCCTTTCCCTCTTCGGTGTCGCCGTCTACATGGCCGTCTCGGCCGTCGGGCGCTTGGGGCTGGTCGGGCATCAGCTGACCATGCGGGTCACGGACTGCAAAGCGTCCGCGCCGGCCACGACATCCCGGGGCGGCGGTCATCCCGACCTCGATTGCAGGGGGTTCGTGAATCCGGCGCACGCCTCTGGCGGCAGGAAACGCTGGATCACGGCGACCGGTTTCTCCTCCGAGCCCGTCTTCGGCGCGCCCCTGGAAGTGGCCAAGGAACCGTGGGGGTCTTGGGTGCCGGTGGATCA
>LRTP01000419.1 GCA_001550305.1 Streptomyces diastatochromogenes
TGGGCCCGGGCGCGCTCCGGCTCTCGGCTGCCGCACCCCACCGGCCTCCAGGCCACGCCCCCGGCGGGCGGTCGACCCGCCGTGCCGTCGTCGTCCTCCTCGTCCTCGCCGCCGCCCTCGGTCTCGTCGGCTACTTCGTCGTCGACAACGCGGCCTCCGACCGGTCCGCCTGCGGCCCACCCGTGGAACTGCGGCTGCTCACGGACCCCGATCTCGAATCCACCGTCCGCAAGGCGGCCGACACCTATCTCACGTCGGCGGCGAACACCACGGGCGGCGGCTGCCGACGCAGTGGGATCACGGTGTACGGCGCGGGCTCGGCGGCCGTGGTGGCGGGCCTGCGCGACCAGTCGGACCCCTGGCAACGGCCGGTGAGCGACGACACCGACCCGCAGCGCGACATCGGGCCCCAGCCGGACATCTGGATCCCGGGCACGCGCGCGACCGCGGCCAGGGCGCGCTCCTTCGGGGTGGCGCGGACCTACGTGACGCTGGAGCCGGACGCGGCGCCGTTCGCGTACTCCCCGATGGTGCTGTCGCTGCCGCAGGGCATCGCCGAGGACTCGCAGCGCGACCGGACCGGCGACTCGCTCGCGGGCCTGCGGGCGAAGCTGGCGCGCCGGGACAAGAGCGCCTCCGTACGGCGCCCGGACCCCGAGTACACCGACTCCGCGCTGCTGGCCACGGTCGGCCTCTACGGCCCGGGCAGGGCCGACGTGGGCCGGGCGGAGGGGAGCGTGGCCCAGACGGGACCGCCCGCGCCCACCGCCGGTGACCTGCTGTGCACCCTGCCCGACAACGCGGACACCGACCGGAGCACCGCGGCCCTCGTACCGGAGTTCCTGATGGTGAGCGGGGTCGGCTGCGACCGGACGACACGCACCCCGCGGATGGCCGAGTACCCCGACGACGTGCCGGGCCTGACCCCCACCTTCGTCCGCGTCCGCTGGACGGGCGGCGACAAGGACGAGGCGGCCCGGGACGACGCGATACGGCGCTTCCACGACTGGCTCACGGGCACCGGCGACACGGGCGAGAAGAACAGCGGCAAGGAGGTCGACAACGGTCTCGCGGTCTTCGGGCAGGACGGCTTCCGCGCCCCTTCCGGCTCCCACGCCTTCCTCGCCGCCCACGACTCGGCCACCGGTCTGATCTCCGACCCCGGCCGGCCCGCCGGGGCCGCGGGCGCCGAGGCGATGGACACGGCCCTGAACCAGTACCGCAACGCCAAGGGCCCCGGCCGGGTGCTCTTCCTGCTGGACAGCTCCGGCTCGATGGCCGGTCTGTGGCAGGGGCCGGGCGGCGCCCCCGGCATCCTCAAGCAGTCCCTCGGCGGACTCGGCACACAGGACGAGTACGGCGTCTGGTCCGTGGCCTCCCTCGGCCGCAGCCCGTACGCCGAACTGCTGCCCTTCGGACCCCACAAGCGCGGCGACGCCGAGCGGGCCCTGGACCGGGCCGCGGTCAAGGACGCGGAGGCCGACCCGTACGGCGCGCTGAAGGCGGCGCTGGACACCATGGCCCAGAAGGGCAGGGACGACGACCGCCCCGAGCTGATCGTCTTCCTCACCGACGACGAGGACGACAACCACCTCACGGCGAAGGGCCACTTGGACGAACTGCTCACCTCGGCCCGGACCAGGGGCGTCCCGGTGGTCATGGCGGCCCTCGACAGCGGCGGCTGCGCCAAGGGCAGGCCCGACCAGCGGATCTCCGACGCGAGCGGCGGGCGCTGCCTGGACACCAAGGGCGACCTCGTGGCGGGCCTGCGGGACGAGGTCGCGCGCACCGGAACGGGGGACGAGTGATGCGGCGACGGCTGCGACCATCCGGGCGGGGCCACGGGCGGGGCCACGGGCGGGTCCAAGGACGAGTCCAAGGACGGTTCTACGGGCGGGTCTACGGGCGGATCTACGGGTACGGGCTGGCCCTCGCTCTGCTGCTGACCGCCTGCAGCGGCGGCGGACAGGCCGGACCCGGTGCCACGGCCACCCCCGGCGCCTCCGGGGACATCGTCGTGGCCAGCGGGCGGGACGTGACCGGCAAGGGCGGCATCCGCCAGCAACTCATCGACGCGTGGAACGCCCAGCAGGACAGGGAACACAGCGACGTCCACGCCCGCCTGGTCGAACTGCCGGGCTCCGCCGACCAGCAGCGCAGCCAACTGCTCGGCGCGCTCCAGTCCGGCAGCGCCCAGTACGACGTCGTCAACCTGGACGTCACCTGGGTGCCGGAGTTCGCCGCCGCGCACCTCATCCGCCCGCTGCCGGACGCCCTGGTCGGCGCGGACGTCATCAAGTCGGTCGCCAGCACGGCCCGTTGGGGCGGAAAGCTCTACGCCGTCCCCTTCAACAGCGACGTCGGCCTGCTCTACTACCGCCGGGACCACCTCAAGCAGGCGCACGTCCAGGACACCGACCTGAGCAAGGGGATCACCTGGCGGCAGCTGCGGGACCTCATCGACGCCGTCGAGGCGCCGGGCCGGTCGCGGCCGAAGGGGTACGAGAAGGGCTGGACCACCCAGCTCGGCCCGTACGAGGGCCGCACGGTCAACGGGATCGAGGCGTTCCTGTCCGCCACGGACGGCGCCGGCCTCACCGACGAGAACGGCCGATACACCGCCACCGTCCAGCAGTTGACGGACGGGATCGCGGAGCTGCGCGCCCGCACCCAGGGCGCGTACACGCTCGGGGACGCGGTCCGCTCGGACGAGGGCGAGTCGCTCACCGACTTCGCGGACGGGCGTACGGCGTTCCTGCGTCACTGGCCCTACGCCTACCGCACCCTGCACCAGTCCCTGACCGACGCGCAGCTCGGCGTCGCTCCGCTGCCCGGCCGGGCGGTGCTCGGCGGCCAGAACCTGGCGCTGGCCGGATCGTCCCAACAGGCCGACAAGGCAAAGGAGTTGATACGGTTCCTCACGAGCAGGGAGAGCGAACGCTGTCTGCTCGACGCGGGGTTCGCGGCCACCCGGGAGTCCGCGTACACGGCCGACGACGTGACCTGCGGCGTGGCGAGGACCCCCGGAGCGGCCTCGCCCTCGGCCTCACCCTCCGGCGAGAGCGCCGACCGCATGCCGCGCGACGACCACGGGCGCCCCGCGTACGCGCGGACGATCCTGCTCCCCGCGCTCCGGCGCGCCGTCCAGCGCCCCCGCACCCCCCTGTACGGCGCGTTCACCCAGACGTTCGCCACCGAGCTGGGCACGCTGTTCACCGACGACCCGCCGGGCGACGCAGAGTTGGCCGCCGAACTGGACAAGGAACTCAGGAAGGTTCTTCCGGGGTGACGAGGTACGCGAGTGCCCCCGACACCAGCGTCCGTACGCCCGGCGCGAGCGTCGCCAGGTCGGGCGCGAACTGCGGGCTGTGATTGCTGGGCACGGCCGCGAACTTCTCCATGAGGTCGTCGCCCGGGGCCGCGTCCCACACCTCGGCCGAGGTGCTGGTCACGAACCAGTAGGAGTACGGGATCTTCCCCTCCGCGAGCCGGGGGAAGTCCTCGCTGCCCATCGCCGGGCCCGGGTCGAGGATCGTCCCGGCGCCGAAGACCTCGCCGTGCACGGCCGCGACCCGGCGGTCGGTCTCCGGGTCGTTGACGGTGACCGGGAAGTTGTTGCCGACGACGACGTCGGGCTCGCGCGGGCAGCCGGCGGCCAGGCACTCGCCCGCCGCGATCCGCCGGATCGCCGCGATCATCCGCTCACGGACCTCGTCCGACTGCGTACGGATGTTGAGGGCGATCCGGGCCTCGGCGGGGATGATGTTGTGCCGGGTGCCCGCCTCGATCCGTCCCACGCTCAGCACGGCCGACTCGCGCGCCGCGAGCTCCCGGCTGACGACGGTCTGCAGCCGGGTCACGAGGTACGCGGCGGTGACGACCGGATCGACGGTCGACTCCGGACGCGAACCGTGCCCGCCCCGCCCGTGCACGACGATGTCCACGTCGGTGGAGGCGGACATGATCAGGCCGGGCGAGTGGGCGTACAGCCCGGCGGGACCGGGGGCCGCGTGCTGGGCGAGCAGGACGTCCGGCCGCGGGAACCTCTCGTACAGTCCGTCCGCGACCATCCCCGACGCGCCCTCGCCGGTCTCCTCGGCGGGCTGCCCGAGCACGAGGAGCGTGCCGGACCAGGCGTCGCGTCCGGCGGCGAGCGCCCGGGCCGCGCCCGCCAGCCAGGTGACGTGCAGATCGTGCCCGCAGGCGTGCATCACGCCGGGCGTCCGGGAGGCGTACGGCAGTCCGGTCTCCTCCTGCACCGGCAGCGCGTCCATGTCGGCGCGCAGCAGCACGGTCGGCCCGGGCCCGTTGCGCAGGACGCCGACGACTCCGGTGCCGCCGACGCCGGTGACCGTGTCGAACCCGGACCTGCGCAGCCGGTCGGCGAGCGCGGCGGCCGTCCGGTGTTCCCGCATCGACAGCTCCGGGTGTCGGTGCAGGTCGCGGTAGAAGTCCTCCAGGTCGGGAACCGGGAGGTCGGCGGTGAGGTCCAGTGCGATGCGTGCGGCAGGCGAGATCACGGGGCCAGCGTAGGGGCCGCCGACGGGACGGGGGAGTTCCCGTCGGCGGCCGGTCTAGCGAAGGGCCTGCGCGTGGCCCGTGAGGTGCTGGAGGTGCGGGACGGTGGCTTCGGCCGCTCGGGCGGGGCCGGCGTTCGCTGCCAGGACCAGGGCGGCGACGGCGACGACGGCCGCGCCGAATCCTCTGAAGTAGCGCGCGAAAATACGTCGGAGCATGGCGACCTCGCAACAACAGCGGCGTATTAAGCAGGCTTAATCCGCCGCTTAACGTAGGGGTTCGAAGCATCAAAGGGCAAGGGGCGCAAGGGGAGTTGGACAATAGTCAAAAGTTGGCCGAGTGTAACTCGGGTTAATGGCATGCTTAATCCATGGCGGAGCGTGACGGCCCGGAGGTCATCGGGCGCAGGGTTCAGCAGTTGCGTACGGAACGCGGACTGACGCAGAAGCAGTTGGCGGAACCGGCGTACACGCCCGCGTACATCTCCACCCTGGAGGCCGGGCGGGTGCGGGCCTCCGAGCCCGCGCTGAGGCACATCGCCGAGCGGCTCGGGGTGGCGTACGAGGAGATCGCGACCGGGCGCCCCGCCCACCTCGCCACCGATCTGCGGCTGCGGCTCACCGACGCCCAGCGCACGCTCGCCACCGGCGAGGCGGAGGTCGCGGCGGAGCAGTACGACGCGCTCCTCGCGGAGGCGGACGCGCACGGGCTCGTCGCCGAGCAGGCCGCGGCGCTGCTCGGGCTCGGCGAATGCGCCCTGGAGACCGGGAACCTGGAGACCGCGCGGGAACGTTTCGAGGCCTCGGAACAGCGCCTCGGCGACGCACCCCTGCCGAACCGGGTGCCCGCCCTCCGCGGCCGGGCGGTGTCCCACTACCTCGCCGGTGAACTCCGCTACGCCTGTTATCTGTTCGAGTCCACCCTCGACGAGCTCAACCGCACGGGGATGCACGACCCGGACGCGCTGCTGCTCCTCTACACGGGCGTCATCGCCCCGTACATGGACATGGGCGCCCATGCGCGGGCCGCGCAGGCGGCGGAGTTCGCGCTCGCCCTGGCGCCCCAGGTGGGTGATCCGGCCCTCGTCGCCCGGATGCACCGCTCCGTCGCCCGCACGATGATCGCCGAGGGCCGGGTCGCCGAGGCCGACGCCTCCCTCGCCAAGGCCTCCGAGCTGTACCGGCAGCTCCAGATCCGTACCGAACTCGCCAACTGTCACTGGATGCGTGGCTACTTGTACGCGCAGAACGGTGAACTGGAGCGGGCGGAGAGCGAGTTGCGGGAGGCGCAGGCGATGCTCTCGGCGAAGCGCGCCGCCCTGTACACGAGCCAGGTCAACGTGGAGCTCGCGGACGTACTGCACCGGCGTGGGAAGTCGGCCGAGGCCGCCATCCTCCTCCACGAGGTGCTCGGTGACCTCAGTCCCGAGCGCGGCGCCGTGCACTCGGCCGGCGCGCACCGCCTGCTCGGCATCATCGCCGAGGACGCCCGGGACACGGAGTCCGCCGAGGAGCACTACGTGCGGGCGCTGAGCCTTCTCGAGCGGGCGGGGGCGGCGGGGGATCTCGCCGACCTGTGCCGGCTCCTCGGGGACCTGTTGCGCCGCACGGGCCGGGTGGAAGCGGCCCTCGACGCCTACCGCACGGGCCTCGGCCACCGTACGGCCCCCGGCACCACCACCCTGGGCCCCGCCCCGGCCCAGCCCCCGCTGTGACGGACCCGCTCGCGCAGTTCCCCGCGCCCCTGGGGGTGGTTCCTCGGCCGTGGGCCGGTGGGGGCCGGCCGCGCCGTTCCCCGCGCCCCTAAAAGCCTCGGCCCGTCCGGCGCTTGAGGGCGAGCCCGTTCAGGCCGAAGCGGGGTGTGAGCGGCGGTAGCGCGCGCACCCCGAGTGGTGTCTAGGAGGCGGATATCTCGGAGGCGGGGATCTCGAAGATGGTTTCGAGGCCGTCCTCCTCGTCCCACTGTTCGCCGACCTCCGTGAAGCCGAACCCGGCGATCGTCGCCAGGGACGCGGCGTTGTCGGGACTGATCGTCAGGCGCAGGGTCCGGACCCGGGCGTCGGCGGCGGCCCGGCGCATCAACGCGGCCAGGATCGCCCGTGCGTAGCCCCGGCGGCGGTGGGCGGGGTCCACGGAGTAGCCGATCTCCACCATGCCCGTCTCGTCCGGCGGCCCGTGGAACCCGGCGAAGCCGACGACCGTACCCTCCGGTTCGGCGATCACGACCTTGGACAGCCATCCCGCGCACTCGGGCCGCGCGGTCAGCTGGTTCAGCCGGTAGCGCCAGAGCCAGCGCGCGCTGTCGCTGAGGAAGTACTCGGTGAGTTCGGCCCCCACCTCGGCACCGGCCCGGTCGAGGTCGGATTCCAGCAGGGCGGTCATGGCCGCGCTCGTCATCTCGACGAATCGCACCGCCTTCGGGCCGGCGGGGAGGACGCGGGCGGCCGGCTCGACGTTGTCTCTTGCAGCGTTGTCTGTCACAGCGCGGATCCTCATCGGAGGGAGCCGGACCTGTCGAACGGTTTTCCCCGGCACGCCCTCCCTGGGTGCTTCACGGCGTCACGATCGGGAACGCCTTGTCCGGCTCGGAGACGTACGACAGCAGCCGGGCCAGCACGGTGGTGTCGCCGTCCGACTCGATGCCCGCGAGACCCCGGCCCGAGACGACCCCGAGCAGTTCCGGGCGGGTGAGGGTCAGGGTCAGGTCCGCGTGCGGCTTCGGGGTGTGATGGACCGGCATGGCGCGGTGGGTGAGGGCGCCGTTGTGGAGGTTGACGCGGTGGCGGCGCTGCTCGTCGATGACGACGAGGTCGAGGGTGAGGTGTTCGTTCCAGGCGCGGGGGCCCTCGATACGGACGGCGAGCGAGTCGAGGAGCATGCTCACGGTCAGCGCGGACGTCAGTTCGGGGCTCGTGGTGTCGACGGGGATGTCGGCGGTGCCCGCGCGCAGTTCCAGGGCGGCCGTGAGGTAGGCGTTGCGCCAGGTCCCGTTCTCCGCGCCGTACCCGAGCCGTTCGTAGACGCCCGCGAGGGTGTCCTTGGCCGCGTTGTTCGACGGGTCGGAGAACACCAGGTGGTTGAGGAGGGTGGCGGCGAACCGCAGGTCACCGGCGTCGATGTACGCCCGCGCCTTGACCAGGGTCTCCGTCTGGCCGCCCGCCAACTCCACGTACCGCCGCCCGAGTTCGACCGGCGGATGCTCCCAGAGGTGGGCGGGGTTGCCGTCGTACCAGCCCATGTACCGCTGGTAGACGGCCTTGACGTTGTGGCTGACCGAGCCGTAGTAGCCGCGGGCGTGCCAGGCCCTCTCCAGCGCGGGCGGCAGCAGGAGTTCCTCGGCGATCTCGGTGCCGGTCAGGCCCCGGTTGAGCATCCGGAGGGTCTGGTCGTGCAGGTAGGCGTACAGGTCCCGTTGTTCGCCGAGGAACCTGACGACGTTCGCCCGGCCCCAGATCGGCCAGTGGTGGGAGGCGAACGCCACGTCGTAGGTGTCACCGAACACGTCGATCGTCTCGTCGAGATAGCGGGCCCACACGTGCGCGTCGCGGACCGGGGCCCCGCGCAGGGTGAGCACGTTGTGCAGGGTGTGGCTGGCGTTCTCGGCCACGCACAGGGCGCGCTGCTCGGGGAGCAGGAAGTTCATCTCGGCGGGCGCCTCGGTCCCGGGCGTGAGCTGGAAGACGAACCGCACACCGTCGACGGTCTCCTCCTGCCCCGTCCGGGTGATGTCCACGTTCGGGGCGATGAGCGTCACGGTGCCGGTGGAGGTGATGGTGCCGAGCCCGGTACCGATCTGGCCGCGCGGGGCCCTCGGCAGCCGGGAGCCGTACATGAACGCCGACCGTCGCAGCATCGCGTTGCCCGCGAAGACGCTCTCGCTGACCGCGTGCTCAAGGAATCCCCCGGGCGCGAGGACGGGCAGTCCGCTCTCGCTGCCGTGCGCCACCACTCCGCGGGCGCCGCCGAAGTGGTCGACGTGGGAATGGGTGTAGAGGAGGCCGGTCACGGGCCGTGCGCCCCGGTGCTCGTGGTAGAGCCCGAGCGCGGCAGCGGCGCACTCCGCCGAGATCAGCGGGTCGATCACGATCACACCGTGCTTGCCCTCGACGAGGGTCATGTTCGAGAGATCGAGGCCGCGCACCTGGTACACGCCCTCGGTGACCTCGTACAGGCCGTGGCGCGCGCACAGCTGTGACTGCCGCCACAGGCTTGGGTGCGCGGTGTCGGGGCACTCCTCGTCCAGGAAGGCGTACGCGTTCCCGTCGTAGACGATCTGTGCCTCGGCGTCGGTGATCACGGGCGGGTCCAACGCCGCGATGAACCCCCGATCGGCGTTCTCGAAGTCCGTGAGATCGTCGAAGGGAAGGTCATCACGCGCCGGGACGGTCATACGTCCAGCCTCTGCCGACGAACGGCGAGCGGCTAGTGGAGTGGGCCGTTCGTGAGGTGCGCGGTCGCGAGGTGTGGGCTCGTGACGTGCGTCAGAGCCGGTCCATCCGGGTGTAGGGGCTGAGGATGCGGGCCTGGCGGGAGCCGAAGTCGACGAGCATGGCGATGCCCTCTTCGACACCGATGATCGTGCCCAGGCCGAACTGGTCGTGGGTGACCCGGTCTCCGAGGCTGAATTCCTTGGCCACGGGGACGACCGGGGCGGCGAAGGGGCTGGTGGGCAGGTGGCGCCGGGGCGCGGAGGGTTTCGTCATCGTGTAGCCAGTATGGGCTTTGTTTGGCCGGTTGGAAGCCCCGGATTTGGTTCCGCAGCCGGATCGTGGCCTTCGGCGGTGCCGACGATCTTGGACCAGACGCCCTCGGAGACGGACAGCGAACGGCTCCCCGCCGTGTACGGGAGGGGTGCGGGCAGGGCCGCCTTCTTGCCCTTGGCCGGGTGTTCCGCGAAGAGGGCGACGGTGAGGGTGAGATGTTCGTCGTAGGTCGTCTGCCAGAGCGTGCGCAGGCCCGCGGCGCCGGTCCGGGTGGCCGGAGCAGCGTCCAACCGGCCGTACAGGAGCTTGGCGACCATTCCCGCGTCGGCGCGTGTCATGGCCGTACGGGTGCGGGGGTGGGCCTCGTAGAGGGTGCGGCCCGCGCGGGTGATCTTCGCGACCGTGTACGGCGTGGCGTAGACGCCGTGCGCCGCCGCCGTGGCGTACGCGGAGGCGAGTCGGAGCGGGGTCGGGGCCGCGGTACGGGTGAGGTCCGTGAGGGGGGCGAGCAGCTTCATGCCGGAGAACGGCTGGAGCGCGGTGCCCGCCTCCACCGCTCCGTCCCGCGCGTCGTTGAAGGGCTGACTGGCGTAGTCCGCGCCGCCGTACAGCACGCGGACCGCGCCGTCGCCCGGGACCAGCGCGACCACGGCCGTGTGGACCCGCACGTCCCCGGTCGTTTTCACCTCGGCCCGCTTCTTCCCACCCGCCTTCGCATCGGCCGCCTTCTCCTCGGCCGCCTTCTCCCCGGTCTTCTCCCCGGTCTTCTTTTTGGTGCCGTCGGCCGCCAGCTCCGCCGTCGCGTCCTGCGCCGTCAGGTCGAAGGTCGTACGGACCGTGTAACCACCGCGGGCGAGCTGGTCCTCGGTGATGCCGAGCCGGTCGGCGGCCTCCGAGGCGGCCGCGTCGATGAGGTACTGGCGCTGGCCGTCCGTGTCGCCCGGCGGATAGAAACGGAAGGCCGGGAAACGGGCCCCGGCCCGCTGCGCGGACGTGATCGCGCCGCTGTGCGCCATCGCGTCCAGCACCCACTCCCAGCGGTCCACCAGCTTGGCCGTCACCTTCGGGTCGGAGCCGGCCTTCTCGTAGTACGAGGGAATGTTGATGACGGACGCGAGCGCCGCGCCCTGGCTCACCGTGAGGTCCTTGGCGTCGACGCCGAAGTAGTTCCTGGCGGCGGACTGGATGCCGGCCGCGCCCCGGCCGAAGTACACCGTGTTGAGGTAGCCCTGCAGGATCTCGTCCTTCGAACGCGTGCGGTCCAGTTTGATCGAGATCAGCGCCTCGCGCGCCTTGCGGGACAGCGTCTGTTCCGGGCTGAGCAGGGCGTTCTTCACGTACTGCTGGGTGATCGTGGAACCGCCCTGCCGGTCGCCCCCGCTCACCGTCGCCCAGGCCGCCCGGGCGATCGCCCTCGGTGAGACGCCCGTGTCCGTGCGGAAGGAGCGGTTCTCCGCCGCGATCACCGCCTCCTGCACATGGCGGGGGACCTGCGAGAGCGGGATCTCCTGCCGGTCCACGGGGCCGCGCCGGCCCAGGTAGTCCCCGTGGTCGTCGACCAAGACCGTGCTCTGCATGGCCGTCTCCGGGTGCGGCTCGGGGATCTTCGTCAGGTGGTACGCCACCACGGCCGCGCCGACGAGGTTCGCGAGGAGCGCGAGCAGCACGACGAGCGCGCGGCGCAGTCGGCGCCCGCGAGTGCGACGGATACGGATCCGCCGCTTGACGAGCCTGCGTCGCAGGCCCGCCATGAGCCGGCCGCGCCCACCGGCGCCGTGGCGTCCGCGACCGGGCCCGCGACCGGGTCC
>LRTP01000042.1 GCA_001550305.1 Streptomyces diastatochromogenes
CGGGCGGTCGACGCGACCCCGGCGGGGCATCCCAACCTGGTGCAGCGCAACGCGGTGCTGGCGAGCGTACGGCGTCTGGAACTGATCGGCGCGGCAGATGGCGCCGCGCCCGCACCCGGGGTTCTCGACGGTGGCGGCGGACGGCGTTCGACGCGCCGCGAACGGCGGGCCGTGCGCGCATGGGTCCGGGCGACCGCCGAGGCGTACGCCACCACTCCCGAAGGGCACGCGCTGCGCGGGCTCGCCCTGCTGAACCACGGTTCCGCCCTGGGCACGCGGGCGGTGACCGAGGGCGATCCGCACGCCCTCGCGGCGGCGATCGACCTGTACCGGAAGGCCGCGTCCGACCCGACCATGGACGTCAGCGTCCGGGTGGGCTGCGCGCACCTGTGGGCGCTGAGCGTCATCGGCGGCGGCGAGAGCCGCTCGCCCGACGACCACGCGGCGGCCATGGAGCCGTTCCGGCTCGCGGTCGAACTGCTGCCGCGCACGGCGTCGTACCGCATCGGACGCATGGACCGCGCACGCCAGTTGGGCAAGTTCGCGGGTCTCGCGCAGGACGCTGCGGCCTGCGCGCTGGAGCTGGCCGACCCCGAACTCGCGCTGCGGCTCCTGGAGCAGGGCCGTGGCGTGCTGCTCGCCCAGGCCCTCGACGCCCGCACGGACACCACGGACCAGCTGAGCCGTCTGCCGGACGAACTCGCCGCCGAATACGCCCGGTTGATCCCCCAGCTGGACCGCCCCGAAGCCGCCGCCTTCATCGCGTCCGGGCCGGCCGGCGCCGGCCACTCGGGCCCTGGCACCCCGCTCGCGGGCGAGGACCGGCACGCCCTGGCCGAACGGTGGGACCGGCTCGTGGCGGCGATCCGACGCGAGCCGGGCTACGGGGACTTCCTGCGGCTCCCCCGCACCGCCGAGATGCTCGCCGGACTCGGTGACGAGGGCCCGGTGGTGATGGTCAACATCAGCCCGCTGCGCTGCGACGCGCTCGTCCTGCGCGAGGGACGCGTGCGGTGCGTACCGCTGACGGGGCTCAGCCACGCGGAGGTGGTCCGACGGGCCGACGCCTTCCTCGTCGCCGTCCGTACGGCGGGCGACGCCGGCCTGCCGTTGTCCCGCCAGCGCGACGCCCAGTCCGACATCCGGGAGACGCTCGCCTGGTTGTGGACGGCGGTGGCCGAACCGGTCCTGGACGCGCTCGATTTCCGTGCCGACGGCCGGCCCGGCGGGGAGTCCCCCGGCCGGATGTGGTGGATCCCCACCGGCCCTCTGACCGTCCTGCCCCTGCACGCGGCCGGGCGCCACGAGAACGACGGGGACAACCTGCTCGACCGTGCCGTCAGCTCGTACGCCCCGACCGTCAACAGCCTCGTTCACGCCCGGCGCCGCCAGTCCGCAGGACCGGACCGGCGGCCGACCGTCCCCACGGCCCCGCTGGTGGTCGCCGTGCCGGCG
>LRTP01000420.1 GCA_001550305.1 Streptomyces diastatochromogenes
GCGGCGACTCGCCGTCGCCGTACGGACCAGCACGCACACCGGGCCGCTGCCCGCGCCCGCCCGCTCTGCACCGGCCCTGCGCGCCCTCGACGACGCACTCCTGCACGCGGCCGACACCTTCGACCGGGGTGGCGACGACAGCGCGCTGCACACGCGGCGCCGTACCGCCACGTCCCTCGCCCGCACGGTCCTCGGTTCCGCAGGACGCGAGTACGGGCTCCGGGTCGCCCTCTGCTTCGGCGCCGGCGTGGCCGTGGCGCAGGCCCTGCACCACGCCCGCTGGTACGGCAGCCACGCCCACTGGTACTGGCTCCCCGCGACCGCCGTCTTCCTGGTCAAGCCCGACCTCGGACCGCTCGCCTCACGCGTGATCTGCCGGGCGGCGGGGACCGTGCTCGGCGCCGTCCTCTTCGCCGGCTTCGCGGCGCTGCTCCCGCGCCCCGCCGGGCTGGTCGCCCTGGTGGCGCTGTGCGGCGCCCTGATCCCCGTCGCCACCCGGCACTTCGCGGCACAGACCGCCGTCGTCACCGTGCTCGTGCTCTCCCTCGTCATGGTGGGCGGGGAACCGGGGGCCTCCTGGAGCCGGATCGGCGAAACGCTGCTGGCCTGCGCGATCGTGCTGCTCGTCGGGCATCTGCCGGCGCTCGGACAGCGCGGGGGAGGGGTACGGGCCCGCCTCACGCACGCCGCCGAGGCCGCGCACGTCTACCTCGCCCACGTACTGGACGACGGCACGACCGACGACCGGGCCGGCCGCTGGACCCTGCGCCGCGAGGCCTACCGCGCGCTCGCCGAGGCCCGCGCCTCGATCGACCTCGCCGCCGCCGAACTCCCCGCCCTGGCCCGGCACGCCGAGGGAACGGACGAGGTCGCGGCCACCCTCGAACGCCTCGTCGACACCACGACCGCGTGCGCCGTGCAGCTCGACGACAACGGACGGCTCACCCCCGAGCACACCGAACGCATCACCGCACTCCTCGACGAGCTGGCCGAGGGGCGGGAACGCGCGGGGCTGGTGGTGAAGGAGGGGCAGGCGCTCCCCGTTCCGCTCGCGGGCTGAGCACCGGGAGCCCGACCCGTCGTACGGTGGCGCCATGACGCCGTCCGTCCCGGCCCCGTCCGCCACCACCCCGTCCGCGGCCGGCCCCGCCGACCTCCTCGTCACCGGATGCACCGCGCTCGTGCACGACGAGCACGAGAAGATCGCGTTCGTGGAGGACGCCTCGATCGTCGTACGGGGTGGGGTCATCGAGGCGGTCACGCGCGAGGCGCGCCTTCGGGACGCGGCCCTGCGCATCGACGCGCGCGGCCAGGTGGCTATGCCCGGCCTGATCAACTGCCATACGCACACCCCGATGGTCGCCCTGCGCGGGATCGCCGAGGACCTGCCCGCCGAGGAGTGGTTCAACGACTTCATCTGGCCCATCGAGTCCAACCTCACGCAGAAGGACGTGGAGTTGGGGGCGAGGCTCGCCTGCGCCGAGATGATCCGCGGTGGCGTCACCTGCTTCGCCGACCACTACTTCTCGATGGACGCGGTCGCCGCCGTGGTGAGCGAGAGCGGGCTGCGCGCGCACCTCGGCGAGGCCTTCTTCTCCTCGCAGGGCGCCGAAGGCCGCGAGAAGTCGCTGGACTTCGCGCTGCGACAGCGCGGTGCCGCGGGCGGCCGTATCACCACCGCCCTCGCCCCGCACGCCCCGTACACCGTGGACGACGCCGATCTCGCCGCCACCGCCGTCCTCGCCCGCGAGCACGGCCTTCCCGTGCACCTGCACGCGGCCGAGAGCCGCGGCCAGACCGACACCAGCCTGGCCCGGTACGGCCGGACGCCCATCGAGATCCTCCAGCGCGCCGGGCTCCTCGACAACGAACCCGGTCTGCTCATCGCGCACGGCACCGGCATCGTCGGCCGCGACCTGCCGGTGCTGGCGGCCGCGAGCGGACCCGTGGCCGTCGCGACCGCACCCCGCGGCTATCTCAAGTTCGCCTGGGGCCCGACCCCGGTACGGGCCCTGCGCGAGATCGGCGTCCCCGTCGGACTCGCCACGGACGGAGCCGCGTCGAACAACTCCCTGGACGTGTGGGAGTCGATGGCGCTCACCTCACTCGTGCAGAAGTCCACCGAGGGCGACCCACGATGGCTGACGTCCCGTCAAGCCCTGCACCACGCGACCCTCCAGAGCGCGCGGGCCGTCGGCCTGGGCGAGCGGATCGGCAGCCTCGCGCCGGGGCGGCGGGCCGACATCGTCCTCGTCGACCTCAGCGGCCCGCACACCCAGCCCGTGCACGATCTCGCCGCCACCCTCGTCCACAGCGCCCGCTCCGGTGACGTGACGACGACGATCGTCGACGGACGTGTCCTGATGCGCGACCGTGAGCTGCTGACACTCGATCTGCCCGCCACCGTCGCGGAGTTGGGGGAGCGGCTGCCCAGGCTCGTCGACCGGGGCCACGGGAGGCGCATTCAGGAGTACGACACCTGATCCACGCTGCCTAGGCTGGAGGGCATGGACCCCGCAGAAGGCCTCATCGACCACCCGTACGCCGTCTACGACCGCCTGCGCGACACCGCGCCCGTGCACCGCGTCGCCGGTACCGACGGCAACCCCGCCTGGCTCGTCACCCGCTACGAGGACGTCCGCGAGGCGCTCGCGAACCCGCTGCTCTCGATGGACAAGAAGCACGCGCTGCCAGGTAGTTACCAGGGGCTGTCGCTGCCGCCCGCCCTCGACGCCAACCTCCTGAACATGGAGGCGCCCGACCACACCCGCATCCGGCGTCTGGTGGTCCGCGCCTTCACAGCGCGCCGCATCGAGCAACTGCGCACACCTGTACGGGAAACCGCCGACCGGCTCCTCGACGCGCTCGGACGGCACGGCAGCGCCGACCTGATCGCCGCGTACGCCGCGCCCCTGCCGATCACCGTCATCTGCGACCTGCTGGGCATTCCGGGGGAGCACCGCCGGGACTTCCGGGCCTGGACCGACGTGCTCGTCGCGCCGGACCCGGCGCGTCCCGGGGCCGCCAAGGAGGCGGTCGCGGCCATGCTCGGGTTCCTCACCCAACTCCTCGCGGACAAACGGAAGAAGTCGGCGGACGACCTGCTCTCCGACCTGATCGCGGTGCGCGACGAGGGCGACCGGCTCAGCGAGGACGAGCTGATGTCGCTCGCCTTCCTCATCCTCTTCGCGGGCTACGAGAACACCGTGCAGCTCATTGGCAACGCCATCCTGGGACTGCTCACCCACCCCGACCAGTTGGCCGCCCTGCGCGCGAACCCGGAGCGATTTCCGAACGCGGTCGAGGAGTTCGCGCGCCACGAAGGGCCCGCGCTGCTCGCCATCCGGCGCTTCCCGGTGGAGGACGTGACGATCGGCGCGGTCACCGTGCCCGCGGGCGAGACCGTCCTGCTGTCCCTGGCCGCGGCCAACCGGGACCCGGCCCGCTTCCCCGACCCCGAGCGCCTCGACCTCGACCGGGACGCCTCCGGCCATCTCGCCCTCGGCCGTGGCATCCACTACTGCGTGGGCGCGCCGCTGGCCCGCCTGGAGACGGAGATCGCCGTCTCCGCACTCCTGGAACGCCTTCCGGACCTCGCGCTCGACACCGACCCCGCCGAGCTGCGCTGGCGACCCTCCCTGCGCGCCCGCGGCCTGCTCGCGCTCCCGGTGACGTACTGAATCCAGAAATTCTCCGTCGGCGCCGATGAGTTCCGCTCCCGCGCCCGGTCACCACTGCGAAGGCACCGTTCCGTCCGGAGGAGGGGCACATGACGCTTCCGCAGATCGTCTCGAGCGAGGAGTGGCGCGCCGCGCGCGAGGAACTGCTGGTCAAGGAGAAGGCGGCGACCCGCGCGCGGGACGCGCTCAACGCGGAGCGGCGCGGGCTGCCGATGGTCGAGATCGACAAGGAGTACGTGTTCGAGGGCGGTGACGGCAAGACGGCCCTGCTCGACCTCTTCGAGGGGCGCCACCAACTCGTCGTCTACCACTTCATGTTCGCGCCGGAGTGGGACGCGGGCTGCCGCAGCTGCTCGGCCTTCCTCGACCAGATCGGCCACCTCGCCCATCTGCGGGCCCGGGGCACGGAGTTCGCCGCCGTGTCACGGGCGCCGTACACGAAGATCCTGCCCTTCAAGGCCCGTATGGGCTGGACGGTGCCCTGGTACTCGTCGTACGACAGCGACTTCAACTACGACTTCAGGGTGTCCGTCGAGGTCGACGACGAGCCCTGTGAGCGGCCGGGCGTGAGCTGCTTCCTGCGGGACCGCGACCGGGTCTTCCACACCTACTCGACGTACGAGCGCGGCCTCGACGGGCTCGGCTCGACGACGACCCTGCTGGATCTCACGGCACTCGGCAGGCAGGAGGAGTGGGAGATGCCCCGGGGACGCGCCTCGGCACTGGGGGCGCCGGCGGGCAGCGAGCGGATCCGGTACCACGACGAGTACGAGGAATGACAGGAAAGTGCGAGAAAGGAAAACTCACGAAATGAAACGCGCACAGGCCGAGAGTTCCCTCACAGCAGAGCGGTGAACGAGTGTTGACTATGTCTCAGTACCGTCACTGACCGAGCCCTTCACCCCGCCTTTGGCGTTTAACTCTATGAGTACGCGTCATGAGTACGGCGCTACATGGAGGTGCAGGGTGAACGGGCGAATGGTGCTGGAGCGCTTTCCCGCCGGTGGGCCGCGCGGTTCGTGGCCCGCCGAGGAGTTCGCGCAGGCGTGCCGTCTTCAGGGACAGGCCGCCGAGGTCGTCATGGACCTCGCCTCGGACGCGTTCCTGGTGATCGTGCGCGCCGGGGAACTCGTCGAGTGAGGCCGGCCGAGGTCAGCCCATCTTCGGAGCGGGCACTTTCGGAGCGGGCGCTTTCGTGGGCGCTTTCGTAGGAATCTTCGTCGCCACCTTCGTCGTGAACTGCTCGGCCTGCAAGGAGTACAGCTCGGCGTAGACACCGCCCTTCGCCAGCAGTTCGTCCGGACTGCCGGACTCCACCAGGCGACCCTGTTCGAGGACATGCACCAGATCGGCGTGGCGGACCGAGGCCAGCCGGTAGGTGATGAGGACAACCGTCTGGCCACTGCCCGCCAGGGCCCTGATCTTGTCGAAGACCTCCAGCTCGGCCCGGGCGTCGAGCGCCGCGGTCGGCTCGTCCACGATCAGGATGCGACCACGGCGGTACGCGGCCCGTGCGATGCCCAGCCGCTGCCACTGCCCGCCCGACAGCTCGTGCCCGCCGCTGAACCCGCGGGCGAGCAGCGTGTCCAGGCCGCGCGGCAGGTCCGCGACCACGTCCTCGGCCCCGGCCTCCGCCACCGACGAGGTGACACGCTCGTCCGTCAGCGGCGCCGAGGCGCGGCCGACCGCCACGTTGACGCGGGCCGTGAACGGCCAGCGTTTGAAGTCCTGCGCCACCATCGCGATACGTTCGGCGAGTTGCTGCCGGTCCGCGGTCGCCGCGTCGACGCCGTCCCACAGGATCCGGCCCCGCTCGGGCGTGTACAGGCCCGCGAGCAGCTTCACCAGGGTCGTCTTGCCCGAGCCGTTCTCACCGACGAGCGCCACGATCTTGCCGAGCGGCAGACGCAGGGTGACGTCCGCGAGCGCCGGCCGGGTCGAGGCGCCCGGATAGGTGAACGTGACGTTCTCGAAGCGGATCTCGCTCGGATCGTCGGGGAGCGGCTCGCCGCCCACCGGGATCGCCCGCTCGGCCGCCTCCACGTACAGGCGCTGCAGATCGCCCACGAACAGGGCCTCCTCATGGAGGGAGTTGACCTCCAGGACGAGCGTGTCGAGGCTCGCGGAGCCGGTACGGATCGCGATCACGGCCGTACCGGCGACGGAGAGGGCCATCGCTCCGGCGAGCAGCAGTCCGCCGAGCGTCGCGTACGTCGCCACGGTGGCGATGCCCGTCCAGCCCGCCGCGACCAGGCCGGTGCGGGCGGAGAGACGGGCCAGGCGGGCCTGTTCCGCCTCGGCGGTCTCCGACATCGAGCGGAAGTGACGCAGCAGGAACGGACCGACGCCGTGCACACGGATCTCCGGGGCCGCGGCGGGCTCGGTGAGCAGACTGCTGATCAGGTGCCCGGCACGGGCGTGCTGCACCCAGGTGTGGAAGGACTCGTAGCGGCGCCGGGCGATCGTCAGGGAACTCCAGGCACTCGGCAGGGTCATCGTCACGAGCAGCGGCAGCAGGGCGGGATGCAGCACGGTCAGCACGCCCGCGGCCGCGATGAGCGAGATCATCGCGTTCACCACGCGGGTGGCGATCGCGATCATGCGGCGGGCCGAGGAGGCACCGTACTGCGCGGTGTCCAGCAGCTTGTGGAAGGCGTCGTCCTCGATCGCGGAAAGCTCGACAGCCGCAGCCCGCTCCAGGTACAGCTCGGTGGCGACGCGTTCCACCTTGGGTTCCAGGCGCCCGGTGGCATACGTCGAGGCCGCCCGCAGCAGCGCGCCGAGCAGCATGACGGCGGCGACCGTGATCAGCGCCGGGACCGCGCCGTGCAGCCGGTTCCCGACGGAGCCGCTCGTCATCAGCCGGCCCAGGACGATGTTGACGGCCAGCAGGCTCACCGCCTGCGCCGCGCCCCGGGCCAGTTCGGCGGACACCACGATCCGGGCGGCGCGCCGGTCCGCGGTCCAGGCGAGCCGGAAACTGGACGCGAGCAGGGACGGCAGCCGCGTCACCATCGCGCGGAAGTTCAACTCGAGGAACGCTTCGGAGTGCTGCGACCAGCCCATGTCGTAGCGCAGGGGGCCGCCGAAGAGCAGGTGTTCGGAGGCGGACGGCGCCGGTTTGTCGTCGTCGCGTTTCTTCTTGCGCGCTTTCCCTGTGGATTTTCCCACCATCGGCCTCCCCGGGAACGGATGAACGGTGCCCTCCCCAGGAACGCGGCACTCCACTCGTGGTGATGACGGAGTGCGGATGGCGACCGGCGCACTTCGGACACACTCGCCAGCCCCCTGACGGGAGGATCACGCGCTGATCGGACGCGACCAGACGGGTGTCGTACCGGTGACGCGGCACAGGGCCAGATAGAGGGGGATCGGCGGGGTGTACGGCAGGGTGCCGGCCGGCTTGTGGATGAGGCCGGGGGCGTGTGGGGTGTCCGGTACGACCGCCCCGGCGGCGTAATGCGCGGGCGCGGGCCAGTCCAGGGCCACATCGGACTCGGAGGGCACGAGCCACCACCAGTGCGCCCCGTCGGCGTACACACAGCCCACCCGGGGCAGCCGCGTCATCAGCAGGGGTCCGAACCGTGCGGGCACCGCGACCGCGTCGCAGCCCAGCGGTACCGTCATGCCCTCGGGCACGGGGAGACGTCGCAGCGCCCCGGACACCGTCTGCTCGCGCTTCAGGCGGACCAGCGTGTCCAGGCTCAGGACCTGAGCTCCGGGTCCTGTCGCCGACGTACTCCTCACAGCCTTCCCCGATCCCGGCTTCGCACGATCGGGGGGATCCCCATGGTCCGCTTACCCCAGGAGGATTCCCTCCGCCAGGATGCCTCCGCCCGCCAGGAGGCTTCCGTCGTCGGGGACGCTTCCGTTCCCCAGGACCCTTCCCTGGCCGAGGGTGCTTCCGTTCCCCGGGACCCTTCCGTCCCGGTGCCCCGGCCGTCGGCCGGCGGCTTCCTCGCGCCCCATCCGAGGTCGGAGCGGGCCGCCGCGGCACCCGTGGCGTCGGCCGCCGGGGAGCGCGGGAGATCCGCCCACACCAGAAGCCCCGGCGCGGTGTCCTGGGCGCCCCAGGACCGGCACACGGCCGCGACGAGCAGCAGCCCCCTGCCGTGTTCCTCCTCGGGGCGCTGCGGCGAGGGGTGCGGCTCATCAGGAGCGCATCCCTCGTCACGTACGGCTATCCGCACCAGGTCGTCCCTGTCGTGCAGCTCGCACACCACGCGCGCGCTCGCGCTGTGCACGATGGCGTTGGTGACCAGCTCGGAGACGACCAGGACCGCCGTGTCACAGGTGTCGTCGGACACGGCCCAGCCGGAGAGCCGGGCGCGCGTCAGATGCCGGGCCTGAGCCACGGAACCCGGGTGTGCGGCCAGTTCGAAGCGGAACCGGCGCGCGGCGGCGCCGCCGGGGCGCACCCCTGCGGCGGCACGCAGACCGGAGCGGTCCTCGGCGGCGTCTGTTCCTAAGGGCGCGGACGGAATCACGCTTGCCACTATCTCCCCGCCGTGAACACTTGGCAAGTGTCACTCTGAAAATTGCAGAGTGCCGTGTGACTCTGAGAAGGGCCGTGGCACACTGCTGGCAACAGCACGCAGAGCGGCGCCAGTTGGGATCGTCGAAGAAGACGCGAAGGACCCCGAACGGCGCCGTCCGGTCTGTCAGGACGCAGTACCTGTTCAGAAACGTTCAGAACGGCGCCCGACCGTTCACCACGGCATCCGACCGTCGGAACGGCGCCTGTTCGGGACTCAGTGGAGGTGGGACGTGAGCGAACCGCGGTCCGCGCCGACGGTCGGCCAGGTCGTCCTCGGCCGACGCCTGTTGGACCTGCGGGAACGCGCGGGTCTCAAGCGTGAGGAGGCGGCGCGCATCCTGCGTGTCGCGCCCGCCACGGTCCGCCGGATGGAGATGGCCGAAGTCGCCCTCAAAATCCCGTACCTGCAGCTCCTGCTGAAGTCGTACGGGGTGTCGGACGAGGAGGCCGAGGCCTTCGTCCAACTGGCCGAGGAGGCCAACCGGCCCGGCTGGTGGCAGCGCTTCCACGACATCCTGCCGGGCTGGTTCTCGATGTACGTCAGCCTGGAGGGCGCGGCCACCCTCATCCGTTCGTACGAACCCCATTTCGTGCCCGGAATCCTGCAGACCGAGGAGTACGCCCGCGGGGTCCTGAAGTCGGGCGCCATCGGCCAGACCAGACCCGAGGACATCGAGCGCCATGTGGCGCTGCGCATGCAACGCCAGAATCTGCTCACTCGTGAAGGCGCACCCCGGATCTGGGCCGTGATGGACGAGACGGCCCTGCGCCGGCCCGTCGGCGGTCCCGAGGTGATGCGTGCCCAGATCGACAAGCTGATCGAGGCCACGAAGCTGCCCAACGTGACGCTCCAGGTCGTCCCGTTCTCCACGGGGCCGCACCCCGGCACGTACGGGCCCTTCGTGCTCTTTCGCTTTGCCATGCCGGAACTCCCGGACATGGTCTACAGCGAGTACCTGACCGGCGCCGTCTATCTGGACGAGCGTTCCGAGGTGGCGACCCACCTCGAGGTCATGGACCGCATGGCGGCTCAGGCCGCCACGGCACATCGCACGAAGGAGATCCTCCGGGATTTCCGCAAGGAGTTGTGAATGGACAACATCAAGCAGCGGATACGCAATGAGCGGATCTGCAATGAGCCGATCTACAACGGGATGCCCGCCCGTGAACTGGGAAGCGAGGGCTGGCACAAGCCGTGGAGCGGCGGAAACGGTGGCAACTGCCTGGAGGCGATGAAGCTCGCGGACGGGCGTATCGCCGTCCGTCAGTCGGCGGACCCGGACGGGCCCGCGCTGATCTACACGCCCGGCGAGATGACCGCGTTCATCCAAGGCGCCAAGGAAGGGGTGGCCGACTTCCTTCTTTCCTGAACTCTCTTGACAATGGTGCTGAATAAATTGGTGCTGAATTGATTATTTGCAGCGATGGAAGACCGAGACTGAGACCGAGAGCGTAGGACCACGACAACGCCGTGGGGCCGCGACAACACCGTAGGACCACGACAGCAAACTTCGCTTCACCTGGCGGGGCGTCGGCCGAGGGGTGCTCAAGGACCCGGCGGCAGCGCCCCGCACAACGCCTCCAACGCCGCCCCGTACACATGATCCGAGGGCGTCGCGTAACCCACCACCAGCCCGTCCGGCGCGGACATCGTCGCCTCCGGATGCCGGAACCCGGCAAGTCCGTCGAGCGCGACACCCTGCCAGGTCGCGGCCTTGACGGCCGACCGCTCGGTCCCGGACGGCAACCGCAGCACCGCGTGCAGCCCGGCCGCGATCCCCGTCACCTCGATGTGCGGCGCCCGCTCCGCGAGGGCCGCGACGAGCCGGTCACGCCGCCCGCGGTACCGCTGCCGCATTCGGCGGACATGACGGTCGTACGACCCGGAGGCGAGGAAGTCCGCGAGCGTCAGCTGCTCCAGGACGCTCGCCCACGCCTCCCGTTCGCCTTTGACGGCGAGGACGGCGTCGACGTACCGGCGCGGCAGGACCATCCAGCCGAGCCGCAGCGCGGGCGACAGACTCTTGCTCACCGAGCCGATGTGGACGACCCGTTCGGGGTCCAGTCCCTGCACGGCGCCGACGGGCTTGCGGTCGTAGCGGAACTCGCCGTCGTAGTCGTCCTCCAGGATCACCCCGCCACGCGTGCGTGCCCAGTCGACGACGGCGGCCCGCCGCTCCGGGTGCAGCGGGCCACCGGTCGGGAACTGGTGCGCCGGCGTGAGCAGGACCGCCCGCTCCCGGCCCAACTCGCCCACCTGGGCGCCGTCCTCGTCCAGCGACAGCGGCACGGTCCGGACCGACGCGGCGGCCAGCAGCTCGCGGTGGAAGCCGAGGCCGTACGACTCCACAGCCAGCGGCCCGCGCAACACGCCTGGGAAGAGCAGCCGCAAGGCGTGCGCGAAGCCCGAGCAGATCACGATCCGCCCCGGCTCGGTGCGCACGCCACGCGCGCGTGCCAGGTACTCGGTGAGGGCCTCGCGCAGTTCCACGCGGCCCGCGGGATCGCCGGGTCCGAAGGCCGCGTTCGGCGCCTGCTGGAGCGCCCGCCGGTACGAGGCGAGCCAGGCGGCACGCGGGAACGACGAGGCGTCAGGTGTCCCCTGCCGCAGGTCGTGTCGGGGTCCACGCGCGCGTGGAGGTGCCTTCTTCGGTACGCGCTCCGGGGCCCCCAGCGGTTCGGCGCGCTCGGCGACGCGGGTGCCCGACCCCTGGCGGGCGGTCAGCCAGCCCTCGGCGACGAGTTCGGCGTACGCCTCGGCGACGCTGTTGCGG
>LRTP01000421.1 GCA_001550305.1 Streptomyces diastatochromogenes
TCCCCGGGTCTGGGCACGGTGCTGGCCAACGAGGAGGTCACCGCCGACGGCCTGCTCACGGCGCATCGCGCGGGAGCCCGGCCCGGGCGTCAGGCGGGTACCGGCGAAGCCGAGGATCGCGGGCAGCAGCGTGGTCGCTACCAGTACGGCGATCAGCACCGCGCCGGCGGCGGCCAGTCCCATGGCCGTCAGATAGGGGATGCCGACCACGGTGAGGCCGGTCATCGCGATGACCACGGTCAGTCCGGCGAACACCACGGCGCTGCCCGCCGTGCCCACCGCCAGCGCGGCCGACTCCTCCGGCTCCATGCCGTGGGCGAGGTGGAACCGGTGACGGCTGACGATGAACAGGGCGTAGTCGATGCCGACCGCGAGCCCGATCATCAGCGCCAGGCTCTGCGCGGTCGAGGAGATCGAGACGGTCCCGGTGAGCGACAGCGCACCGAAGATGGCCGTGGCGACACCGAAGAGTGCCGTGACGACGGGGATTCCGGCGGTCAGCAGGGAGCCGAAGGTCAGAGTGAGGATGACCAGGGCGACGCCGACGCCGATGATGTCGCTCCGGTGGGACTCCGACGGGGCGTTGCCGAACGCGGAGCCGCCGACGTCGACCCGCATGCCCTGCTGGTTCGCTCCGGACACGGCGGACTTGAGTGCGTCCAGCGCGTTCGGCTCCAACGCGCTCTGCGGGACCTCGTAGCGCACCTGCGCGACGGCGGTGGTGCCGTCGGCGGAGATGGTGTGAGCGTCGAACGGGCTCACCACCTTGGCGACTTGGGGCGCGGACGCGGCCGCGCCCAGGGCGGCCCGGATACGGGTGCTGTCGGCCGGGTCGGTCACCTTCTGGCCGTCCGTCGCGGTGAACACGATCTGCGCGCTCGTGCCGGAGAAGGTGGGGAAGTCGGTCTTCATCCGGTCCAGGGCCCGCTGGGACTCGGAGCCGGGGATCGAGAAGGTGTTGTCGAGCTTGCCGGTGCCGCCGAAGGCCGTCATGCAGACCACGGCGGCCGCGACCAGCGCCAACCACAGGGCCAGCATGCGTCGTCGGCGGCGGAAGGCGAGGCGCCCGAGGCGGTGAAGGAAGGCGGGCATGGCGCTCCATGGTGAGAAAGCGGTCCCAAAAACTGGCAGTCCTGCCACAATAACAAAATGGCAGGACTGCCAAGTTTTCGCGGGACTGGGATACTCGGGGTGTGGAGAGCGCGACAGAACCGGGACGCAGGGAACAGAACAAGCGGCGCACGCATGAGGCGCTGATCCACGCGGCGGCGCGGCTGTTCCAGGAAAACGGCTACGAGGCGACGACCGTGCGGGACATCGCCGCCGCCGCGGGCGTCGGGGAGCGGACCTTCTTCCGCTACTTCCCCTCCAAGGAGAGCCTGATCCTGCAGCACGTCCGGGACTTCATCCCGCTGCTGGAGGAGGCGATCCGGGCCCGCCCACAGGGTGAAACTCCCCTCGGGGCCCTGCGCAACGCCGTCCTGGAACTCGCCGGTCGCGACGACTGGGCCGCCGGGATCCTCCTCGCCGGACCGCAGCCCCTGTCGACCGCTCCGTCAGGGCGCGGCGAACGCTTCCTCCTGTTCGACCTGGAGGAAGCCGTCGCATCGGCGTTCCTGGACCGCATGACGGTGGACGGTGCCGACCCGGCCGCGCCGGAAAGCGTGCTACGGGCGTCCGTCCTGGCCCGCGCGGGAGTGGGCGTACTGCGTGCCCTGCGACTCACCTACGCCCGCCTGCCGGAGGCGACGCGCGACGAGATCGGCGTCCTCGACTTCGCCCACGCGGCCTTCGCGACGCTGACGGATACGGAGGGGCACATCTCGTAGGGCGCACAAGCGGGTCGTGGCGATGAGGGGGGCCTGCTCTCTCACGTGCCCCAGAGCGTGACGTACACCGGGGGCCGGAACCGGGAGGGCGGGACGCCGGCCCCGGGCGCGCGCATGATGCGGGTCGCTGCGGGCGTGTGCAGGAAGCGCAGGAACGCGTCGGTGGCCGGGGAACGATGCTCGGGCTGCAGGACGGTGGCGTGCCACGTGGCGTCCGACGGCGTGGCGGGGGTCTCCAGTATGCGCAGCTCGTCACGCCGGATGCGGGGCGACACCAGATGAGCCAACGCTGGTGCCACCCCCGCGCCCTCGGCGGCGGCCGCCCAGGTCGCGGCCTGGTTGGGGAACACCCGCACGTGTCCCTCGGCCACTCCGAGCCGACGCAGCAGCCGGCCGGAGTCCGCGTCCGGATCGGTCCCGGAGGAATCGACCAGCCACGACCACCGCGGCGGCGGACCGGGCGGCCGCGGCGACCCGGCGCCGATCACCACGACCAACCAGGTGCGGAACAGCGGCTCGCTGACCAGTTCGCCCCTGCGGGCGGCGCCAAGACACGGCCCGAGCGCGACGTCGGCCAGCCGGTTCTCCACCAGCACGCGTATCTCGTTGCCCGCGGCCACCCCGAACGAGGTCTCGGTCCTGCGCCCCGAGCGACATGCGAACGCCTCCACGAGCGACGGGAGCACGAACTCGGCCAGCGTGCTCGTGGCGACGACCCGCAGTTCGTCGGGCGCACCCCGGGCCGCCCGCACCGCCGCCTCGGCATCCGCGCTCAGCGCGACCATCCGCGACGCGACCGGGAGCAGCCGCGCCCCGGCGGGCGTCAGACGCATCCCACCACCGCCGGTGCGCCGGATGAGCGGATCGCCGAAGTGGGTGCGCAGCGCGGCGAGCGCCTGTGACACCGCGGACTCGCTCACGTTCAGAGTCCGCGCCGCGGCGCCCACCGAACCGAGCCGGGCAACCAGCACGAAGGTGCTGAGCTGCGTAACGGTCACTATCCGATTTTCTCTCATTTAGGGCGATAAGTGAATGCTTATACACCCATTGCGTGACCAGTGTGGAGGAGCGCAGCATCAATGCAGCAACGGGCACAGCGTCTGAGGAGGGCCCGATGCAGGTTCCGGCTGCATTCCAGTACGAGAGGGCCACCAGCCTCGAGCAGGCGATCGAGCTGCTCACCCGGTACGGCCCCGAGGCCCGGGTAGTGGCGGGCGGACACAGCCTGCTGCCGATGATGAAGCTGCGGCTGGCCCAGCCCGAAGCCCTGATCGACATCAACGGCCTCGGCGAGCTGGCGTTGATCCGCGTGGACGGGCACGACCTGGCCGTCGGAGCGATGGTCCGCCACGCGGAGCTGCTCGCCTCGCCGGTTGTCGGCGAACACTTCCCCATCCTGAGGGACGCGGAACGGGTCATCGCCGATCCGCTCGTCCGCAACCGGGGCACCGTGGGCGGCTCGCTGTGCCAGGCCGATCCGTCGGAGGACCTGTCCGCGGCGTTCTCGGCACTGCGGGCGACCCTGGTCGCCCAGGGCCCGGGAGGCAGGCGCACCATCGGGATCAGGGAGTTCTTCCTCGGGCCGTACGAGACCGCGCTGAACGAAGCGGAGCTCCTGGTGGAGATCCGAGTGCCCATCCGTTCGCACGCCAGCGCCTACCGCAAGGTCGAGCGCAGGGTGGGCGACTGGGCGGTCGTCGCCGCGGGAGCGGTGCTGGAGATCTCCGACGGGGTCATCACCGAGGCAGGGATCGGACTGACCGCGGTGGGGGCTCGACGGTTCGTGGCCGAGCAGGCGGAGGACTTCCTGCGCGGCGGACGGCCGGACGACGAGGGCTTCGCCGAGGCGGGCCGGATCGCCGCGCAGGAGTGCAGGCCGACGGCCGACCAGCGCGGCCCGGTCGACTACAAGCGGCATCTGGCCGGGGAGCTCACCACGCGGGCGCTGCGCGCCGCCGCCGCGCGTGCCCAGGGGCAGGAGGCGTGACATGCGGATCACGGTGACCGTGAACGGCGAGCAGTGCACGAGGGACGTGGAACCCAGGCTGCTGCTCGTGCACTTCCTGCGCGACGAACTCGGACTCACCGGCACCCACTGGGGCTGCGACACCTCCAACTGCGGGGTGTGCGCCGTCTGGCTGGACGGGACGCCGGTCAAGTCCTGCACCGTACTCGCGGTGATGGCCGACGGCCACGAGGTGCGGACCGTCGAGGGCCTGGCGCACGGGGCCGAACTCGACCCGGTGCAACAGGGATTCATCGCCTGCCACGGGTTGCAGTGCGGCTTCTGCACGCCGGGGATGATGATGACGGCACGCTGGCTGCTCGACCACGACGCGGATCCGTCGGAGGAGGACATCCGCGAGGCCATCTCCGGACAGATGTGCCGCTGCACCGGTTACGAGAACATCGTGCGCTCCATCCGCTGGGCCGCCGAGCACGGCGGTGGGGCGCAGACCGCGGACGCAGCCGCGGACACCGAGCAGGCGCCCGGCCGCGAGGAGGTGCGGGCATGACGACCACCGAGGAACGGCCGGTCGGCTTCGGACGGATGCCCCGCAAGGAGGACGCGCGGTTCGTCCGCGGCCACGGGACCTACGTCGACGACGTACGGCTGCCCGGGATGCTGTACGGCGCGATCCTGCGCAGCCCCCTGGCACACGCCCGGATCGTGTCCGTCGACACCGGCGCCGCCGAGGCGCACCCGAAGGTCAAGGCCGTGATCACCGGGCAGACCCTGGCCGGTCTCGGGCTGGCCTGGATGCCCACGCTCTCGTACGACACGCAGGCGGTGCTCGCCACCGACAAGGTGCGCTTCCAGGGTCAGGAGGTCGCCTTCGTCGTCGCCGAGGACCGGTACGCCGCCCGGGACGCCCTCGAGCTGATCGACGTGGAATACGAACCGCTGCCGCCGGTCGTCGACGCCCGCCGGGCGCTCGACCCGGACGCGCCGGTGATCCGTGACGACAAGGAGCATCAGAGCGACAACCACATCTTCGACTGGTCGGCGGGCGACAAGGAGCGAACCGACGAGGTCTTCGCGGCCGCCGACGTCGTGGTGGAGCAGGACATGCTCTACCCGCGGGTGCACCCGGCGCCGCTGGAGACCTGCGGCACCGTGGCCGACATGGACGCCATCACCGGGAAGCTGACGGTGTGGTCCACCACCCAGGCCCCGCACGCCCACCGCACGATCTACGCGATGGTGGCCGGCATCCCGGAGCACAAGATCCGGATCATCTCCCCGGACATCGGGGGCGGCTTCGGCAACAAGGTCGGCATCTACCCCGGTTACGTGTGCGCGGTCGTCGGCTCGATTGTCACCGGCAAGCCGGTGAAGTGGGTGGAGGACCGCTCGGAGAACCTGATGAGCACCTCCTTCGCCCGCGACTACCACATGCACGGCGAGATCGCGGCGACGAAGGACGGGAAGATCCTGGGCCTGCGCGTCCATGTCATCGCCGATCACGGCGCGTTCAACGCCACCGCACAGCCGACCCAGTTCCCGGCCGGCTTCTTCGGCGTCTTCACCGGCTCGTACGACCTGGCTGCCGCCCACTGCACCGTGACCGGCGTCTACACCGACAAGGCCCCCGGCGGCGTCGCCTACGCCTGCTCGTTCCGCGTCACCGAGGCCGTGTACCTGGTCGAGCGGATGGTCGACGTGCTCGCGGACAGACTCGGCACGGACCCGGCCGCGCTGCGGATGCGCAACCTGCTGCGGCCGGGGCAGTTCCCGTACAAGACGCAGACGGGGTGGGAGTACGACTCCGGCGACTACCCGCGCGCCCTGCGGCTGGCCATGGACATCGCGCACTACGAGGACCTGCGCCGGGAGCAGGCCGAAAAGCGCGAGCGCGGCGAGCTGATGGGCATCGGGGTCAGCTTCTTCACCGAGGCCGTCGGCGCCGGCCCGCGGAGGCACATGGACATCCTCGGTCTCGGCATGGCCGACGGTGCCGAGCTGCGCGTGCACCCGACCGGCAAGGCCGTCCTGCGGATCTCCGTGCAGACCCAGGGGCAGGGCCACGAGACGACGTTCGCGCAGATCGTCGCCGAGGAACTGGGCATCCCGCCCGAGGACGTCGAGGTGGTGCACGGGGACACCGACCAGACCCCGTTCGGGCTCGGCACCTACGGATCCCGCTCGACGCCGGTGTCCGGAGCCGCGACCGCGATGGTCGCCCGCAAGGTGCGCGAACGCGCGAAGATCGTCGCCTCCGCGATGCTCGAAGTGAGCCCGGACGACCTGGAGTGGGAGAAGGGCCGCTGGTATGTCACGGGCGACCCCGACCAAGGACGGACCATGACCGAGATCGCGCTCGCCGCACACTCCAACCTGGAGCTGCCCGAGGGCGTCGAGGGCCACCTGGACGCGACGTGCGTCTACAACCCGCCGAACCTCACCTTCCCCTTCGGCGCCTACATCTGCGTCGTCGACGTGGACGCGGACACCGGCCAGGTGAAGGTCCGCAGGTTCATCGCCGTGGACGACTGCGGCAACCGGATCAACCCCATGATCGTCGAAGGTCAGGTCCATGGCGGACTCGCCGACGGCCTCGGCATGGCGCTCATGCAGGTGATCGCCTTCGACGAGGACGGCAACTGTCTCGGCGGGTCGTTCATGGACTACCTCCTGCCCACCTCGGTCGAATGCCCGTCCTGGGAGCTCGGCGAGACCGTCACCCCTTCCCCCCATCACCCCATCGGAGCCAAGGGTGTCGGCGAGTCCGCCACGGTGGGCTCACCTGCCGCGGTGGTCAACGCCGTGGTCGACGCGCTGAAGCCGCTCGGCGTACGCCATGTCGACATGCCGCTGACGCCCGCCGCGGTGTGGCGGGCCGCCCAGGGCCGGCCGCTGCGCACCGACCTGGCGATCACCTGAGGCGCCGGCGATGACGAACACCGAACTGCTGAACCGCGCGGACGTGCTCCGGCACGGCCGTACCCCGTTCGTCCTGGCCACCGTCGTCCACGCGGAACGGCCCACGAGCGCCAGGCCCGGGGACAGCGCGCTCGTGCTGCCCGACGGCACCGTCGAGGGATTCGTGGGCGGCACCTGCGCCGAGACCACGGTGCAACTGCAGGGCCTGCGGGTGCTGGAGACCGGAGAGTCGCTGCTGCTGCGGATCACGCCCGCCGCGAACACCGGCGGCGAAGGCGCGCGGGATCCCGTCGAAGGTCTGGTCACGGTGGCCAACCCCTGCCTGTCGGGCGGCACGCTCGACATCTTCCTGGAGGCCAACCTCCCCCCGGCGTTGGCCTACGTCTACGGTCACGCCCCCGTCGCCCGCGCCCTGCTCGACGTCGGTCGTGTGCTCGGCCTCGACGCCCGGCCGGCCTCGCCCGGGGAGCCGCTGCCGCCCGATCTGGACGTCGTCGTCGTCGCCACCCACGGCCGCGACGAGGAGAAGGTACTGATCGAGGCCGCACGATCCGGGGTCCCGTACATCGGGCTGGTGGCCAGTCCCAAGCGTGGCGCGGCGGTGCTCGCCGGGCTGGACATCACCGAGGAACGACGCGCGCGCATCCACACCCCGGCCGGCCTGGACATCGGCGCGCGGACCCCGGCGGAGATCGCGCTGTCGGTGTACGCCGAGATCATCGCCCTGCGGCCGCAGGTGGCCCGAGCCGCACGCCCCGCGGCCGGATCCGTCGCGCCGCAGGCCGTGGCCGAGAACGTGGATCCCGTGTGCGGCATGACCGTGGCGATCACGCCCGCCACCCTCTCACTCGACCTGGCCGCCGGCAGGGTGTACTTCTGCGGGCCGGGGTGCCAGCACGCCTTCGCCGACGACCCCTCCCGGTACGCGCATGCCTGACCTCGACGCCCTCGTACCCGATGTCGCCGCCCTGCGCTCGCGTCTGGACGCCGTCGGCTACCTGGCCGACGACGCCCTGGCCACGGCGCTGCTGCTGGCCGTGCGCATGCGGCAGCCGATCCTGCTGGAGGGCGAGCCCGGCGTCGGCAAGACCGAGGCGGCCCGCGCGCTCGCCGCCGTGCTCGACACCCCGCTGATCCGGCTGCAGTGCTATGAGGGACTGTCCTCGGCCGAGGCCCTCTACGAGTGGAACTATCCACGGCAACTACTGGCCATCCGGCTGGCCGAGTCCCGCGGGGAGCCCCTGCGCGACGCCGACCTGTTCACCGAGGACTATCTGCTGCCACGGCCGCTGCTCGCCGCGATATGCCATCCGGGGCCGCGCCCGGCGGTGTTGCTCATCGACGAGGTGGATCGCGCCGACGACGAGTTCGAGGCGTTCCTGCTGGAACTGCTCGCCGATGCCGCGGTCACCATCCCCGAGCTCGGCACCCGGACGGCCGTGGTGCCGCCGGTGGCCGTACTGACCTCCAACCGCACCCGGGACCTGCACGACGCCCTCAAACGCCGCTGCCTCTACCACTGGATCGACTACCCGGACACCGCACGAGTCGCCGCGATCATCCGCAGACGGCTACCGGAGTCGGCCCAGTGGCTGGCCACGCAGGTGGCGCGCGGGGTGGCGCGCCTGCGTGCCCGGCATGAGCTCACCAAGCCGCCCGGCATCGCCGAGGCGATCGACTGGGCCGGCGCGCTGCACGCGCTGGGGCTCCCCGTTCTCGACGCCGACGCCGCCGACCGCACCCTCGGGGCGGTCCTCAAGTACGCCGAGGACCTGGAGGCCGTGCGCCGGGCCGGATTGGCGGAGCTGGTCGACGCCGAGGCCGGGTCCGATGCCTGACCTGCCGGAACTGGCCGCCTCGTTCACCGCCGCCCTGCACGGCGCGGGGATCGCGGTGGGCCCCGACCGTACCCGGAGCTTCGCTCGGGCGCTCACCCTGCTGGCACCGTCGACGACGCGCGAGCTGCGGCACTGCGCGCTCGCCACCCTGGTGTCCGACCCCGAGCAGATCGAACCGTTCGACGCGGTCTTCCGCGAGGTCTTCGGCGGCCCGGTCGACCGCGAAACACAACGCGGGCAACCCGGCGACCCGGCCCGATCGTTCAGGGACACCGTTCCCGGCCGCGTCCCCGGCACTCGGAAGGCCACCGGGGACGGACGCGGCCGGGAGGCCGACGCACAGCTGCGGGAGGCTCCCGTACCCCTCGCGGCCAGTCCGCTCGACCGTCTCGCCGGCCGCGACTTCGCGGAGTTGTCCGCCGAGGAACTGGCGCGGCTCTCCGAAGTGACGCGCACCATGGTGCTTCGCACCCCGACCCGGCCGTCCCGCCGGCGCCGCACCGCGCACCACGGTGCGCGCATCGACGTGCGCCGCACCCTCTCCGTCAGCCGGCGCACCGGCGGATACCCGCTGCGGCTACGCCGCTTCGTGCCTCGCGCCCGCCCCCGCGACCTCATCGTGCTCTGCGACATCTCCGGATCGATGGAGCCCTATGCCCGAGCGATGCTCCAACTGCTCTACTGTGCCGCCCGCGCCACTCACGCCGAGGTCTTCACCTTCGCCACCCGCCTCACACGCCTCACGCCCGTCCTCCGGCGGACCGGGCCGGACGACGCCCTGGCACGGGCGGGCCGGGCGGCCCCGGACTGGTCCGGGGGCACCCGGATCGCGGAGTGCCTGGCGGAGTTCAACGAGCGGTTCGGCCGGCGCGGCATGGCGCACGGCGCCGTGGTCGCCATCATCTCCGACGGCTGGGACACCGGAACGGCCGCCGAGCTCGCCACCCAGATGGCACGGCTGTCCCGGGTCGCCCACCGCGTCGTATGGGTCAACCCGCGCACGGCGAGCCCGCGCTACCGTCCGCTCGTGGCCGGCATGGCCGCGGCACTGCCCTACTGCGATGCCGTCGTCAGCGCCCACAACCTCGCGGCCCTGGGCGACTTCACCGCTGTGCTGTCCGCCCCGCGCCGCCGCCGATGACCCTGCCCGTCCCGTACCGGGCCCTCGAAGGCGCCGCCCTCTGAACCTTCGTCAGTTCATGCTCAGTGACGGGGCTCTCAGTGCGCTCCGGAGTGCGGTTCCGTACCCTGGTTCCGCCTGTCGACCCCGAGGGCGGAGCGGAACAGTAATCGGTCGGTGTCGATACCTGAACAGCGGGCGGGAAATCAGTGGGAAGCCGGCCGTTGTAGAGTGAAAAACGCCCTTGACCTGCACAAGCAGGCAGGGAGCCGAACAGCAGGAGCACCCAAATTGCTGCGCACCATGTTCAAGTCCAAGATCCACCGTGCCACCGTCACCCAGGCCGACCTGCACTACGTCGGATCCGTCACGATCGACGCCGACCTGCTCGACGACGCGGATCTGCTGCCGGGTGAGCTCGTGCACATCGTCGACATCACCAACGGCGCCCGCCTGGAGACGTACGTCATCGAGGGCGAGCGCGGTTCCGGGGTCGTCGGGATCAACGGAGCGGCGGCCCATCTCGTGCATCCCGGAGATCTGGTGATCATCATCAGTTACGCTCAGGTCTCCGACGCCGAGGCGCGGGCATTGCGGCCGAGGGTCGTGCACGTGGATCACGACAACCGGATCGTGGCCCTCGGTGCCGATCCGTCCGAACCGGTGCCGGGCTCGGACCAGGAGCGCAGCCCGCAGGCGGTCACCGTCTGAACCCCGGGCCCGGGGCAGCGGCTGAGCAAGCAGACGACCTCAGGACGCGAGGAGTTGCCCATGAGCGACATAGAGATCCGCGACGACCGTGCGGGTGGCCGCCTCGAGGCGATCGCCGGGGGCGAAGTGGTCGGCCACATCGAGTACTTCGTCCTCGAGGCCCCCGCGCGCGCCCTCGTCCCCGTGCACACCATCGTGGAACCCGAGCACGAGGGGAAGGGCATCGCGGGGTCCCTCGCCCGTGAGCTGTACGGCATCGCCGCGCGCGAGGGCATCGTGGTCGCGCCCCTGTGCCCGTACGTCGTGAAGTGGGCGGCGCGCCACCCCGAGGAGGCTCCGGCGGCCGACCCGGAGCTGCTCGGCGCGGCTATGGAGTGGCTCGAGAATCACCCCGGGCGCTTCTGATGAATCGATCGGGTCCGCTCGCCCTGCTGCACACCTCACCCCTGCACATCCCCGTCTTCGACGCGCTGCGCGACGAGGACCACCAGGGGCTGGAACTGCGGCACATGGTGGACGAGGAACTGTTGGCCCGGGCCCGGCGCGAGGGCCCGGCCGCGGTGGCCGGCGAGGTGCGGGCGGTCCTCGAC
>LRTP01000422.1 GCA_001550305.1 Streptomyces diastatochromogenes
CTGCTCGGCCAGTTGCTCGTGCAGGTCGTGGACGCGCCGGGCCAGGGCGTCCGGGTCGATGTCGGCCGCGGTCGCCCGGACATGGCGGGCCGGGGTGACGTCGACGACGTCGTCGAGGAGGTCGACGAGCGGCACCGCGCGGGCGACGCCGGGCTCGTCGGCGTAGGTGTCGGGGGCGGTGGTGAACGCGGCCCACTGGCCGAGAACCCGGTCGGTCAGCCCCGCCCAGTCGAAGGAGGAGGCAGAGGCGGAAGAGGCAGAGGCGGAGGAGGCGGCGGAAGAGGAGGAGCCGGATCGGCGGGGGCGTGAGCCGCCGCGGGTGCCGGCGCCGGCCGTGGCCGTGTCGGTGGCGGACGGCGTGCCCGCGGCACCGTCCCGCTGCTCGCCCTCCCCGTCGACGAACAGCACCGTCGTACGGTCCGTGCCGCCCGGCTCGGGGCGTTGGAACACCCAGATCTGCAGGCCGATGTGGAGCGGATACGCGGCACGCGCGGGAAGTGAGACGACGGCGCGCAGGGCCCCGCTGCGGATGAGTTCCGCGCGGACGCGGCGGCCGGAGGAGCGGAAGGCGAGCGCGGGCGGCAGCAGCATGACTGCGTGGCCGCCGGGCTCCAGGTGCGCGAGGGCGTGCTGCACCCAGGCCAGTTCGGATTCGAAGCGCGGTGGGAGTCCGTACGCCCACCTCGGGTCGTAGGCCAGCTCGTCGTGACCCCAGTCGCGGTCGGCGAACGGCGGGTTGCACAGGACGGCGTCCACGGTGACGTCGGGGAAGGCGTCGGCGCGCAGGCTGTCGCCGACGCGGATCGCCGTCTCGGCCTCGGGTGCGGCGAGCAGCAGCCGGACCGCGGTGCGCCGGCCCTGGACAGGGAGCGAATCCTGCCCGAACAGCTCCCGCGCGCCCTGCCGGGCGGCGGCGGCGAGGAGCGTGCCGCTGCCGCAGGCAGGGTCGAGGACGCGGGACGTGCCGGCGGGCAGGAGCCGTGCCATGAGCAGGGCCAGGCCCTCCGGGGTCTGGTAGACGCCGCTGGCGGCGCCCTCGTCCAGTTCGCGTTCGGCGAGGACGTCGACGGCGGCCTGTGCCCCCGCCTCACGGACGCAACCCAGCAGCGCGCGGAGCACGCCCACGTCGTCCGGACCGTAGCGGAACGGCTCGGCCTCCGGCACGGCAACCGGGAGCTCGCCCGCGGTCTTCTCCACTCGGGCGGTCAACTGGTCGTCGCGCAGGGCGGCGAGTTCGGCCAACTCCTCCGGCGTGCGGCGGGACGCGGCGGCCACCAGCGGGAACAGTCGCGCGGTCACACCCGAGCCGGGTCCCAGCAGCCGTAGCGCCGTACGCAGTTCCTCGGTCGGCGAGGCGGTGGAGGTGTGCCCGCGTCCCCGCAGCCATGCCTGGACGGCCGGCAGGTCGTAGAGCGGGCTGGTTTCCGTGCCGGCGCTGGGGGCCGGGAAGTCGTCGTGACGGCGGCGCCAGTTGCTGACGGTGGCGCGCGTGACCCCTGCGATGCGGGAGATCTCGGCGGCTGTCACGTGCGCGGAGGGCGCAAGTTGGGCTGGTGGCTGCTGGGGCATGGCGTGGGGTTCCGCACCTCTCGGGCCAGTCGGATAGTGGACGGTTAACACATTACAGCGGTCGTCAAGTCCATCAATCTGTTTGACGATGCTTTCAGTGTCGTGCTTATCTAGTCCTGCTTCCGATTGGAAGCGGCGCCCAGGGCGCTCTGCTGAGTCCTCGCCGGGCATCCGACTCTCCAGATCCCTGCCGATCCCGTCCATCGCAACGCCACAGGTCAGGGCCGCACCCGCCCTCGCGTCGCCGACACCACTCACCGCACCAACCGCACATCGCACTCGCAACAGGGAGGAACCCAGATGACCACCCAGCCCCCGCAGCAGCCCGGCTTCCCGCAGCAACCGGGCTATCCGCCGCCTCCCTTGCCGCAGAAGAAGCGGTCCAAGGCCAAGATGGGCTGTCTCGGTTGCGGTGGCATCCTGGCCGCCGCGATCGTCATCGGTGGTATCGCGGCCGCAGTGGGCTCCGGCTCGGGCGACTCCTCGCCCAGCGCCGCGAACTCCGCCGCCTCTGCCGACTCCCCCAAGGCCACCGCCTCCTCCAAGGCCAGCGGCGCCGCCAAGACCACCGGCTCCTCCAAGACCGCCGCGCCCCGGCAGTCCACCGCCGACGCGTTCAAGGCGTACGTGAAGGAGCACGAGTCCGCGAAAACGCGGGAGGCCGTGGCCCACGTCACCAAGGTCCAGGGCGCCGACAAGAACAACGACATCTTGGACGCGGCTGACATCTACACGGACTACACCGGGGACCTGCTCAGCGCGGATACCGGCAGCGCCAAGCTGCTCGCCTCGGCCTTCGCCGACTTCCAGTCCAGCCGGGGGAAGGCCAGCAAGAACGGCCTTGTCACCGTCTACAACGCTGACGGCGACATCCTGAGCAACGGCAAGTACTGATGTCGTAGCCGCAGCCCGCGCCGTCCGAACCTGCCTGTCGAACCCGGCAGTTCCCCCCTGTCCCGGCACCGCCGCCGACCAACCTCTGCCGTGGAGTTCCGAGCACAGCCTGCGGCCCGCCGAAGGCGGCAATGACGACAGAGGGGCATACGGAGGGTCGTTCCGGCTGGGCTCCCAGGGCCGCCGGCCCAGCCTGGTCAAGCTGCAGTTGCTCGCCGAGTACACCCCGCACCTGACCTTCGTCCACGAGAAGGCCCACGCCGGTCACCCCCTCAACGAGGCCGCCGACTCCCTCGCCAAGCTCGGCCTGCGCTGCGTGCGCGGGGCGGTCCCGCGCACCGAACTCCCGCGGCTGGTCCCGCTGGGGGCCGCCGGCGCCCTTGCCGACTACCGGCGCTCCCGGGCCGCCTGACGCAGATCAGACACCCAACGGCCACGAACTGCTAAGTGGCTTTCACCCCGCGATCCCTTACCCGAGGACAACAGTGAACCGAGCCAACGTCATCGCCATTGCCGCCTGCGGGTTGACGGTCCTGTCCGTCACTGTGGCCACGGTTGACCACGTCAGCACCCACTCCGCGCTGACCGCCGCCCGTCGCAAGGCGGCTGCGGCCGACCACCGCGCCCATCAGGCCGAATCCCGCCCGCCCAAAGTCGTCACCCATACGGTCACCAAGACGGTGGCCAAGCCTGTCTTCGGCCGCTCAACGCTCCTCGGCGCCTACGCGGCCGGCACCATCTCCGGAGGTGTCTACACGGACGACGGCAACCTCACCTACACCGCCAGCGAGGCAACCTGCTCCCAGCAGTACGCCACGATCTCGCAGCAGCCCAACGGCGGCACCATCCATCGCGACGCCTTCATGAAGGCCTGCCTCGACAACGTCGACGACACCGCCAAGACCGACCCCGCGCCCTGACCGGCCGCGGGCGAAGAGCGCAGCCGTTCCTCAGCGTCTGCGCCCAGGTCCGCCCCGCTTTGCCCCCCAGCGCAGCGGACGGCGGGTGCCGACCGTCACCTCCCGCTGCTCCGCCGCGAAGACGGTTGACAAGGGCGAGGTCTTCAAGACGACCGGCTGCCAGAAGCGGTCCAAGGTCGGCTGACCGCACAGCACCCTGACCCGACAATCCACGACCATCACTCAGTGACAGAAAGAAGCACAGCTTGACCGAGTCCGGCGAGCCCGAGCTCACCGTCTACTACCGTCACCTGGCCGCACTGCTCAAGCGCAGCGACGACGAGAACTTCCGCGCCCTGCTGGAACAGGCGCGCCGCGTCTCACGGGGCGAGTACGAAACCGGCCTGTACGACCATCAGCAGGCCTTCCGGCTCCTGTGGCGCCACCTGGACCGCAGCAACTACCTGCGCCAGGCCCACTACGACGCCCGCACCAGGCTCGCCTGCGGACGCGCCGCTCCGGGCGAGGCCGCCGACCTCGAGCTCTTCCTCACCGTCCATGCGCAAGTCCGCGCCATCGCCGCCCGCACCACCTGAACCAGCGCAATGCACCGACCATCCGCTCTCGACCTGGGAGTTCTCCTTGACGTTCCCTGCGCGCCCCGAACTGGTCAGCCGCCTCGCCGAGGACTTCACCGCGCTGCAGGACGCTGCCCTGGCCCGGATGAACGGCACCGCGTCTCCGGAGATCGAAGCCGCGATGGACCACCGGGCGCTCGTCGGACCCGTCGCCATCGCGCTCGCCCACGCGGAGGTTCTTGCCCGGGGAGCTGTCCGGCGCGCTGAGCTTTCCGTCATGGCGGCGCAGCGAGTGCGACCGCTGCGCGAGCACGCCCGCCGGGTTCGGCGCTCCCGGTTGCAGGCTGAAGTCGTGTGCAAGGAGCAGCGTGCTCGTCGGATCTCGTGGGGGCGCATGCCGGTGACCGGTCCGCTGGACCTGCGGGTTGCGCGGGCCGCACACCCGCAGGCGTACCTGCGTGCCATGGAAGAGGAGCTCACCCACCGGGGGCTGCCTGCTGACGCTCTGAGTGTGCCGAACTACGACCGGGCCCGGTGGGCGCGAGAGCGCCAGCTGCTCCGCACCGTAATCCCGTCTGGGGTCCGCGAACTGCTGGACTGCGGCGACGACTCCTTCGTCCAGGCCCTGTTGCACGACGCCCGGGACGCGGAGAACTGCCACCTTGAACATGACGCGATCGTCGAACGGTGGAACCGGCAAGCCCCCACCGCGCTGGCCTGGGGCCGTTATGCGATCGCCCAGGCCGAGCGGGCCGCGCTCGCCCGCCCTCTCACCGCCCGCAGCGTCCAGCTCGACGCGCTTGAGGATGCCTACCACGACACCGCGATCCTCGCCGCCCGTGCCCTCGAAGCCAGACACAAAGCCGCCGATCTCCACGACCGTATCCGAGAGCTCACCTCCACTGGGTCTTTCGCCGACCTGATTGCCCAGTGCCACGCAGGGGCCATCGCGCGCTTCGCCGCCGTGCACCCGGGCCTGTGGGACCGCACTCGGCTGCTGGCCGCCGAGCACCAGGCCAGCTGCCAGGAACGGGCCGAAGGCTGCCCGCGATGCCACCTCGCTCTTGCCGCGGCCCTCGCGATGGAAGTCCCTGGCACCGCTGTCTTGGACGAGGGTGACGCCCCAGGGGAGATCGTCGAACCGGACGCTGCCTCAGACCGATACGCGATCCTCAACGACCTCCTCCCCCATGCGGTCGTGGCCGTTGCCGACGCCGCGGTCGGCGACGAGTCTGCCCAGTGTGGCTATGGCTGGGTCTGCGAGAACGGCACCACGGGACACGGCGTCTCCATGGCCCACAGTAGCGGTGAGGCGGAGGTCATCGGCATCTGCAACGCCGCCCTCGACCTTCTCGACCACAGCCCGCACTCCCCCATCGTCATCCTGTGCGACAGCTTGGAAGCCGTCACCACCGTCAACCGGGCCCTGGAAATGTGCGACCCGGCAGTGGCCCACCGCACCGTTGTGTTCCCCGAAGGCAGGCAGCTCCTGGCCAACCTGATGCCGTACCGCGACCGAGTAGAGGTGCGCTGGCTCAAAGGTCACATCGGCCACGACCTCAACGAGACCGCCGACGCTCTTGCGGCAGTGGCCCTGCGCCACGCCACCGGCCGCATCCCCGCTGCTGTCGCCCGCAGGGAACAGGTGCACATCCTGCGCACTCTTCGATTCGCCCAGGGTGAGTCGCCCACGGCCGCGTGATCCCTAATCCCTGACGGGTCCAAAGCCGTCTCACCCTGCCACCCGGTCATCAACCGCCAGCCGAAGCCATCCGCCGCCCGAAGGGACCGCTTGATGCCCGTCCAGGATCAGCGCAAGCCCACCACCCGTATGTCGACACTCCACCGGCTCAGGTCCCTGCCGGGCGCCAGGGCGAACTCGTCGACCGGCACTACCTATCAGGCTCGTCCCTTCTCCCGAGAAGGGATCGAAGGGCTACTGATCACCGGAGGCATCCCTCGCGAAAGGCCGAGGGGTGCACGGCCGTGCAGGAGATCACCGGTCTGGACGTCCCCTGACTACTTGTAACCGACACGTTTCTGATAGTTGTTTCGCTGGGGGGCGGGCGTATGCCCGTCGCGGCGCCGCTGCAGGGCGCCGCAAGGGAGGGAAAGCACATGGCCATCACCACGACACGCGAGCAGGTCATCGCCGACGAGCAGAAGGCAGTGGATCACGCCTACGACTGCTACACCGCGCGGCTGGCCGAGATGAGCGGGACGTCGGCGGCTACGGCGTCGGCCAGCGGCAAGGACGGCATCGCCAACCGCAAGGACGCGCAGGAGCGGGCAGCGGCGTACGGCGGCCTCGGCAACGAGTCTCTCGTCTTCGCCCGCATCGACGCGCCGGAAGAGCCCGGCGGCGACGTCAGGAAGTGGTACGTCGGCCGGCGCGCTGTCTCCGATGTCCACACCCGTGACACGGTGGTCGTTCTGTGGACCAGCCCGCTCGCGAAGAAGTGGTTCCAGGCGCGGCTCGACGCGCCGGGCGAGGTGCTCCTGCGCCGGCAACTGCGGTGCGTGCAGCGCATCGTGGAGGGCTACGTCGACGAGATCACCTCGGCGGCCCCCCTTCGTGCTCCTGCCGGCCTCCTTCCGGTGTCCACGGCGGTTCCGAAGCCGCGGTCGGCCCCGGACGACATCACCACCGACAAGGCTCCTGCCGAGGACGCCGCGCCCGACCAGGCCCCCGCCCGGCCGGAGGCTGACGACCGGGAGAGGCCGGAGCACACGCCCTCCCTCACGCCTTTCGACATCGCGCGCATCCAGCGTCGCAAGCCTCTGCAGCCGGACGAATTCCTCCTGCGCGAACTCCAGCGCTCACGCACTGGTCGCATGCGCGACATCGTCGAGACCATCCGCCGCGACCAGATGGACCTGGTTACCGGTTCCCCCTCCGACATCCTCGTCGTGCAGGGCGGCCCGGGCACCGGCAAGTCCGCGGTCGGCCTGCACCGCGTCACCTGGCTCGTGAACAACAAGCACTTCCTGGCCCAGGACATCCTCGTGGTCGGCCCCCACCAGCGGTTCCTCGACTACGTCGGCCAGGTCTTGCCCACGTTGGGCACCCGCAACGTCAACGCCATCCAGCTCACCCGCCTGTGGGACGACGACGTCTTGGGCACCGACACACCGGCGGCGCGGCTGGTGAAATCCGACGAGCGCATGGCCGATGTCCTTCGGCGGCGCGTCGAGCACGATTGTCGGCCCGAAGCGCTCGACGAACTCACCACTGCTGCCTCCTTCGAGGGCGATGAGCCCGCGATCGTCGTGACCGCCGGCAGTACGACCCTGCGCATACCGCGATCCGAGGTCCTCGCCCTCCTGGAGAAGGCGCGCGCCGGTGACGGCGCCTACCGCCAGCGCCGCGACCGCTTCCGCAGTCTGCTCGTCGACCGCCTGCTGGGCGAGCTCGCCGCCATCGCCCCGCGTCGCGGCCGGGACGGCACGATCCGCCGCGATCTGGAACGCAACCGGCGCCTGGAGCGCCTCATCGACCGCGTCTGGCCCTCCCCGGGCGCCCGGGAGGCTTTGCGGAGCCTGTATGACTCGGCCGACCTGCTGCGGGTGTGCGCCGACGGCATCCTCGACGACGCCGAACAGGCCGCCCTTCGCCGTGACCGCGCCGACAAGGCCGACGCCGAGCCCTGGACCCTGGACGACCGGGTCTGTCTCGAAGAACTCCAGTACCTCATCACGGGCGAGACGCCGCGGCGCTACGGGCACATCGTCGTCGACGAGGCCCAGGATTTGACTCCCATGCAGGCCCGTTCACTGCGCCGCCGCTGCGCGGTCAACGGCTCGATGACGGTCCTGGGTGACCTGGCCCAGGCCACCGGCCCCTACCCCTACACCGACTGGGAGCGTTTGGGCACCGTCTTGTCCGACCACGGCGACTGGCGGGTCGCCGAGCTGAACACGAGTTACCGCGTGCCCGCCGAGATCATGGAGTTCGTGGCCCCCCTGGCCCGCAGGATCGCTCCCACGCTGCCCTATCCGCAGGCCGTGCGCGCGGTGGGCGACCAGGCCGTGCGGACCGTGGCGACCGAGCCGTGGAAGCTCCTCGACGACACCGTCGCCCAGGCAATCCGTCTCATCGGCACCAGCGATGGGAGCACCTTGCGCTCCGTCGCGGTCATCGTCCCCGACGACTCCGGCTGGCTGGAGGAGATCAGCGGCCACCTGGACCGCGCCGATCAGATCACGGCCCAGGGGCGTGAGGCGGTGTCGATCCTGGCCGCCGCCCAGGCCAAGGGCATGGAGTACGACCACGTCCTCGTCGTCGAACCGGCCACCATCGCCGACCGCGGCCCGGCCGGCCTGCGCCAGCTCTATGTCGCCCTGACCCGCAGCACCCAGAGCCTGACCGTCCTGCACACCTCACCACTCCCCAAGGCCCTCACGCCCAGCAACGACACCGTCGAACCGGCACCCGCCAGCACCGAACCGAGCACGGCAGCTGGTGACCTGCCCGACATAGGCACCGACCTCCGCATCCGGGTCATCGGCCCGGGCCCCGGCGGCCGATACAAGGTCACGGCCCTCTCCCCCGCCGTCAGGCACCCCCTGGTCCTGGCGGTTCGCCACGGCGCGGTCTCCCCGCGTCCCGGCGACGAGCTGGACTGCTGGGTGTTCGCCCACGAATCAACCCACTGTCTGCTCACCGCCGATCAGCGTGGAAGACAGCCGATCTCGCCCAGGATGGCGCCGCGCTACACGGCCGCGCTCGGCGTTCTGGACGAGCTGATCAAGGGTGAGAACATCGTTGCGCAGGACGCCCGCGATCGTCTGTCCGAGCTCAAGGGCATGGCCAACCGCGTCCTGCGCCGGGACCAGGCGGACTGGGTCGACGTGCGGCGTGTGCTCGGATCCCCGGACAGGCACCGTCTGCCCCTCCTGCGCGACCTTGCGGCACACACCCACCGCGCACTCAAGGACGGTCACCTGGATGCGGATCGACTCAAGGACGACCTGGAACGTGCCGGCTGGGCCGACGCCCTGCTCACCGCGCGCCACACGCTCCAGCAGCGCCTGGCCGCAGCCGACCCGCAGGCGGCAAGCGGCACCACCCCCGCCGCCGCCCCGCACACGAGCGAGCCGAAGGATCCCGACGCCATGCCCGCCATCGCAACCGACACCACCGTGCCGACAGCAGACGCAAGCCCCAGCCTCCTGCAGGCCCTTCAGACGGCGGCGACGACCGACCGTACCTGCAAGACCCACGAAGCCGTGCGCCTGGAACTGATGGCCGCGCTCCTGCGAGCGGACCTGCAGCCCACCAACACCCCGGTCATCGACGTCAGTTGCACCACCAAGGACGGCCACTTCCTCTACGAGGTCCTCGGCGCCAATCGCTGCACCCACGCCGACCTGCGCTCGGGAGCCGTCCGCCTCCTGGAGATCAACCACACCCTCCCCACCCCCGCCGACCGCCTCCACCTGATCCTGTGCCAACCCCCCGCCGAAGACTGGGCAGCCGATACCCTCCACGGCATCTTCAAAGTCCACGTCCTGTGGCGTACCAAGGAAGGCTGGAGCGGAAAGGACACGGAAACCGCCCTGGGCACCGAACCGGCATGATCCCCGGCCTGCGCCCGTTCCGCCCAACACCGCCAACCGCTCCATGCGCACACGCCACGGTGTCCGCAGCAACTTCCGCACCGCCAAAGGGGGGCCCGTGCGCCGTATCGTCTCGGCTGTCGTTCTGCTCGCTATCCTGCCTCTCGCCGCCTGCTCCGCAAGAACGCCTTCCCGGGCAGCACCGGCCGTTACCGTGACGCGCACCGTGCCGGCCTCGGTGTCGCCCACCTCAACGACCCCAACCGCCAGCCCTACGCCGACAACCGCTGCGCCGGCCACGACGGCCGTCGTGCCCAAGACGGCGCCCCCGGCGGCCCCGCGACCGCATCTGACCAACGCCTCCGCGGTGGTCTCGCAGTACTACCAGGACATCACCGACCACAACTATGCGGCCGCTTGGGCACTCGGCGGCTCAAACATCGCCGGGACGACCTACGACCGGTGGGTGGCCGGGTTCGGCACCACCCAGAACATCACCCTGGGCACCATCAGCGAATTCGGAGCCTCCCGCGTCCACGCCATCCTGTATGCCACCCAAACCGACGGCACGCTCAAGACGTATGCCGGCGACTACACCGTGGCCAATGGCATCCTCGCCGGCGCCTCGATCCGCCAGACCAACTGACGGTCCGTGGGCGCTCGTCCCGACAGGCTCCGCTGAGGGCGATACCCAGTCGCCACGGAAAGGCGGCGAGCTGTCCGTGCTCGTCGTAGGCATCGGCAATCGCCTCGCCGCCACGGCGATCGACCGCCCCGTCCGGCACTCCGAGGTGATCCCCTCCAAGGGCGACGGCCGCCGCATACGAGGCCGCGCCCCGGACAGATCCCGCGGCCGACACAAGACTTGACTTCTCCCCCAGCTGAAGCAGGAGGATTCTCCCCTCGCGGGCTGAGCTTTCTGCTTCTCAGACAGCAGCTGCCCCGAATCAACAGCAAGGGACGTTGGTACGCCCAGCAGTCTTACGCCAGCTCCACAGACCTGACACCCCGCCAGCCCGGCGGTAGGCCCGGCCAGCTTGGTTATCGCTGGCCGGACGGCCTACAAACTACAACGGCGACGTCCACGGCCGCGGCCCGCACCAGATCCTCCACCTGGCGTTTGCCCACCACCCGGCCCCCGCACCCACGTACGGAGCGTCTCGTGGTTGACGCCCAGGTCCTTGGCCACCGACGCGTACGTCCCACCCGAGCTCGAGTGATACAGCGCGACGGCATCGGCCCGGAACTCAGACGAGTACGTCGACGTCCCCAACGGGAACTCCTGTCCTATGGATCATCACGATCCAATGATCAGGGTGTCCACGCTCAAGGGGAAACGCCCGCCTGAGGCGACCCCGGTGGTGTGGACACTCTGACAATGGATCTTGCAGATCCGAGGAAGGGTGTCCTGGTGGGACGGAAGTCTCCGTATCCGGCGGAGTTCAGGAACGATGCCG
>LRTP01000423.1 GCA_001550305.1 Streptomyces diastatochromogenes
CGCGCCGACCCCGCCGCCCGCGCCGGCCGACGACATGAGCGGCAGGATCGATCAGCTGAAGCAGCTCGGGGAACTCAAGGCCCAGGGCGTCCTGACCGAGGCCGAGTTCGAGGAGCAGAAGCGCCGGATCCTTGGGTAGTGACGTTCCATGAACCTCACGACTGCGGAAGGCCTGCGATGGGAGCCCAGCGGGCGCTGGGTGCGCGGGTGCAAGGGCGAGGTCAGGGTCGTCGACAGCCGGCACCCGGTCCTCGTCTGGGAGCCCGACGTGCCCGTTCCGCTGTACGCCTTCCCACGCGCGGAGGTCCGCGTGGATCTGCTCCGCCCGGCGCGGAACCCGCCGACCGGCACGCACAGCGGATCGCGGGTCTTCTACGACCTCGAAGTCGACGGCGAGCTGCTGGAGAACGCGGCCTGGACGTTCCCCGCCGACGACCTGGCCGGTCACATCGCCTTCGAGTGGTTCAGCCGCAGCGGCCGGGGGCTCGACCACTGGTACGAGGAGGACGAGGAGATCTTCATCCACCCCCGCGATCCGCACAAGCGGGTGGACGCCCTCCCGAGCAGCCGTCACGTCCGGGTCGAGATCGACGGCACGGTCGTCGCGGACACCCGCCGTCCGGTGCTGCTCTTCGAGACCGGCCTGCCGACGCGGTACTACATCCCGCGCGAGGACGTCCGCCTCGACCTGCTCGTCCCCAGCGACCTCAGCACGGGGTGCCCTTACAAGGGCCCCGCCGCGTACTGGTCGTGGCGCGGTGGCGGCGACGCCCCGGCGAACCTCGTCTGGAGCTACCCGGAGCCACTGCCCGCGGTGGGCGCCGTCAAAGACCTCCTCGCCTTCTACAACGAGGCGGTCGACATCACCGTCGACGGGGAACGCCTGGAGCGGCCCGTCACCCCGTTCACCACGACACTCTCGGCGCGACCTGCGACGTGACGGCGGCGCGGGCTGTCACCTGGCCTTGTTGACGAAGTCGTTGGTGTACGTCTTGGACAGATCGACGCTGTGACCCTTGACCGTCGGGTCGAAGGTGGCGAGGACCTTGTAGACGGTCCTGGGACCGTCGGCGGGCATCAGACCGTCGGGGGAGTACATGCCCTTCTCGTTCTGGAGCGCCTTGGTGTAGACGGCCTTGCCGACGCCCGCGTAGTAGGCGGCCGGCATCTTGTCGGCGATCTCGGCGGCGGAGTGGGCCTGGATCCACTTGAGCGTCTCGACGTAGACGTTGACCAGCTTCTGCACCACCTCCGGGTTCTTCCGGACGTACTTGGTGGTGAGGTAGAGACAGGAGGCCGGGTAGGTGCCGCCGAGCGTGGCCTTCGCGCCCGCGGGCGTGCGCAGGTCGATCAGCGGCTGGGCCAGCTTCTTGCGCTCCAGCAGCGAGACGGTCGGCTCGGTGGTCATACCGGCGTCGATCTGTTTGTTCCGCATCGCCGCCACGAAGGTGGAGCCGGCGCCGACGGCGACCGACGTGGCGCTGGCCGCCTTGACGCCGTTCTTCGCCTCCAGGTACTGGGTGAGGAAGTTGGTGGAGGAGCCGAGGCCGGTCACGCCCAGGTGCTTGCCGCCGAAGTCCGCCGGGCTCTTGACGCTGCCCGCCTCGTCGGTGCGGACCATCTCGACCTCGCCGGGGGCGCGGAGCAGTTGCACGACGGACTCGGTGGACCTGCCCTTGGACCGCAGGTCGACGGTGTGGTCGTAGAACCCGACCACCGCGTCCACCTGGCCGGAGATCATGGCGGTCTCGGCCTCGACCCCGTCCGGCTCGTCGTAGAACCGCACATCCAGACCCTGCGCCTGGTAGTAGCCCAGCTCCCGGGCGAGCGTCACCGGCAGATAGATCTGCTTGTCGAGGCCGCCGACGATGATCCGCACCGCGGGCGTGCCGTCGCCGTTCCTGGACGCGACGGCGGCGCTGGACCTGCCCCCTCCTCCGCTGCAGGCGGGCACGGCCAGGGCGAGGGCGGCGCAGACGGCCCTGGCGAGCAGGGAGGTGGTGACCGGCTTCATCACTGGTCTCCTTTGCGAGCGGGTGGGCGGGGACATGCGGGCGTGGCGCAGAAGGTACCCGCCCGAGTGCTCGTGCTCACGGCCCGGGGCCGCCCAGGTGGCAAGCACCTGGGCGGCCCCGTGATCGGCGAGGCTCAGCCGTTCGGCCCTGCCGGGGTCGTGGTGGTCTTGAAGCCCTCGGTCTTGTTGGCCTGGATGGCGAAGTCATTGGTGAACGTCTTGCTGAGGTCCACCGATCCCTTCACGTTGCCGACCAACTGCTCTGTCGCCAGAGAGGTCTTCGGACCGCCGGCCGGCATGATGCCGTCCGGGAGGAACTGACCCTTGTCCTGGGTCAGGGCGGCGATGTAGTCGGCCTTGGTCACCAACTGGTTCGACACGAACGACGCCGGAAGCTTGTTGGCGATGTCGGCCGCGCTGTGCGTGTTGATCCAGTGCATGGTGGCGACGAGCGCGTCGACGACCTTCTGCGTCGCGTCCTTGTGCGAGTTCACCCAGTCGGTGCGGGCGATGACACTGGCCGCGGGATAGGCACCGCCCATCGCCTGCGTGGCGCCGGCCGTGGTGGCCAGGTCGATCGCGGAGGCACCGACACCCTTCTTCTGGATCGCGGCGACCGTCGGCTGCGTCGTCATGACGCAGTCGACCTTGCCGTTCTGCAGCGCGGCGATGGCCGTGGATCCCGCGCCGACCCCGATCCGGTGGTACTGGCTGCTCTTGACGCCCTTCTTGGCGGCCAGGAACTGGGTGAGGGTGTCGGTGCCCGAACCCAGGTCGGTGACGCCGAGGGTCTTGCCCTTCAGGTCGGCGCCCGAGGTGACACCCGACTTCGTGGTGCACATCTCTCGCTCGCCCGGGGCGCCGGAGAGCTGGACGACGTCCTCGACCGCCTTCCCCTTCGCCTGGAACTCGATCGTGTGGTTGTACCAGGCGCCCGCCATGTCCACCTGCCCCGAGGCCATGGCTTCCTCGGCGCCGACTCCGCCGTCCTGCTCCGTGCTCAGCTCGACGTTGACGCCGTACTTCTTGTAGAAGCCGAGCTGCTGGGCGAGTTGGTACGGCAGGTAGATCTGCTTGTCGAGGCCGCCGGCCATGAGCTTGACGGTCGGCGTGGAGCCCGAACCGCCGCTCGAGGCGGACGAGTTGCCGGAACAGGCACTGACCGTGCCGAGGGCGAGAACGGTGAGCAGAGACGCGGCGACGGCGACGGGTCGTCTGGACATGGCTGACCACATTCCTTTGCTGAGGATCTAGCTGAGGGTTCTGAGATGAAGGAGGGAAAAGTGCGGAGGCGTCAGAGGGAGTTCGCCTCGGTCGGCGCCGGCGGGCGCCACGACAGCAGCCGGTGCTCCAGCTTGCTGATCAGCCACTCGGCGCCGAGCACGATGACCGAGATGACGAGCATCGTCGCGAACACGCCGTTGGGGTCGAACTGGTTCTGCGCGGTCTTGATGACCAGGCCGAGCCCGCTCTGCGCGCCGAGCACCTCGCCGACCAGCGCGCCGACGATGGCGAAGCCGAAGGCGCTGTGCAGGCTGGCGATGATCCAGGTGAGCGCGGAGGGCACGGTGACGTGCCGGATGATCTGCGCCTGCGAGGCGCCGAGCACCTTGGCGTTGGCGAGGATGTTGCGGTCGACCTCACGTACGCCCTGGAAGGCGTTGAAGAAGACGATGAAGAACACCAGTACCGCGGCGAGCAGGATCTTCGGCAGCACACCGATGCCGAACGCGACGATGAAGATCGAGCCGAGGACGATACGCGGGATCGCGTTGACCACCTTGATGTAGGGGCCGAGCACATCGGCGAGGAACCGGCTCTGGCCCAGTGCGACGCCGAAGATCACGCCGGCGACGGCCCCGAGGGCGAAGCCGGCGAGCGCCTCCTGGATCGTTGTCCAGATGTTCGAGTAGAAGGACCCGAACTCGGTGCCGTGCTGGAAGAGGTCGACCAGCCGCTTGGCGATGCCCGACGGCTGCCCGAAGAAGAACGGGTCGACGATCCCCCAGGTGGTGAACGCCTGCCAGCCGCCGATGACGAAGGCCGCGAGGCCGATACGGCCGGCCCACACCAGCGCGGTGCGCCGCCGGGCGGCCCGCTTCGCGGCGGCCGCGGCCGAGGACGGTGTGCCGTCCTTGACCAGCGCGGCGGAAACTGCGGACGTCGTGCTCATGCCGTACCTCCTGCGGTGCGTGCGTAGGCGCGCTCCACCTCCTCGCGCAGCGTTTCCCAGATCTGGTGCTGAAGTTCGATGAAGCGGGGCTGGAAGCGGATCTCCTGGACCGCGCCGCGCGGGCGGGGCAGGTCGATGTCGAAGACCTCCTTGACCGATCCGGGGCTGGACGTCATGACGACGACCCGGTCGGCGAGTGCCACGGCCTCGTCGAGGTCGTGGGTGATGAAGATGACCGACGGACGGATCTGCTCCCACAGGCCCAGCAGCTCGGTCGACATGATCGCCTTGGTCTGCACGTCCAGGGCGCCGAACGGCTCGTCCATGATCAGGATCTTCGGTTCGTTGATCAGCGCCGCGGCCATCGCCACGCGCTTGCGCATACCGCCGGAGAGCTGGTGCGGGTAGCGGTCCTCGAAACCGGACAGGCCCACCCGCCGCAGCCAGTCGCGCGCCGAGACCTGGGCCTTCTGCTTGGGGACACCGCGGAAGACCGGGCCCATCAGCACATTGCCGAGGACGGTCTTCCAGGGCAGCAGCGCGTCGGTCTGGAACATGAAGCTGACGCCGTCGGTGACACCGTCCACCTCACGGCCGCCGACCTTGACCGAGCCCTCGCTGGGCCGGTCGAGCCCGGAGACCATGCTCAGGGTCGTCGACTTGCCGCAGCCCGTCGGGCCCACCACCGCGCAGAACTGGCCAGGCTCCACGGTGAACGAAACGTCCTGCAGCGCCGTGAACACCTCACCCGCGGGAGTCAGAAATCGTTTGGTGAGCCCTGAAATCTCGACTCGCGCGCTGTCCTGGCCGCTTTTGTCGGCGACCGTGCTCAACGCGGCATCGTTTCGCGAAGCCATCTGAGGCCGTCTCCTTCCCTAACCTCGGGGTCGAGGAAGGCAGACGCTAGAGGCCGCCTCGTATTACGTCGCTGTTTCAGACGTATCTCGCGTTAGTTGTGTTAACCGGGGTTCTGCACGTTCTGCTCAGGGGGCCAGGGGTGGGCAGGCTGTCCCTGGTGGGGCACAATCACGCCACCACGGGTTACGGCGAAGGGGCCGGGCCCGGCAGCAAGACAAGGGCGAAGGCACCTGTGATGCCCATCCGAATCCGGATCGGCCGCGCCGGGAAGGGGAGGCTCTCCGCGCGGATTCTGGCCAACCAGCTGGCCATCCTGGCCCTCTCCGGAGCCATCGGTTTCGTACTGTTCGCGTTCGCTCAGCGGGCCGAGATCGACCGCTCATATGAGCAGCGGGCGCTGGCCATCGCCGAGACCACGGCCGCCGAGCCGCAGATCCAGCAGGCCATGGAGTACGGCGGTGGCGGCGACATCGTGCAGACCGTCGCCGAACGGATCCGGAAGGCGTCGGGGGCGTCGTACGTGGTCGTGATCGACCTGCACGGCATCCGTCACTCGCACCCCACCCCGGCACTGATAGGCGAGCCGGTGGGTGAGCCGATCGCGGTGCTCGACGGTCTCCCTCACGTCGGCTCCGACCAGGGCGCGACCGGGCGGTCCGCCAACGGCAAGGCTCCGCTGAAGGGGCCCACGGGCACGCTGGTGGGCGAGGTGTCGGCCGGCATCCCGGAACACGACGTACTCGGCGAGCTGTGGCGGGAGCTGCCCACCTTCGGCCTGTACGCCACGATCGCCACCGCGCTCGGCTCGGTGGCCGCGTTCCTGCTGGCCAGACGCCTGAAGCGGACGACGTTCGGGCTGGAGCTGGAGGAGATCGCCGGCCTGCTGCAGGACCGGGAGGCGATGCTGCACGGCATCCGGGAGGGCGTGGTCGCCTTCGACCCCGAGGGCCGGGTCACCGTCATCAACGACGAGGCCCGCCATCTGCTCGGTCTGGGCACGGCACTGGGCAGCCGGCTGGACGAACTCCTGCCCGAGGGGCGGCTGCGCCGGGCACTGGACGGCAGCCTCAGCGGGACGGACATCACGGTCCTCACCGACGACCACTGCCTGGCCGTCAACCGGATGCCGGTGACGCTGCACGGCCGGGCGCTGGGAGCGGTGGTCACCGTGCGCGACCGCACCGAACTGGTCGGACTGCTCAGGGAGCTGGACTCGGTACGTGGGCTGACGGACGCGCTGCGGGCCCAGCAGCACGAGTTCACCAACCGGATGCACACCCTGGCCGGGCTGCTGGACGTGGGGGAGTACGAGTCCGCGTACGAGTACGCCGTCGAGCTGGCCGGAGCCGACCAGGAGCTGACCGAGTCGGTGCGCGAGCACATCGGGAACGCCCTGATGGTCGGTCTGATCGTGGCCAAGACGACGGTCGCCGCCGAGCGCGGCGTACGGATCGTGCTGGGTGAGGACTCCGCGCTCGGCGAGCAGCCGCCACATCTGCACCGGCTGCTGACCATCGTCGGCAACCTGCTGGAGAACGCCCTCGACGCCGCGGTCGGCGGACCGGCCCCGGCGGGCGGCCGGGAGGTACGGCTCACGGTCGTCGAGGCCACCACGCAGGTGCTGGTGCGGGTGGCCGACACCGGACCTGGCATCCCGCCGGGCGCGGCCGAGTCCATCTTCGAGGACGGCTGGTCGACCCGGCCGGACCGCGGGACCGCCCGGCGCGGCCTCGGACTCGCCCTGGTCCACCGGCTGGTCCAGCGGCACGGCGGCACCATCACGGTCAGCGAGGGGTCCGGCGCGGTCTTCACCGTGACACTGCCCCTGCCGGACGCCGCGCCCGCGCCGCAGGGCGCACTGTTCACGACGGCCCTGCCGGTACCGGCAGGTGCCCTGGCCGCAGCCGATGGAGGGGAGCGCTGGTGATACGGACCCTGGTGGTGGACGACGACTTCCGCGTGAACGGACTCCACTGCACCTATGTGGCCCGCGTCGAGGGCTTCGAGGTCGTCGGCCAGGTGGCGAACGTGGCCGAGGCGCTGGACGCCGTCCACACGCTCCACCCGGAACTGCTGCTCCTCGACATCTTCCTTCCCGACGGCAGCGGCCTCGACGTGCTGCGACAGCTGACCGGCGACGCGGGTGGCGCCCGCCCCGACGCCATCGTGATCACGGCCGACCGGGACATCACCTCCGTGCGGACCGCGATGAAGCTCGGAGCCGTCGGATACCTCGTCAAGCCCTTCGGCGCCGAGGCCCTGGCCGAGCGGCTCACCGCCTACCGCGCACTCCAGCACCGGGTGAACGTCCTGGGCCCGGCGGCGGAGACCGACCAGGCCGACGTGGACGCACTGTTCAGCGTCGTCCGCCCCACCGCCCTGCCCACCGTCCCGGCCAAGGGCCACTCCGCGCCGACCCTCGCCCTGCTCCACGAGACGGTCCGCACCGCCCGCCGGGACGTGTCGGCGGCCGAGGCGGCGGAACTGACCGGCGTCTCCCGCGCCACGGCCCAGCGCTACCTGTCCTATCTCGTTCGGGAGGGCATGGTCCGACTGGAACTCCGTTACGGCGCGACCGGCCGCCCCGAACACCGCTACCGCACCGTGTCCTGACGTCCCGGCCGGTGCTGTCGGCGCACACTGAAGGCATGCTCACGGCGGACCGCTCCCATCCGCCCTGAACCCACAGGAGTCACGCATGCCCCTGCTGCGTACAGGCGACCTGGACCTCTACCACCAGGTCGTCGGGGAGGGCGACCCGCTCGTCCTCGTCCACGGTTCGTGGAGCGACCACATGTCGTGGCAGCCCGCGATCGAGGCCGATCTTCGGGCGTCGTTCCGGGTGGTCACCTACGACCGCCGGGGTCACGGCAAGAGCGAAGCGGGGCCGGGACAGGGCACCCGCCGGCAGGACGAGGACGACCTGGAGGCCCTGATCGAGCGGCTCGGCCCCGCGCCCGCGCACGTGGCGGGCAGTTCCTTCGGCGGGTCGATCGCACTGGGGCTTGCGGCGCGCCGGCCGGAGTTGTTCCGCAGCATCACGGTCCACGAGCCCCCGCTCGTCGCGATCGTGGCCGACGACCCGGACGCGCTGGGACAACTACGCCCGACGCAGGCCTCGATGGACGCCGTCCTCGCCCATCTCCGCAAGGGCGAGCACCGACAGGGCGCACGGCAGTTCGTGGAGGAGGTGGCCATGGGACCCGACACCTGGGACCGGCTGCCCGCCGCGGTGCGCGAGACGTTCGTGCACAACGCGTCCACCTGGCTGGACGAACAGTCCGACCCCGACTGGGCGAAGATCGATACCGACGCCCTCGCCCGGTGCGCCGCGCCGGTACTGCTCAGCGGAGGCACGCGGAGCCCGATGTGGTTGGCGACGATCCTCGACCGGCTGGCCGCGGCCCTGCCACGGGCGCGGCGGGGGACCGTCGAAGGGGCGGGGCACATTCCCCATGTCACCCATCCGAGGCGGTACGCCGCCGCCCTCACGCGCTTCGTCCGGACGTCCTGAGACGCGGGCCCCGCCACTCGTCGGTACTGTCGGAAGGGATCGCCGCTCGCTCTCTGCTCCTGGTTCCCCGACCGGGCGGCGGAGCGAAGGAGGCAGGGTGTCGTGACCGTGATCTCCCTGAAGTCCGCCCAGGTGCGGGAAGGGCTCACGCTGCCCTACGCCGAGGCCGGCTACCCCGGTGGCACACCGGTCGTCTTCGTGCACGGACTCGGTGACTCCTGGTGGGCCTTCGAGCCCCTCCTCAGGCGCCTTCCGGCCGCCCTGCGCGGCTACGCGCCCACCCAGCGCGGCCATGGCGACGCCGACCGCCCGTCCGAGGGCTACACGCCCGAGGACTACGCCGCCGACCTCGTCGCCTTCCTGGACGCCGTCGCCATCGACCGCGCCGTGCTCGTCGCGGCCTCGAGCGGCGGCGTGCCCGCCCGGATGGTCGCGGGCAGCCATCCCGACCGGATCTCGGGGCTGGTGCTGATCGGCGTACCCGGCACGCTCGAGGACAAGCCGGCGGTGACCGGTATGCGGGAGGCCGCCGAGGGGCTCTCGGACCCCGTCCCCCGGGAATTCGTAGAGGAGTTCGTCTCCGGCGCAGTGGCCCGACCCGTCGCCAGGGGCCTCGTCGAGACGATGATCGAAGAAAACCTCAAGGTCCCCGCGTACGTCTGGCGGGAGACCCTGCGCGGACTGCTCGACACCGATCTGCGCGCGACCCTCGCGGGCATCCTGGTGCCCACCGTCGTCATCTGGGGTGACCAGGACGACCTGCTGCCCCGCGGCGACCAACAGACCATCCTGGACGCCATCCACGGTTCACGCCTGATCGCCTACGAGGGCGTCGGGCACGACGTCCACTGGGAACAGCCCGACCGCGTGGTCGCCGACCTCGCCGCCTTCGCCGCGCATCTCGCACACCCCGCGACTCCCGGCACGTCATGAAGGCGTGGGGGACGGCAGATTGGCCAGTTACCTATTGAATACCCGGGGTTACATCCATCCGGCCGACAAGACTTGCTATCGTGTTACTCGTTGGTAGCAAGCCGAACGGGGGCCACGAGGGGCCGGCGTATGCATCGCCGCCGCTCCTCGGGCGGGTTGGTCGAGAGGGACTGTCCGGCAAGGGGGCCGGGCGGCCACGGCACCTGCGCGTACGCACCCCGCGGCCTTCGAACTCCACTTTTCTCGCTCACTCATTCGAACAGGTGAGACTCCTCATATGGCTCGTTCCCTGGTCGACTTACTGACCACGCACGCCTCGCAACAGCCGGAGCGGACGGCATACCGCTACCTCGTCACGGGCGACTGCGACGGAGAGATCCAGGACATCTCGTACGGACGTCTGGCCCGTCGGTCCCGAGCCGTCGCCGCCTGGCTGCAGGAACGCGGCCTGGCCGGATCCCGTGCCCTGCTGCTGTACCCGCCCGGCCTGGAGTTCATCTGCGGCTACCTGGGCTGTCTTTCGGCCGGGGTCGTCGCCGTGCCGGGCGTTCCCCCGCAGGGGCGGTCGCAGAACCACCGTGCCCTGACCCGCATGAAACGCCTCATCGCCGACGCGGACGCCAAGGTGATCCTGGGCGGCCGTGAGGTGCTCGCCACCCTGGCCGCCCAGGCGGAACACCTGCCCGAACTGGACGGGATCACCTGCGTCGCCACCGAGGACATACCCGACGAGGCGGCCGACTCCTGGCGCGAGCCCGACCTCACCGCCGACTCGGTCGCCTTCCTCCAGTACACCTCCGGCTCCACCTCCGCCCCGCGCGGCGTGATGGTGACGCACGGCAACCTGCTGGACAACGAGCGGGCCATCACCGAGCGGATGGGCCACACCCCGGACACGCTCGCGGAGTACGACCACGAACTGTTCGTCAGCTGGCTGCCGGTGTACCACGACATGGGCCTCATCGGCCCGGTCCTGAACACCGTCCACCTCGGCGCCACCGCCACGCTCTTCTCGCCCCTGCACTTCCTCCAGCGGCCCGCGCGCTGGCTGACCGCCCTCAGCCGCTACCGCCCGCACACCAGCGGCGGCCCCAACTTCGCCTACGAGCTGTGCCTCAAGCACGCCACCCCCGAACTCCTCGACGGACTCGACCTCGGCCGGTGGAAGGTCGCCTTCAACGGAGCCGAACCGGTACGGGCCGCCACCCTGCGGCGCTTCACCGAGACCTTTGCTCCGGTCGGCTTCCGCCCCGAGGCCCTCTATCCGTGCTACGGCCTCGCCGAGGCCACGCTCATCGTCACCGGTGGCTCGGCCGACACCCCGCCCGTCCTCGCCGCGGCCCCCGGGTCGAGTCCGCACGCGGGCGCGGCCGACGCCGCCGCCGTCGGCACCGGGC
>LRTP01000424.1 GCA_001550305.1 Streptomyces diastatochromogenes
CGCCACCCGGACAGCGTGACGGACCCGCGCCGCCCGGCACAGCATCGAGCCGGCGCGTCACATCACAACAGGGCAAACGTTGCCTGATGCGGCACTAGTTGGCTCACTGGTGCCTCCCTTCGCAGATCGGCGAACCCTTCGGCGGGGCCCGCTCCTGGACTGTCGCGGGACGCTCGGGGCGCAACGCCCACAGGCGGAAGCGCGGTCAGTGCCCGCTCCGATCGGACGGACTGATGCGACGCCCCGTGAGCTGTGTGGGCCTGATCGACACCCACAGCTCGCGTTCGCCCCCCGCCCATGGCTTGCTGTGGGCATGATCGGCCAGCCGTCGCACCGCCTCGGGCTCGGTGACCGCCCGGGCAGGACCGACGGCCAGCACACTCCAGCCCTGGCTCATGGCCTCGTCCACATGGTCGACCTCGAAGGCGACGTCCGTTCCCACGGCTGCCGCCGGGGCCGAGTTCGGCGCGGTCCGGAAGACGATCGCGTCGTCGACGACCTCGTAGTTCACCGGAACGACCGCCGGGCCGCCGGGGGTCGACACCGCGACACGCCCCAGGCCGTGTGTGGAGAGCCGGGCGCGACACTCGTCCGGGCCGAGGTCCCGCAGCTGGGGATCGAGGAGTGCCTGGCCCCGGCCGGCCGGGAGATCGATTCCGCTCCCGCGCAGCGCCCCGACGGACGTGCCCAGCGCGGCGGCCAGCCTGACGAGACTCGCCAGGCTCGGGTCGGCCGACCGCTCTTCGAGGTAGGCCAGGTACTGCGGCGCCATTTTGGCGCGCCGGGCCGTCTCCGCCCGGGTCAGTCCCTGTCGCCGGCGTTCGGCGGCCACGCGGCGGCCGATGTCACCGGCGTGGGACGCCCCGTCCGGCGGTGGCGTGTCGGACCCGGCACCCGTCCGCTGACGTGCCTCGTCTGAGCTCGGCCGGGAACCCACGTCAGGGGAAACCGGGTCAGGGCTCCCCCCTGTCCCGTGTTCGAGGTGACGGATGTGCGCGTCGGCTCCGGGGAACACGAGCGTCACCTCGTCCGTGTCCGACCAGTGAACGTCGTAGGGAGGGGTTCCGTCCTCGTGATGGAGCCCCACGATTTCGCCGTCGCGCCTGGTGGCGCCGTTGGCCGGGCTTTCGACAACGAGTTGATCGCCGAGGTGAGCTCGCATGGTCGCCGCCCTTTCCTCAGAATGGTGCTGTACCCAACGTGCCACGCGCACAGGCCCGCCGCATGGCCCGAACAGCCCGACCAGGGGTGCCGAACGGACTGTTCTCCGGCCGACGGGCCCCTCAAGAGGTGTCGAGGGCGCCGCACCCGGTGGCGGCCGGTTCCAGACACTGCTGGGCGTCGTCTGCCGCGGCGATGGCTGCGGATATTTTTGCGGCGCGACGACGTCATCCGTGACGAGAAGACCGGGGACGCGCTGCGGCGGGCGCCCGGCCCAGCCTCCTCGGAGGTGACGGTCGAGGTGTGTGAGGGGCAGTTGACCCTGGGCGGATCCGTCGAGGTCCAAGGCCGACCCGATCCCGGGCATCGAGCGGCGGTGACGGGGCGTTGACGGCGTCGTCTCGGTCTCTGAGCACATCGCCTGCCGGAACGACGACTCACGCTCCCCGGGCACATGAGATCGAGGTGGATGTCCGTCGTCGCCAGGCACCGGGCGGGTGCGTGGCCCGGGTCGATGCGAGCCCGCTGCGCCGACGTCCGTCACACGGGCCATCCAGCTGCCGGTCGAGGACTTCGCCCGGTGCCGGGCGCGCCCAGGTCCTGGATGTCGCGCTCGGCGGTGCTGACCAGTTGCTGGCCGAGGTCGTGCATGGCCCTGCCCGCCGCGAGTTCGTCACCGATCTCGGGCACCTCGGCGTCCGCGGGGTTGCAGCGCGCCGCCCCGTGGCCGGTGAGGGTCGTGGTTCCGGTGTTGACGACGACACGTGCCTTGGTCGTTCCCTCGTCGTCCTCGGAGAGATAGAGGCGAACCTTCCACTCCACCGTATGCAGCATCATTTTCTCCTCACCTTCGTACGGACCGGTCCGGTCCGGATGGAACTCGCCCGGAATGCCGGCGGTCACCGGTCGTCCTGGCCAGGGTCTCTTCCTCGATGCGGTGTCGGACGCGGTCGGTGAGGTCACCTGGCTGAGCACGTATGTTTCGACCAGCTGGGCCTGCGGGAGCGGAGCGGTCACCTCCAGGAGGGGCTCTCCCGCGAGGACGATCCGTCCTTCCGGCACCACTCGGACCTGTCCGGTGAACTCAAGGCCGAGCATGGTGTCCACGTCGGCGGGCGGGTGGTGCCGCACGGTGGCGAAGGCGTCGGCGTCCTCGGCGCCGATCCGGAAGCCGGACAGGAAGTCCAACCCCGATTCCAGGCCCGTACCGACGAGGAAACCGCGGTCGGACGGCAGGTCGCCGACGAAGAGGCTGAAGGTCGCCGGTCCGGTCGTCGCCTCCCGCGGACAGGACATCGCCACCGTCACTTCGTACAGATCGGTGGTCGTCGCAACGGACATCGACGCCAACTCCTCGCCGCCGGTGGGGGCTTCGCCCAAGCACTGGCGCAGGCGCGCGGACCACTCGGGTTCGCCCATGAGCGGGCCCGGCTTCACGCGGGCGGTCCCGCTCCGTTCCCCACCACGGTCGAACGGCGGCGAACCCCGGTCATAGGGCCGAAGGTCCCCGGCGGGCGGCCATCCGGGCCACGCACCGGCGGGGCTCACCCCTGCGACCCGTCGCACCGGAGAGTCCGCATGCGCCGCGAGCGGATTTCGGGTACTCCTCGGATGAAAGGTGTGAGAGGCAACCGTGTTCGGCGCGTCGGCGCAGACGATCGAGCAGGGGGCAACCGGACCCGCTCACGGTCATTCCGGTTTCTTACGAGACGAAGGTAGTCACCATGGAGCCAGTGGTCACCGTGGGCCTCGACGGCTCACCCGAGAGCCTTGCCGCCGGCCACTGGGCAGCCGACGAGGCCGAGCGGCGCCGGCTCTCGCTGCGTCTCTTGCACGCATGGCCCCTGCTGGCGCCGGAACCGCCCCGTGCCCCCGCGGAGGTGGATCAGAACTACTGGGCGAAGAGGATCGTGCACAACGCGCGGGCGGAGCTCCAGGCGAGCCACCCGGGCCTCTCGATCGTCGGCAATCTGGTCGCCGAAGACGCCCAGGACGCCCTGCTGCAAGCGGCATCGGAGTCGGAGATGACCGTGCTCGGCTCGCGCGGGATCGGTGCCGTCGGGAGTTACTTCCTGGGTGACATCAGCATGCCCGTCGTGGCACGGGCCGATCGCCCGGTGGTCCTCGTGCGCGCGGAAACCCGCGGAGCGGGGTCACGGCCCGCTCCGGGTAAGGCGGGTGGCGTAGTCGTGGCTCTGAAACTGCACGGTCCATCGGACGACCTGCTCGAATTCGCCTTTGTCAGTGCCGCGGCGCGGGGCGTGCCGCTTCGGGCCGTCCACGGCCGGAGCCTGCCGCTCCACGCGCACGTGCCCTGGGGTACGGACCACGCCGTCACCGAAGAGATCACGCAGGACGCGCAGAAGCACCTGAGTCTGGCCCTGCGCCCCTGGCGCGAGAAGTTCCCAGGTGTGGAGGTGGAAGACCACGTCGCACTCGAAAGCCCTGCCAAGGCCGTGATGCAGGCCGCCGACGGCGCCGGGCTGCTGGTCGTGGGCCGACGCAAGCACGTCCCCGGACCGGCACCACGCCTGGGCCCCGTGACGCAGGCCGCTGCCCACCACGCGCGTTGCCCGGTCGCCGTCGTCCCCCATGACTGAGCCGGGCGGCCCGCGCGCGGAGGTGCACGAGACCCATACCGCCGTGGTGTTCTTCGTCGGGGATCGCGCCTACAAGGTCAAGAAACCGGTCGACCTCGGGTTCCTGGACCACACCACCGTGGTGGCGCGCCGGACCACCTGCGAGCGGGAAGTCGCGCTGAACCGTCGCTTCGCCCCCGACGTCTATCTCGGCCTGGGCGAATTCCACAGCCCGGAGACGGACACGCCCGAACCCCTCGTCGTGATGCGCCGTATGCCGGCGGAGCGTCGCCTTTCCCGGCTGGTGAGGGAGGGCACGCCCGTTGACGAGGCCTTGCGGGCCGTGGCCCGGTTGCTCGCCACCCGGCACGCCGACTTCGCCCGCACCCCGGACGTGGACGAGCAGGGGACGCGGGATGCCCTCGCGGCACGATGGGAAGCGAGCTTCGCGCAGGTCCGGGCACTGACAGATGACGGTCTCGTGCCCGAGGGCGTGGAGGACGTCGAGCGACTCGTGCGCCGCTATCTCGTCGGCCGAAAACGGCTGTTCGACATGCGCATCGAACAGGGGCGGGTGGTGGACGGGCACGGCGACCTGCTCGCCGACGACATCTTCTGCCTCGACGACGGCCCACGCGTCCTGGACTGTCTGGAGTTCGACGACCGGCTGCGCTACGTCGACGGCCTCGACGACGCCGCCTTCCTCGCCATGGACCTGGAACAGCTCGGAGCCCCGGAGTCGGCGGCACTCTTCCTCGCCGCGTACAGCGAGTACTCCGGCGACCCGGCGCCGCCCTCCCTCCGGCACCACTACGTCGCCTATCGCGCGTTCGTGCGTGCCAAGGTCGCGCTCATCCAGGCGCGCCAAGGCGCGCCCGGCGCGGAGGGGGCCGCACGTCGACTGATCGCGACGGCCCTGCGGCACCTTCGTACGTCCGCTGTCGGCCTGACGCTCGTCGGCGGACTTCCGGGCAGCGGGAAGTCCACGCTCTCCGGCGCCCTCGCGGACCGGCTGGGCGTCACCCTGCTCAGCAGTGACCGCGTCCGCAAGGAGCTGGCGGGCATCCCGGCCGAGGAGCCCGCGTCGGCCGGGTACGGCGAGGGCCTCTACACACCGGAGTGGACCGACAAGACCTACGCGGCCCTGCTCGATCGCGCGTCCGCCCTGCTGGCCGACGGCGAGTCCGTCGTCCTGGACGCCACCTGGACCGGCGCGCGGCAGCGCGAAGCCGCCCTGCGCATGGCCGAACAGGCAGGCGCCGACCTCGTGGCCCTGCACTGCCAGGTTTCGGGTGATGTCGCGGCGGCCCGCCTGACCACCCGCGCACGCGGAGCATCCGACGCCGACCTCGACGTGGCCGCCACGATGGCGACCACGGAACCGCCCTGGCCAGAAGCCGTCGTCATCGACACGAGAGGCCCCCTGGAGGCCGCGGTGATCCGGGCGCTGGCGGCCGTACGCCCTTACGCCACCAGCCAGGCCCCGGTCTTCCGGCGCCCCTACATGGAGCCGGACTGAAGAGGCGACCCGGAGAACTCAGCGGCTGAGGCTCAGGACGAGGAGGTACGGATCCTCCGGGTGGTTGTCGGTGAACGCCATGGTCACGGCGGCGATGAGCGTCAGGGTGAGGACGTTTTTCGCGCTCACGTGGTCTTGCGCCGCCACTGCGGTCCGACCTGGTCCCACTCGCGCCCCCACTGGTCGTAGCGCCGCTGGTCGAGCCGCCACTGTGCGACGCGCCCGGCGGCGAAGGCCAGGCCGCCGAAGGCGACAGCGGCCGCGACACCGAGACAGGCTGCCTCGGCGGCGGCCGCCGAGGCGGTCGGCGGCTGTGTGGTGAGCTGCTCCTTGCTGTTCAGCCAGACGACGACCCTCGAGCCGACCCGGTGGCCGTAGTCCACCATGGCCTGGCCGGTACGGGTCGAGCCGTCCGTCGCCGTCCAGCGGACCGTCGCTCGGACCCGGTCGTAGGGGGTATCCGCTCCGATCCCCACCGCTTGGGCCTTGCTCGCGACGAGGACGGCCTGGACCGGATGCCGCTCGTGCCGAAGCCGCGCGAAGGACGCGTCGGCGGCATGGGCCGTCAGCAGGCCGGTCAGGGTGCCGCCGATCGCCATGATCAGCCAGATGGCCAGCACGACCCAGGCCTCGACGAGGTCGTCGTGCCGTCGCAACGGATTGCTCCGCCACCGCCAGAGCAGCTGCCTCACACGCTTGGTCCTGCGCATCCGACCGCACCTCCTCATCGCCGTTGACTGGACGGTGCCATTGGGGAACGCGCGGCGGCAGGGGCCGACCAGGCGGCATCGCGCCCCCGCTCGGTCCCGCAATGGGGACCGATCGGCCCAAGCGGACGGGCGTCGTCGCCCTCAGGCTGGACATACAAGGCCAACCCGCGCGCGAGCAGGCCGCACAGCGGCGTCCCACCAGCCTCGGAGTCGGCGAGTCGACCAGGAGGGGTGGTCGCGCGCATCGGGGCGCTCGCACGCCGTAGTCCCCCGCCACCGGCGTCCGCCTGGCCCAGAAAGGGGTCGTCATGAAAGCACTCGTGTTCCACGGTTCCGGAAAGTCCGCGTGGGAGGACGTCGCGGACCCCGGTATCCAGGATGCCACCGACGCGATCGTCCGTGTCGACGCCGTCACGATCTGCGGAACCGACCTGCACATCCTCAAGGGCGACCTACCGGAGGTGCGCCCGGGAACGGTGCTCGGACACGAGGCCGTCGGGGAGGTCGTCGAAGTGGGAAGCGACGTCCGTACGGTCCGCCCCGGTGATCGTGTCCTGGTCTCGTGCATCACGGCGTGCGGCCGCTGCCGCTACTGCCGGGAGGGCTCGTACGGGCAGTGCCGTGCGGGCGGCGGCTGGATCCTCGGCCACTTGATCGACGGCACGCAGGCAGAGTACGTCCGCGTACCGCATGCGGATCTGTCGACGTATGCGCTGCGCGGCGCGGTGGACAGCAAGGACGCTGTGCTGCTGGCCGACATCTTCCCCACCGCCTACGAGGTGGGCGTGCTGAACGGGCGGGTACGGCCCGCGGACACCGTGGTCGTGGTCGGGGCGGGGCCGATCGGGCTCGCCGCGATCGCCACGGCACGGTTCTACACCCCGGAGAGGATCATCGCCGTGGATCTGTCCCCGGCCAGGCTGGACGCCGCCAAACGCCTCGGTGCCGACGCCGTCGCCTCGGCCGGGGACGAGGCGGAGCAGCTGGTCGCCGACCTCACCGAGGGACTCGGGGCCGACGTGGTCATCGAGGCGGTGGGGGTGCCGGCGAGCTTCGAGGCGTGTACGCGCATGGTGCGGCCCGGCGGGCACGTGGCCAACGTCGGGGTGCACGGCAAGCCCGCGACACTCCACCTCGAAGACCTGTGGATCAAGAACGTGACGATCACCACCGGCCTGGTCGACACGTACTCCACTCCCACCCTGCTGCGCATGATGGCCGCCGGACAACTCCCCACGTCGTCCCTGGTCACCCACACCTTCCCGATGGACGCGATGGAGGAGGCGTACGAGGTCTTCGCGCGGGCCGCGGACACCGGTGCGCTCAAGGTCGTCCTGGGCGGTCCGCAGCACGACGCCCTGACGATCAGGACGCCTTGACAGCCAGGACGCCTCGACAGGAGGAAGTGAACGGCCATGTGTGAACACACACCGTCGAACGCCGCGTCCGCCACCGCGGACAGCGCACAGGGCGACATCGGACGTCGCATCGCTCAGCGACGTGAGGAACTGGGACTGAGCCGGGAGGAGACGGCCTTCCGGGCGGGCACGGCTCCTGGCTACGTCCAGTACCTGGAGGAACAGTCCACCGCGATGCCCGGGACGGCCGTCCTCATCCGGCTCGCGGACGCGTTGAGCACGAGCGTGACGGCCCTGCGCGGAGGCGACGCCGATCTGCCACCCGGCGTGGGCCGAGCCGCCCTCCGCCCGGAGCTGGTCGAACTCAGCGCCGAGGAGTGCCGCAGCCGACTCTCCGGGCACGGTGTCGGCAGGATCGCGATGGACACCCCCGACGGGCCGATCGTCGTCCCCCTGAACTACACCGTGATCGATGATTCGGTCGTGTTCCGGACGACACCCGACGCCGTGCCCGCCGCAGCCGTCGGGGCACATGTCGCCTTCGAGGTCGACCACATCGACGAGGCGCTCAGCCAGGGCTGGAGCGTACTCATCCGCGGCTTCGGCCGGGCCGTGACGGACCCCGACGCCGTACGTCGGCTGACGGAACTCGCCTACAGCCGTCCATGGGCGGGCGGCGAGCGTGACGTGTGGGTGCGCCTCGAGCCCACCGACATCACCGGGCGCCGAATCGCGGTGCGGTGACGTCATGGGTCGGGGTGCGATGACCTCATGGGTCGGTCGGGGCACCGAAGGGTGGCCGCTCTCAGGCCGACCTGGACCGAACGGCCCTCGCCCCTGTCCCTCGCCCCTCACAGGATGAAACACGTACCGCTGTACCCCGTGACGGCTGAGCCCGTCCACCCCGTGAAAGTCGAACCCGGTGATGAATCCCAACGACGGCTTCCGTGAACTCGACCGCGAGGAGTGCCTGCGTCTGCTGGAGCGGGCACCGATCGGCCGCGTAGTCCACACGCGCCACGCCCTGCCCGCCGTCCTGCCGGTCAACTTCTGCCTGGACATCGACTCCGCGGTACTGATGCGTACTTCCGCCGACTCGGAACTGGCCGCCGCGATCGACGGCGTGGTGATCGCCTTCGAAGCGGACGAGGTGGATGCGACGGCGCACTCCGGCTGGAGTGTCGTGGTCACCGGCCGAGCGACGGTGGTGACCGATCCTGTGGAGCACGGCCGGCTGACCAGGATCGGCCCGCGCTCATGGGTGGCCTCGCCCAAGGAGGTCTTCATCCGCATCGAGCCCGAATTGGTGACCGGCCGTCAACTCGTCGCAGGGCGCACGGTCTACGGCGTCGACCTCTCCTCCTGACCGGCTCCGCCACTCGCAACGGCCCAGTGTGCCGTCTCCCCGTCGACCGGGGAGACGGCACACTGGGCCGTTCGGGGGCGACGCGCCCGGGACCAATAGCCCCCGTGGGGGACGAGTGGCCACTGACCACGATCACGGCAGCCCAGCAGGATCGTTCCCGGATCGAATTTTCCGCAGCCTGTCCCCAGCGACCCGCGCAAGGAGCACAGCCATGTCCAGCACCCCAAGCAGCGGCGAGAAACCAACCCCCAAGGCGGCACTGGGCCTCCCCTCGGCGACCGCGCTCGTGATCGGCAGCATCATCGGCACCGGGGTCTTCGCGCTCCCCTCGGCCCTCGCACCGTACGGGCCGATCTCGCTCGTGGCGTTCGGCGTCGTCACGCTCGGCGCGCTCGCCCTCGCGGTCACCTTCGGGGCGCTGTCGAAGCGCGTCCCGGCGAGCGGCGGCCCGTACGTCTACGCCCGTGAGGCCTTCGGAGAGTTCGCCGGCTTCCTCAACGCCTGGTCGTACTGGATCACCGCGTGGGCCGGGAACGCCGCCATCGTGGTGGCGTGGGTCGGATACGTCGAGGTGTTCGTCAACACCGGCCACCGCACGGCGATGTCGGTGCTCATCGCGCTGGTCGGGCTGTGGATCCCGGCCGCGATCAACCTCACCGGCGTACGGAACATCGGTGCCTTCCAAGTGATCACCACCGTGCTGAAGTTCATCCCGCTGGTCTTCATGGCCACGGTCGGGCTGCTGTTCGTGGACGCGCACAACTTCGGTTCCTTCAACGCCGGCGGCCGGTCGGCGATGGGCGCGATCTCGGCCGCCGCGGCCATCGCCCTGTTCAGCTACCTCGGCCTGGAGGCCGCCTCCGTGGTCGCCGGCCGGGTCCGTGAGCCCGGCCGCAACGTGCCGCGCGCCACCGTGTACGGCACCGTTGCCTGCGCGGTCATCTACATCCTGGGCACGCTCGCCGTCTTCGGCACCGTCCCGCACGGCGAACTCGGTTCCTCCACCGCGCCGTTCACCGACGCCGCCAACAACATCTTCGGCGGCACCTGGGCCGGTGACACGGTCGCGGTGGCTGCCATCATCTCCGGGATCGGCGCTCTCAACGGCTGGACCATGCTCTGCGCAGAGATGCCGTACGCCGCCGCCCGCGACGGACTCTTCCCCGGGGCCTTCGCGAAGCTGCGCGGCGAGAATGGCGTCCCGGTGTTCGGCATCGTCGCCTCCACCGTCCTCGCCTCGCTGATCACCGTGTTCAGCTACACCCGCTTCGACGACGTCTTCACGAAGATCGTGCTGCTGAGCGTGCTCACCGCCGTGATCCCGTACCTCTTCTCCGCCGCCGCCCAGCTGTACTGGCTGCTGGTCCGAGGCCGCGAGCACCTCAGCCCCCGGCGGCTGGCCCGGGACACCACCGTCTCCGCGCTGGCGATGGCCTTCTCGTACTGGTCGATCCAGGGCAGCGGCTACCAGACCGTCTACTACGGACTGTTCGTCCTGCTGCTCGGACTACCGGTGTACGTGTGGCTGAAGCGTGACCGCGGGGAGTACGGCGAGACCGGCGGCGTGCGGCTCGCGGCCGCGCCCGGAGAGGTGCGGGCCGGGGAGACCGTCCTGACGGCCAAGCGACTCTCCCGAGGCCTGCCCACGAGCCGAACCGGCGGCTTCCGGAAGAGCCCCCTCAACCACCAGGACTGACCGCACCACTCCACCGCCCGGCATTCGTACGACCACAGGAGCAGCCACGCCATGAACACCTTCCACGTCGACTCCGAGGTCGGCCGCCTCCGCCAGGTGATCCTGCACCGCCCCGGCCTCGAACTCTCCCGGCTGACCCCGCGCAACGTCGACTCCCTGCTCTTCGACGACATCCTCTGGGCCAAGCGGGCCCGCGAGGAGCACGACGCCTTCGCCCAGGTCCTGCGCGACCACGGAGCCCGTGTGCACTACTTCGCCGACCTGCTGGCCCAGACCCTCGACGTCCCGGAGGCCCGTGACTGGCTCCTGGACCGGGTCGCCACCCGCGCGAGTGTCGGCCCCGCCCTGCTGGATCCGGTGCGCGCGCGCTGCGCCGAGCTGGACGGCGAGACCCTCGCCGGCTACCTGATCGGCGGCATGCTCAAGAGCGACCTGCCGCTCGCCACCCCGCACAGCCTGGTCTGGAACGCGCTCGACACCGACGCCTTCGCGCTCGCCCCACTGCCCAACCACCTCTTCCCGCGCGACAACTCCTGCTGGATGTACGATCGGTTGTCGGTCAACCCGATGGCCAAGCACGCCCGGCGGCGCGAGAGCCTGCACGCCGAGGCCATCTACCGGTTCCATCCGATGTTCGCCTCCGTCGCGCCCGAGCCGATCCTCGACGGCCCCGTGGGGACGCTCGAAGGCGGCGACGTGCACGTCCTCGGCAACGGCGCCGTCATGGTCGGCATGGGGGAGCGGACCACCGCCCAGGCCGTGGAGAACCTGGCCGGGCGGCTCTTCGCCGACGGCACGATCACCCGGCTGATCGCCGTCCAACTCCCCGCCACCCGTGCGTACATGCACCTCGACACCGTGCTGACCATGCTCGACCGCGACGCCTTCGCCATCTACCCGGGCCTCGCCGACGCCCTGCGCTCGTGGACCCTGCGGCCCAGTGACGCCCACGCGACCGGCTTCGACGTCACCCCCAACTCCGACCTGGCGACCGCGCTCGCCGAGGCCCTCGACCTCGACAAGGTGCGGATGCTCTCCGCGCCGCAGGACATGGCGGGCGCCGAGCGCGAACAGTGGGACGACGGCAGCAACTTCCTCGCGCTCGCGCCCGGAGTCGTCGTCGGCTACGAGCGCAACGTCACCACCAACACCTACCTCCGCAAGCAGGGCATCGAGATCGTCACCATCGCCGGCGCCGAACTCGGCCGCGGCCGAGGCGGCCCGCGCTGCATGAGCTGCCCGATCGAACGCGACCCGGCCGACTGAGCGTCGCCGTCACCGACACGGCCGTACGCCCCGACGACACCCCGGCCCCTGCCCGCATCAGCCTCATCAGCGAGGAACCTCATGACCACAGACCTGCGAGGCCGCTCCTACCTGAGCGAACTCGACTTCACCGCCGCCGAGATCCACCACCTTCTCGACCTGGCCGCCGAGCTCAAGGCGGCCAAGCGCTCCGGCACCGAACAGCCCCGGCTGACCGGCAAGCATCTCGCGCTGATCTTCGAGAAGACCTCCACCCGCACCCGCTGCGCCTTCGAGGTCGCCGCCGCCGACCAGGGCGCCGCCACCACCTACCTCGGCCCCGGGGACACCCACGTCGGCAGCAAGGAGTCCATCGCCGACACCGCCCGCGTCCTCGGACGGATGTTCGACGCCATCGAGTACCGCGGCTCCGCCCAGTCCATCGTCACCGAACTCGCGGCCCGCTCCGGTGTCCCCGTCTACAACGGCCTTACCGACACCGCACACCCCACCCAGAGCCTGTGCGACGTCCTCACCATGCACGAGCACAGCCCCAAACCACTGCAGGAAATCAGCTACTGCTATCTCGGCGACGCCCGCAACAACATGGGCAACTCGCTGCTGTCGATGGGCGCCCTGCTCGGCATGGACGTACGGATCGCCGCGCCCAAGGCGCTGTGGCCCGAGCCGGAGTTGGTCGGGTCGTGCCGCGCGCTCGGCGAGGGCAGTGGGGCCCGGATCACCCTCACCGAGGACGTCGAGACCGCTGTACGCGGCGCGGACTTCCTGCACACCGACGTCTGGGTCTCCATGGGCGAACCGGCCGACACCTGGCGCGAGCGCATCGAACTGCTGGCGCCCTACCAGGTCAATGCCAAGACGCTCGCCCTCACCGGCAACCCGGACGTCAGGTTCATGCACTGCCTGCCCGCCCTCCACGACCACAGCACCCGCCTGGGCCGCGAACTGCTCGACACCTACGGCCTCGACGGCCTCGAAGTCACCGACGAGATCTTCTCCTCGGCCGCCTCCGTCGTCTTCGACCAGGCGGAGAACCGGCTGCACACCATCAAGGCCGTACTAGTCGCCACCCTGGAGGACTGAGCCATGCGCATCGTCATCGCCCTCGGTGGCAACGCCCTGCTGCACCGCGGTGAACGCCCCGACGCGGCCGTCCAGGAAGCGAACATCGACCGGGTGACCACGGCGATCGCCGCCCTCGCCCAAGAACACGAGATCGTCATCACCCACGGCAACGGCCCCCAGATAGGGCTGCTCGCCGTCGAGAGCGCCGCCGACCCCGCCCTGAGCGCCCCCTACCCGCTGGATCTGCTCGGCGCCCAGACCCAGGGCATGATCGGCTCCCTGCTGGCACGCACCCTGCACGACGCCCTGCCCGGACGGCGGATCGCCGCGCTGGTCACCCACACCCTTGTCCGCGCCGACGACCCGGCCTTCGACCACCCCACCAAGTTCGTCGGCCAGGTGTACCCCTACGAGGTCGCCTCCACGCTCGCCCGAACGCGCGGCTGGCACATCGCCGCCGACACCACCGGCTGGCGCCGCGTCGTCCCCTCCCCGGCACCCGAACGCATCCTGGAGACCGACACCGTCCACGAACTGCTGAACAGCGGCACGCTCGTCATCTGCGCCGGCGGCGGAGGCGTCCCTGTCACCGCCGACCAGGACACCGGCGCACTCACCGGTGCCGAGGCCGTCGTCGACAAGGACCTCACCGCGGCGCTGCTCGCCGAGGACCTGAAGGCCGACTTCCTCCTCATCCTCACCGACGTGCCCTGCGTCTACGCCGGCTACGGCACCCCCGACCAGCGGCCCGTCCTCGGCGCGACCCCCGCCGAACTGCGCCGCGGCGGCTTCCCCGACGGCTCGATGGGTCCCAAGGCCGAGGCCGCCGCCCGGTTCGTCGAACACACCGGGGGACTGGCCGCGATCGGATCCCTGGACGCCGCGTACGAGATCGTCCACGGCAGGTCGGGCACCCTCGTCAGGCCGGACCTGACCGTCGCGTGAACGCCCATGGCCAGAGGGCCGAACGGCCCTCGGCGAAGGCCGGACAGCCGGGGCACGGGCCCTGCCCGGCCCTCCCGTCGGCCACCACGTCGCACGAGTATCGAAAGGGAGACATTCCAGTGCGGAGCAAGGGAGAGAACCGGCGATGACAGCCACAGTGACAGCCGGAACGCGCGCCCCCGAGGCATGGCGCGGTTTCGCCGGGACGCGATGGCGCGAGTGCGTCGACGTACGCGACTTCATCCAGGCCAACTACACGCCGTACGAGGGCGACGGGGCCTTCCTGACCGGCCCGACGGACCGCACCCGCACCGTGTGGGACAAGGTCAGCGCCCTCTTCCCGGAGGAACGGCGCCGGGGGATCCTCGATGTCGACCCGGCGACCCCCTCGACGATCACCTCGCACGCGCCCGGGTACATCGACCGCGAGCGGGAGTTGATCGTCGGCCTGCAGACCGACGCCCCGCTGAAGCGCGCGATCATGCCGAACGGCGGCCTGCGGATGGTCGAGAACAGCCTGAAGGCGTACGGCTACGCGCCCGACCCCTTCGTCACCCGCGTCTTCGGCACCTACCGCAAGACGCACAACGACGGTGTCTTCGACGCCTACACCCCCGAGATGCGCGCCGCCCGCAAGGCCGGGATCATCACCGGACTGCCCGACGCCTACGGCCGCGGCCGGATCATCGGCGACTACCGGCGCGTGGCGCTGTACGGCACCGCACGGCTGACCGCGACCAAGCGCGCCGAACGGGCCCTGCAGGACGCCGAGCCCTCGACCGAGCACGTCATCCGCGATCGTGAGGAACTCGCCGAGCAGATCAGGGCGTTGGACGAACTGACGCGGATGGCGGCCACGTACGGCTGCGACGTCTCCCGCCCCGCCACCACAGCGCACGAGGCCGTGCAGTGGCTCTACCTCGGCTATCTCGCCGCCGTGAAGGAGCAGAACGGCGCCGCGATGTCGCTCGGCCGCACCTCCACCTTCCTGGACGTGTACCTGCAACGGGACCTGGCGGAGGGAATCCTCGACGAGACCCGCGCCCAGGAGCTGGTCGACGACTTCGTGATCAAGCTGCGGATCGTACGGTTCCTGCGCACCCCCGAGTACGACGCCCTGTTCTCCGGCGACCCGACCTGGGTGACGGAGTCCCTCGGCGGCCTCGGCACGGACGGTCGGCCGCTGGTCACCCGCACCTCCTTCCGCTTCCTGCAGACCCTGTACAACCTCGGCCCGGCCCCCGAGCCCAACCTGACCGTGCTCTGGTCGCCCCGGCTGCCCACGGGCTTCAAGGAGTTCTGCGCCAAGGTCTCCATCGACACCAGCGCCGTCCAGTACGAGTCCGACGAGCTGACGCGCCCGCGCACCGGGGACGACACCGCGATCGCCTGCTGTGTGTCGGCGATGGCGGTCGGCAGGCAGATGCAGTTCTTCGGGGCACGGGTCAACCTCGCCAAGGCCCTCCTATACGCGATCAACGGAGGCCGGGACGAGCTGACCGGCGAGCAGATCGCCCCCGAGGCGCCCGCGCTGACCGGGGAGTACCTGGAGTACGAGGAGTTGTCGACGGCGTACGACCGCATGCTGGACTGGCTCGCCGCGACCTACGTCAACACGCTCGACGTCATCCACTACATGCACGACAAGTACGCCTACGAGCGCATCGAGATGGCACTGCACGACCATCCGGTGCACCGCTTCATGGCCTGTGGCATCGCGGGTCTGTCGGTCGCCGCAGACAGTCTGTCCGCCGTCAAGCACGCTCGGGTGAAGGTGATCAGGGACCACACCGGCCTGGCCGTCGACTTCGAGACCGAGGGCGACTGGCCGGCGTACGGGAACAACGACGACCGTGTCGACACCCTCGCGGTCGGCCTGGTCGAGTCCTTCATGGCGAAGGTGCGCAGGCACCCGACGTACCGGGACGCCGAGCACACCCAGTCCGTACTGACGATCACCTCGAACGTCGTCTACGGCAAGCACACCGGCAACACCCCCGACGGCCGACGCGCCGGACAGCCCTTCGCACCCGGGGCCAACCCCATGAACGGGCGTGACCGGCACGGTGTGGCGGCCTCCGCGCTGTCGGTCGCCAAACTGCCCTACGAGCAGGCGCGCGACGGCATCTCCCTGACGACGACGATCACCCCCGAGGGGCTGGGGCACGCGCCCGGCGAGCGGGTCGGGAACCTGGTCGGCATTCTCGACGCATACACGGCATCCGGCGGCTTCCACATGAACGTCAACGTGCTGGACCGGACCACGCTGGAGGACGCAATGGAACACCCCGCGAAGTACCCGGAGTTGACCATCCGCGTCTCCGGCTACGCCGTCAACTTCGTCCGTCTGACCCGTGAGCAGCAGCTCGACGTGATCAGCCGCACCTTCCACGGATCGCTGTGAGGGCGATGGCGACCGGCCGGATCCACTCCTGGGACCTGTCCACCGGCGTGGACGGCCCCGGGACCCGGTTCGTCCTTTTCGTCAGCGGCTGCCCGCTCCGCTGCCTCTACTGCGCCAACCCCGACACCTGGCACATGAGGGACGGGAAGGAGGCCACGGTCGAGGCGGTGATGGCCGAGATCGAGAAATACCGGGCCTTCGTCACCACGGCCGGCGGAGGGGTGACGGTCACGGGCGGTGAACCCCTGCTCCAGCCCGTCTTCACAGCCGAAATCCTGCGCCGCTGCAAGGAGGCCGGCCTGCACACCGCCCTCGACACCTCCGGCTTCCTCGGAGCCCGGGCCACCGATGAACTCCTCGCCGACACCGACCTCGTGCTCCTGGACATCAAGTCCTTCGACGTCCCTGCGTACCGGCAACTGACCGGCGGAGAACTGGCGCCCACGCTCAACTTCGCCACCCGCCTTGACCGCCTCGGCATCCCCACCTGGATCCGCTACGTCCTCGTCCCCGGCTGGACGGACGCCCCGGAGGCCGTCGCCGGCCTCGCCCGCTTCGTCGCGGGCCTCGGCAACGTCGACCGGGTGGACGTCCTGCCCTTCCACAAGCTGGGCGCCTCGAAGTACGAGGCCCTGGGGATCCCCTTCCCACTGCGCGACACCCCGGTTCCCGAACCTGGGCTGACCGAGCGCGTGCGAGAGCAGTTCAGGGAGTGCGGGCTCGTCGCGTACTGAGGGGCAGGGCCGCCTGCGCTCCGGAACCGCGCGTGTGGCTGCCGGCCGTGTGGTCGGCGCGCAGGGGCAGCGTTTCGCTCAGGTGGCTCAGGCGCCAGGCGCCAGGCGGTGGTGGTGAAGGGCGGCGGCCACGAATGCGGGTAGGGCCCGGCGCCGCGTCCCCAGTCTCCGGTGTCAGCCAGCAGGGTCGCGCGCGGCCCGGGCCCGTCCGACGCGCCGGCCTGTCAGAGACGGCAGAACGCCGCGTCTCATTTTCCGCGATCCCATGTACCGATCCCACGCACCGACCCCTCGCACCAAGTCCTCACACCGCTGACCGGATCGTTCCGGTGCCGGCCTGGATCAGGCCTGCGGATCCGGTATCCGACCAGGTCAGAATGGGAGGCATGAACCGAGCGCTGATCGTGATCGATGTCCAGGAATCCTTCCGAGCCCGCCCGCTGTGGGAGGAGATCGCCAATCCGAAGATCGCGGAACCGGTCAACCGTCTGGTGCGACTCGCCCGCGCCAACGGCGACCTGGTCGTCTGGGTCCTCCACACCGAGCCCGGCAGCGGCGGCGTCTTCGACCCGGCCCAGGGGCACGTCCGCCTGCTGGACGAACTGGAGCAGCCGCAGTCCGGCGAGCCGGTCCTGCACAAGACCTCCCACAACGCCTTCACCACCACCCCTCTGCAACAACTGCTCACCGAGGCGGGCGTGCGCGAGCTGACGGTCTGCGGCATCCGTACCGAGCAGTGCGTGGAAACCACCACCCGGGTGGGCAGCGACCTCGGATACCGGATGGTCTTCGTCACCGACGCCACCACCACCAATCCGATCGGCGACCTGAGCGCCGACGCGATCATCGAGCGCACGGAGGCCGTCCTGCGCGACCGGTTCGCCCGGATCTCCACGGTGGCCGAACGGGAGGCGGAGCTGGGAGCATCCGAGGCGTGAGCCATGTCGTCTTCGTCCTCGTACCCGGCGTCCACCTGCTCGACCTCGCCGGACCGGCCCAGGTCTTCAGCATGGCGGGGGACTTCGGACAGCCCTACCGGCTGAGCTACGTCGCCGACCAGGAAGAGGTGTGCAGCGCCCAGGGCCTGCCGCTGGCCGCCCACACCCAGTGGCCGGAGCTGAGCGCCGACGACCTGGTGGTGGTGCCGGGGTGGAGGGCGTCCACGCTGCGCGGCGGCCCCGAGCTGAGCCGGTCCGTGCTGGAGCGGCTGCGCGCCCACCACACCGCCGGGGGCGCTGTCGCCAGTGTGTGTGCCGGGGCCGAGGCCCTCGGCCGTGCCGGGCTGCTGGACGGGCGCAGGTGCACCACGCACCACCACCTCCAGGACGAGCTGGCGGCCCGCCACCCCCGGGCGATCGTGGTGCGGGACGTGCTGTTCACCACCGACGACCGAGTGGTGACATCGGCCGGCATCGCCAGCGGCATCGACCTGGCGCTGCACCTGCTGGCCGTCCGCCACGGTCCCGCACTCGCCGCCCAGGTGGCGCGGGACATGGTCGTCTACGCCCGCCGCAACGGCCACGAGCCGCAGGCCAGCGCCATGCTCCGGCACCGGTCCCACCTCGACGACGCCGTCCACCGCGCTCAGGACCTCATCGACGCGCGATTCGCCGAACCACTGCCGCTGGCGTACGTGGCCGCCAGCGTCGGCGTCAGCGAACGCACGCTGACCCGGATGTTTCACCGCGCCACAGGCGGCCTGACGCCGCTGCGCTACCAGCAGACCCTGAGAGTGGAACGCGCGGAGCACCTGATCGGCCACGGCACAACGCTGGAAGCCGCGGCCCGCGAGGTGGGCTTCCAGGACGTTCGGATGCTCCGCCGACTGCGTTCCCGAGCGCCTTCCGAGGCGACGGGGTGAGCCGTTCCGGCGTGGCACGGTTGCTCACGACCTAGGACATGACCCAGCGGTGGCGGACGTGCCAGACAGCGCCGTCGGCGGTCGCCCCGCGCAGGCCGTGCAGGGTGTCAGGGCCTGTGAGCGCGGGGAGGCGGGAGTCCCGCAGAGAGGCGAAGGCGAAGGTGCGCGCCGGGTCCCAGTCGGTGGAGTGGCGCAGACGGCGGGCGAGTTGGGCGAAGCCGAGCGGGGCCGCGGCCATGACCCAGGCGTCGGGTGCCTCGACCGTCAGCCTTCTGGCGGGGCGCAGCCAGGATGCGGCGGCCTCGGGCCAGTGCACCGACGCGAGGACCTTTTTGCCCCGCGCCTCCCACATGGCGGCGAAGGCTTCGGCAGCCGCCAGGGATTCCGCATCGCGGCTGTGGCCGATGGCCACGGTCTCGATCCGTGGCTTCGCAACGGTCAACAGGCCGATGAGAGCGGCGAGTTCGGCCTCCGTGTGCGGTGTGGTCGCGGACAGGTCGCCGAACTCGGCCGGCTCGGCGGCGCCGATCAGGGGTGAGCGGGACCGTTCCCGCTCGGCGCGGATGCTCATGACGGGGCGCCGCTGCTTTCCCGGGGCGTTCTCCAGCGGGCGTACTCGTCGGGCAGGCAGACCGCGCAGGGCCGGTACCCGGCCGCGATCGCGGTGGCCTCGTCCGGAAAGAACACGCGGTGCTGGACGTAGTGGCCGCGGGCGATGGCCCGGAGGGCGGAAGGGCAGTCGAGACGCCCGTAGAGGCGCCCGCGCCGGTGTCCGCCGAGCGTGCCCGGCGTGCCGCTCCGGCAGAGCTGCCCGTCCGGACCGAGCAGTGTGTACGTGCGGAGCGCGGCGGCGGGCGTCATCGATCCGGATCCCTTCCTGTCCGAGGTCACAAGTGGTGTCGCCCTCCAACCCTGCCGCTGGTGGATCGCCTTGCCCGGCGGGATTCGGACGTCACGTTGTGGAGACGGCGGTGCCGTGGCGCTGACGGCGACCGCCGTCCACGCCGACGGCGGATCCTTCGGCCTCCGCGTTTCCTAAGAAGCCTGGGTTGTCGGGGTTCCCGCGACGAGGCGGCGGACGGCCTCGACGACCGCGGCGCGGTGCTGTGGGGTCCGCTCGGCCGTCTGGTCGTTGGCCATGGGGCTGGTGGGCATCCATGCGTTGGCGAGGGCGAGGGTGAAGACCAGCAGGTCTTCAGGGGTGAAGGTCCTGGTCAGGAGGCCGTCGGTCTGCGCCTGGGTGATCGCGGCGGTCTTCTGCCGCATGGAGGCTCCCAGCCCTTGCGGCTCGTGGTCGGTGCCCGAGCGTTCGAGGCGGTGCCAGGTGGCCAGCCGGAGCTGGTGCGGGTTGGCGAGGAGGAAGTCGAACAGGCGACCCGCGTAGCCCGGCAGGTCCTCGGGCGTGAAGGGGACCTCGTCGAGGACGCGGGCGACATGTGCATCCATGACGGCGTCGAACAACTGCTCCTTGTTGCCGAAATACGTGTAGATGAGGGCCTTGTTCACCTCTGCCGCGGCGCCTATGCGATCCACTCGGGCACCGGCGATGCCGCGGGCCGCGAACTCGTCCGTCGCGGCTTGGAGCAGGCGGGCCTTCGAGGCCTCGGAGTCCCGGGGGCGGGCCGGGGGCTGGTGCTGGGGCATGACCCCAGAGTAGTGCAACTAACTGTTTATTTGACACACCGCACGGCCGGCCGCACTATATAAATGACTGTTTAGTTAGCATGGATCCAGTCCCGCGGGTACCAGTCCCGCGGACACCAGCCCTGCGGTACCCGGCCTCCCGGCCCTCGACCGGGACGCATGCGCACCGCGGCCCCCGCGCACCACCCACCTCTCCAGCCGGCTCCCTCCCGGAAGCGAAGACACCTCATGACCAAGACCTGGCTCATCACCGGCAGCTCCCGCGGCTTCGGCAGGGCACTCGCCCGCCACGTCCTCGACAACGGCCACCGTGTCGTGGCCACTGCCCGCCGCCCCGAACAACTCAAGGACCTCGTCGAGCGCCACGGCGACCGGGTCCGCGCCGTCGCCCTCGACGTCAACGACCCCGCAGCAGCCCGCGCCGCCGTGCAACTGGCCCTGGACGCCTTCGACGGGCTCGACGTCGTCGTGAACAACGCCGGATACGCCAACAGCGCCGCCATCGAGGACATGCCGGAGGAGGACTTCCGGGCCCAGATCGAGACGAACCTGTTCGGCGTCGTCAATGTCACCAAGGCTGCCCTGCCCGCACTCCGACGCCAGGGATCCGGCCACTTCCTCCAGTTCTCCTCCATCGGCGGACGCGTGGGCGGATCACCGGGCCTGAGCGCCTACCAGACCGCGAAGTTCGCGGTCGAAGGCTTCTCCGAAGTCCTCAACGCCGAGGTCGGGCCCCTCGGTATCAAGGTCACCATCATCGAGCCCGGTGGCTTCCGCACCGACTGGGGCGGCTCCTCCATGACCGCCCTGCCCGTAAGTCCCGCCTACGAAGAGACCGTTGGCGCGATGAACCGCTACCGCGAACAGACCGCCGCCACCTGGCCCGGAGACCCGGCCCGGGCAGCCAGGATCATCACCGACCTCGTGGGGCTCGACGAACCGCCGCTGCGCCTGCTGCTCGGCGCCGGAGCCGTCGAGATGGCCGCCAACGCCTCCCGTACCCGTGCCGCCGAAGCCGAGCGGTGGGCCGACATCAGCCGCTCGGCGGACTTCCCCGCGGGCGAATGACGGCGACGAGGGATCGGAGTACACCCAGCGGACCGGGTGCTGTGACTCATGACGTTGTTGACGGCGGGGTCGTCTCGGTCGCCCGGTCGGAATCGGATGGGGAGGGTTTCGCGCGGACCACGGCTTGATCGCCTCGCGGTCCGAACAGGTGCAGGATCTCGACGGCGCTGGTGTTCGCCGGACCGAACCAGTGCGGTTCTCTCGTGTCGAACTCGGCCACTTCGCCCGGGTGGAGTGTGCAGTCCTGCTTTCCGAGGATGAGGCGCAGTTCGCCCGCGAGGACGTAGAGCCACTCGTAACCGTCATGGGTCACCAACACCGGCTCGCGCGGAGCCAGCACCTGCTTGAACACCTGCACCCGACCCGGGTACTGCGTCAGAGGCACAAGGACGCTGCCGTGCCCCTTGCGCAAGGGCTTGAGATGCACCCGAGGATCACCGGTGGCCGGCGCGGCCACCAGCTGGTCGAGTGCGACGCGGTGCGTACGCGCGAGCGGGATGAGCAACTCCAGAGTCGGGCGCCGCTTGCCCGACTCGAGACGCGACAGCGTGCTCACCGACATTCCGGTCGTCGCCGCGAGCGCCTCCAGCGTGAGCCCGCGGTCCCGACGCAGCGTGCGCAGCCGGGGGCCGATGCCGTCGATGATCTGTTCCAGCTCCGCGTCCATGGGGTCCAGTTTGCAGCCTTCGCAAATTTGGTGGGCGGCGGGTGCGGTCCGGCCTGAGCCTTGCCGGGCAGCCCCTTCCGGACGTGAGAGGTACCAGGTGACCGCGACCACCCATCCCATTCAGCCACTTGACCCCATCCAGCCCGTTCTGAGCGCACGCAGACGCTGGACGGTGCTGGCCGTCTGCTGTCTGAGCATGTTCCTGGTGGGCCTGGACACCACCATCGTCAATGTCGGACTGCCGGCGATCGGGCACGGACTGGGCATCGGGACCCGCAGCCTCGAATGGACCGTGGACGCGTACACGCTCGTCCTGGCCAGTCTCCTGATCTCCTCCGGCGCGCTGGCGGACCGGTTCGGACGCCGACGGGTGTTCCAGGTCGGCCTGGTCGTGTTCGGTGCGGCCTCGCTGGTCTGTGCGATCGCCCCTTCGGTGGGCGTGTTGATCGCGGCCCGCGCCGTCCAGGGGGTCGGCGCCTCGATGCTCAGTCCCGTGGCTCTCGCGATCGTGGTCAACGCGATGCCCGACCCGAGGGAGCGGGCACAGGCGATCGGTGTCTGGGCGTCGGTCTTCGGGCTGAGCATGGCCGCCGGCCCTGTGACGGGCGGGGCCCTCATCGCGGGCTTCGGCTGGCGGTCGGTGTTCTGGATCAACGCGCCGGTCATCGTGGCCGCCCTCGTGCTCAGCGCGCTGTTCGTGCCGGAGTCCCGGGCACCGCGGGCGCAGCGGCTCGACCTCCCGGGGCAGGCCCTGCTGACCGTGGTCATCGGCGTCTCGGTCGGCGTCCTCATCGAAGGACCGCGCATCGGTTGGGCGTCGCTTCCGGCGCTGGCCGCGTACGCGATCGCTGTCGTGGCGGCAGCCGGATTCGTGTCGGTCGAATCCCGCCGGAGCGAACCGCTGATGGATCTACGGCTCTACCGGCATCCGGTCTTCAGCAGTGCCGTGTTGGGCGCGGTGGCGGTCTTCGTCGCCCTGAACGTGACGCTCCTGCTCAACACCCTCTACCTGCAACACGCCCGAGGATGGACACCACTGGCCGCCGGGGTGGCGACCTTGCCCATGGCTGTCGGAGCGACCGTCTGCGCACCGCTGTCCGGCCGCCTGGTCGGTCGTACCGGACCGTGGTTGCCGCTCATCCTGGCCGGCGGTTCCATCACGGTGGGCGGACTCTGCCTGGTCGGGCTCGACCAGCACACGAGCGTGTTCCTGCTCTTGTCGGCCTACTTGCTGATCGGCGTCGGGTTCGGCTTCGCCAACGCGCCGATCACCAACACCGCGGTGAGCGGACTGCCCGCCACCCGTGCCGGCGTGGCCGGAGCGATCACGTCCACCGCACGCCAGCTCGGCTCCGCGCTCGGCATAGCCATCGCCGGCGGCCTGGTCGCGGGCACCGCTCCGACGGGACTCGCACACGCGTCCCGCCCGGGTTGGATCCTGGTCGCCACCTGCGGACTGTTCCTTCTCCTCGTGGCCCACGCGGCACGGCCGAAGAAGGACACGAGTCGCCCCACCTCCCCGCAATCGAGGTGATCCGGTTGAGCCAATATCTGTGCTCGTGAAGTGAGAAAATGCCGGAAGGTGCAGCGAGGTTTCCTGTATCGGCAGGCGGAGCGGGGTTATTCATCGCACACGATCGATCGCAACGTGCTACTGTAGATCTCAGTTGCAGTTGTGGTTCCCGAAATCTTGCAAGTGCCCTCACCGGCTTCATCTGCTGGTGGCGCTCTTTTTCGGCTCCGGCGTATTTTCCGGCGGGATAATCATCGCGGCGACGCGGAGTGTGCACAGTGCGCGACTCCGAACACCGTCCCGAAGGAGATTTGACATGGCTGCCGGTACCGTGAAGTGGTTCAACGCGGAAAAGGGCTTCGGCTTCATCGAGCAGGACGGCGGCGGCGCGGACGTCTTCGCCCACTACTCGAACATCGCCGCCCAGGGCTTCCGTGAGCTGTCGGAGGGCCAGAAGGTGACCTTCGACATCGCGCAGGGTCAGAAGGGCCCGACGGCTGAGAACATCGTTCCCGCCTGACGCTGACACGTACTTCGCAGCTGGGGCCCGCACCTTGGGGTGCGGGCCCCAGCTCGCCGCTTTCCGGGACGCAGCCGCTCCATCAGGGCCGTGGTGATGTCACCCACGGCATGAGTCAGGGGCGCCGCGGCCCCGCCCCTGGGGAAGGCTCCGCCGGTTCCCCCGGGGATGCTCGACCCCAACGCTCCGGATGTAAATCCGCAAAGGCCTCACTCACGGAATGCCCGATCTCACTGTCGAGATCGCGCCGCTCTCTTCGCCGACGTATTCCGAGAGCATTCCCTGCCGATCCGGTTGATCCGACCGATCCGACCGATCCGACCGATCTGACTGATCCGATCCGACCGACCGATTCGGCTCCGCATCATTTTCGGCTCGTTCTTGCGATTCTCTGCGCTGTTCATTCGCTGCGGGAATTCCTTGATACGTGCCACATCAAGGAAGGTTCCGCATGAACCGCACGCGTACAAATGATCGTTTCGCCCGCACCCGAACCCGCGCCGGAAATTCTGGTGCCCAAAGGGGCGGCGGCCGCTTCGGATCCGCACCCTCCGGCCGCTCCGGTGCGCCCAGCCGCGCGAAGGGTTACGGACGTCAACAGACCGCGCCGCAAGGTGAGTTCGCGCTGCCGACGACGATCACCCCCGCGCTGCCCCCCGTCGAGGCGTTCGCCGATCTCGCCCTGCCGACGCCGCTGCTGGCCGAGCTCGGCCACGCAGGCGTGACCGTACCTTTCCCGATCCAGGCGGCGACCCTGCCGAACTCCGTCGCGGGCCGTGACGTACTCGGCCGTGGCCGCACCGGCTCCGGCAAGACCCTCGCCTTCGGCCTCGCCCTGCTGGCCCGTACGGCCGGTCGGCGCGCCGAGCCGCGGCTGCCGCTGGCCCTGGTCCTCGTACCCACCCGAGAGCTGGCCCAACAGGTCACCGACGCTCTCATTCCGTACGCCCGTTCCGTGCGGCTGCGTCTGGCCACGGTGGTCGGTGGGATGCCGATCGGCAGGCAGGCCAGCGCGCTGCGCGGCGGGGCCGAGGTCGTCGTGGCGACACCGGGCCGGCTCAAGGACCTCATCGACCGCGGCGAATGCAGTCTGGACCAGGTCGCCATCACCGTCCTCGACGAGGCCGACCAGATGGCCGACATGGGCTTCATGCCCCAGGTCACCGCGCTGCTCGACCAGGTGCGCCCCGAGGGGCAGCGGATGCTGTTCTCGGCCACCTTGGACCGCAACGTGGACCTCCTGGTCCGCCGCTACCTGACCGACCCGGTGGTGCACTCCGTCGACCCGTCCGCGGGCGCGGTCACCACCATGGAGCACCACGTACTCCACGTGCACGGCGCGGACAAGCAGCGGACGACCACCGAGATCGCGGCACGCGAGGGCCGGGTGATCATGTTCCTGGACACCAAGCACGCGGTGGACCGGCTGACCGAACACCTGCTGAACAGCGGCGTCCGTGCCGCGGCCCTGCACGGAGGCAAGTCCCAGCCGCAGCGCACACGGACCCTGGCCCAGTTCAAGACCGGGCATGTGACGGTGCTGGTGGCGACGAATGTCGCGGCGCGCGGGATCCACGTCGACAACCTCGACCTGGTCGTGAACGTGGACCCGCCCAGCGACCCCAAGGACTATCTGCACCGGGGCGGCCGCACGGCCCGCGCCGGCGAGTCCGGCAGCGTCGTCACCCTGGTGACGCCTCAGCAGCGACGCGACATGAGCCGACTGATGACTGCCGCCGGCATCACTCCCCAGACCACCCAAGTGCGCTCGGGCGAAGCCGAATTGAGCCGCATCACCGGCGCCCAGACCCCCTCGGGCATCGCGGTCACCATCACCGCGCCGGTCGTGGAACGTCCTCGGCGCGGCTCCTCTTCCCCGTCCCGGGGCCGACGCGGCCGTACCGGTCAGGGCCGATCCACCGGCGAGGCGGCACGCCGTACGCCGCGGCGGTCGTCCGCGGTCACAGCGGCGGCCTAGAACCTTCGCGATCGGAAACCCCATCCGCCCATCCAGGAGGACCCCTTTGACGCTGGTTCAGACGCAGCAACGCCTGGTCGGTTCCGTTCCCACGACCGTGTTCGAGGCCGTGGACACATCCGGACCGCGGGTCGGTGACGACATCACCGTCGAGGTGGCCCTGTTCCTCATGGCCAGTGCCCGTGTCGAGTACCTGCTCCTTTGCGACCAGGACGAACACTGCACCGGCTCGGTCACGCGGGCCCAACTCGCCGTGGTTCGTGACAGCCCCGCCTATACGGACCGTATCCGTGTACGGGACGTCCTCGGCGTCGGCGGACCGCACGGCCGCGGCCCGGGTGCCCTCGCCCTCACCGTCTCCCTCTGATCCGGCTCACCGTTCGGCATCAGCCCCGCTCCTCCCTCTCCCTTCTCCCTTCCCTGCGAGGCATCATGCGCTGCGTCATCGCCCGGTTCCCCTTCGACCTCACCAAGAGCGGGGTACTTGCCTCGATGAAGGGCGTCAAGCCGGAGCCCATCACGGGGGAGTCCGTGCTCATCGGCCGCCGCCACTACCCCGCCAAGCAAGTGGGCGTGGTCATCACCCGGCAGGACCCCCGCGACTTCACCAGCGGGGAAGTCACCCGGGCCATGACGCGACTCGGGTTCACCTGCCGAGGCACCCATGAGGCCACCCGTGAGACCGCGACCGCCGTGCGGGCCCTCACGCCGTTGCAGACCGCGTCGGCGCTGCTCGGCAGCCCGGCGCCGCTGGGACTGTGAGAACCGACCGAAGCTGACACCAGGACAGCGATGGGGCCCTGCCGACGCGCGTCGGCAGGGCCCCATCGCGTGTCACCGTCCGGCCGACGACTCCCGGCCGACCGGAGCGGTCCGGGTACGGTGCCTCACTGGTCGGAGTAGCTGAAGTCGCCCACGGTCCAGGCGCTGACGTCCTTGATCGCGACGCGATACATACCGCCCGTCTCGGGGATTCCGACGCTGCCCTGCAGGATCCGGGCGAGGTGGAAGTGCAGATGTGTGGGGGCCCCGCCGGGTTCGGGTCGGCCCACTGTCCGGTCGGCGGAGAAGACGTCGGAGAAGGGGCCGAGGCGGTCGGAGTCCTTCAGGACCTCCGACACGCGCTCCCTCCATAGGCCTTCGGGAGCCAGCCGCCCGGTGATGACGGCACCGCCGACCACCACGGTCAATGACATCTGATTGCTCTGCTCGGACTCCACCAGGGCGCAGAGATCCACGAGCAGCTCGTCAGGGTTCGACATGAAAGCCGATTCTATTCGGTGCGCGATCCGAGCGCTGGAGTCGGTCGACCGCCGCGCCTCCGCTGCCACCTGCCCATATGGCCCGCTCGGCAGAGAATGTCGATGCCCTGAGCAACCTAAAATCTATGTTTGACAGAGTAGACATTGGGCTGTTGCGTGGTTAGTGTTTCTCTCGTAGTGCAGAAGTTCGCAGGTCGGGGTAGCTGTGGAGTCTCGAAGCCGAGCTGTCCGTAGGACGGTGACGGGACCGACGGTTGCCGCCGCCTGGTAAGTGAGTTGATCCAGCGGAGGTACGGAAGGAGCCGACGCCATCGGGATCACCCGGCCGACATGCACGAGGTCGGGTGCCGCAAGACCCCGGAATGGAAGGTGGTCCCCGGTCACGCATCCGCGAACCCCGCATTCCCGCCCCCTCACAGGGGCCAGGTAGCGGAAACAACAGGTCGGCAGAGCGGTAGTGCCGACAGATGGTGTTCAATTTCCTTCGGGGCCCTGGTGCCGTACGGCATCGGGGCCCCTCGACGCGTTGCACAACGAGGTGAAATGACAGCAGATACTCCACTGAGTGGTCGCCTGGACGACGACGACTACCCCGCGTACACGATGGGCCGGGCCGCCGAGATGCTCGGCACGACGCCCGGCTTCCTCCGGGCCATCGGGGAAGCCCGCCTGATCACTCCGTTGCGCTCGGAGGGTGGGCACCGGAGGTACTCCCGCTACCAACTCCGGATCGCCGCCCGTGCCCGCGAGCTCGTCGACAGGGGAACCCCGGTCGAGGCCGCTTGCCGCATCGTCATCCTCGAGGACCAACTCGAGGAAGCGCAGCGCATCAACGCCGAGTACCGTCGCGCCGCGAACGAGGTGTCTGACACTTCCAGTTCGGGCTGAGCGCGTACGGCCCCACCACGCACGCCCCACCGTGAGCTCCTCAACGGGATCACGGTCGTGCTCCGTGGTGGGCCGCACAGCGCACTGGAGTTGACGCGCCATGTGGAGGATCACCCGTATGGGGCATTCGCCTCGTCGGCGCCGGGGCGGCCGAGGAGCTACTGGTCGCTCCGGCGGCTTCGGTCGCCGGGGTCGGTGCGGAGGTTGGCCGCCAACCGGGTGATGCTCTGGACCGCGAGCTCGGCGAAGTTCGAGCGGGCGACGATCGCGGTGGTCTCCCCTTGCCGACGGACGCTGCGCAGGTCGCGCTGGACCTGGCGCGAGAGCTGATGGAGCTCGCGTTGGGCGCTGGCGAGTCGCTGCTCGGCGGCGCTACGGACCCGACGGTGCTCACGCCGGGTGCGGGCGGCGGCCGAAGGGCTCGGTGCGGTCATGCCGGCGCTCGTTCCCGTGTGGTGCGGCTGCGCCACCGGCACGGGTCGGATGCCGACGGCATCGAGGTAGGTGGCGAGTGAGTCGAGGTCTGCCGTGCCGACCACAGCCGCGACGTATCCGTCCGGACGGACGAGCACCCACTGCTCGGACGACAGTCCGTATGCGCTGTGGACATGGCCGCCGGTGTCGAGGATGTCGCCCCCGCCGCCGATGAGGTGGATGTGCAGGCCAGTGCGCGGCGCCGGCGCCGGTGCATCGTCGACGTCGTGGCCGAGCAGGGTCCAGTGGGGCCCCTGGAACAGGGTGAACAGGCGCGTGGGGAGGCCGCCCGCGCCGGTCACGGGCGCGTCGGGCGCGCGGTCGCCCGCCAGGACGCCGTGGTCGCGGTCCGGACTGGTCATCGACAAGGGCGAGTCCAGGTAGCCGAGATCGAGCTGACTCACCTCGCGGCCCCGGTGGGTGTCTCGGTTCTTGGCCGCTTCGAGCAGCCGCTCGGAGAGGCCGAGGACTGCCTCGGCGATCGGCCGACGCTCCTTCTCGTAGGTCGACAGCAACGATTCCGGGGCGCCGTCGAGCACGGCGGCGAGTTTCCAGCCGAGGTTGTAGGCGTCCTGGACGCTCGTGTTGAGGCCCTGTCCGCCGGTCGGCGGATGGCAGTGTGCCGCGTCCCCGGTCAGGAACACCCGCTCGCGCCGGTAGGTGTCGGCCAGTCGGGCGTTCATCTCGAACGCGGACGCCCAGGACACCGAACGGATCACGACGTCGTTCCGGCCGCTGCGTTGGCGGAGGAACGAGGTCAGCCCCTCGGCCGAAAGGTCGATGTCGACATCGAACGGGATCGGGGCCTGGAGCTGGAACATGTCGGTGCCGTAGAGCGGACACATCGACACCTGCGCCGCCGTGTCCTCGCCCCAACGGTGCCAGGCGTCCGACGAGACGCCATCGACCAGTACGTCCGCGACGATCGCCCGGACGCCGAGGGTCTTGCCGGGGAAGCCGATGCCGAGGGCCTTGCGGACGAAGCTCGATCCGCCGTCGGCGCCAATCAGGTACGAGGCCCGCACGGTCCGCTCGCCGTCAGGGGTCGCGATCCGAGCGGTCACGCCGTCGGCGTCCTGGTCGAAGCCGACGAGTTCGTGGCTGTAGTGCGGGGCGTGGCCGAGCTCGGCCAGCCGTTCCCGCAGCCGGCGCTCGGTGAGGAACTGCGGGACGAGCAGCGGGATCCGGTACGGCTCGTCCGGCGTCGGATCCGACATCTCGACGACGGCCCTGTCGACCGGCCCCTCGTCGGTGTGGAAACGCTGGACGGGGTACTCACCCCCGGAGGCGACGATCCGGTCGATCACGCCGAGGTCCTCGAACACCTCTTGGCTTCGGGGCTGAATGCCCTTGCCGCGGGAGCCGATGAACGGATGCGCCGCCTTGTCGATCAGCAGGAATCCGACATTCCGGCGGGCGAGGTCGATGGCGAGGGTTAATCCGGCCGCTCCCGTTCCGCAGATGATCACGTCAGTGTCCGGGGTGTGAGTCATGGCTCAGCTCTCCGTCGGCGGTAGGTGTCCGAGCGGTTCAGCATGCTCGAAGGGGATGCGCCAAGGTTGGTACGTGGCACGAACTAAAGTAGTTCGCGCCACGTACCTTTGCAAGTAGAATTCAGAGCATGACTTCTCCCAACGACACACCGCCCTCGCTCGCACCGTCACGCACAGGTGGGGAACCCGGGCCGGTGGACGTGGACGCCCTCGCCCAGCTGTCGTTTCTGGTGCACAACGCCCTGGACGAGATCGCCGGGCAGCACGACTTGTCGATCATCCAGGCGCGACTGCTCGGGGTGCTGCGGGACCGGGAGCCGACGATGAACCAGCTCGGCCGGCTGCTCGGCCTGGACAAGTCCTCGATCAGCGGCCTGGTCGACCGCGCACAGCGTCGCGGCCTGGTCACACGCACCGTCAGCGCCAACGACCGCCGCGCGTTCCAGGTGTCCATCACCGACGCCGGCCGACAGCTCATCGAACAGCTCGCGGCACAGTTCGCCGAGCAGATCGAGCTGTCCGTCGCGCCGCTCCCGGACGCCGACCGGCAGCGGCTGTCCCAGTTGGCGGCCCAGGTCGTGGCCTCCGACGCCCACCGCCGCGGTATCGACCTGCGCACCACACCCCGCTGACCGGGCCTCGGAGAACCCGCTCCTGCTGGGGAGGGGCGGCTCGAACGACGACGCCTGGCTCTGCGACGCCGGGCCTCCGAGGCCGCCCCCTCCTCACTGCGGGTGGATCACCAGCCGATGCCGAGCGTCAGGCCGGTCGGCGGGTTCGCGTTGCCCAGGATCTGCACGGACGACTGGTCGTTGATGTCGTCGTAGGGGAAGGCGTAGGCGCGCCGGTCGAGGCCGACGGTGTGGAGGAAGGCGGCGTAGTCGTTCTTGACGCCTCCGGCGTAGTAGGCGGACGGGGTGTACCAGGCCGAGGTGTCGAGAGCCACGCCCCGGTTGAACGCGGCGCAGAACTCCGCGCCGAGCTGCTTCTCCGGGTCGCTGCCCGAGGCCAGCGCGCCCGCGCAGGCCACGACGTCCGGGGAGGACGGCTTCTGGAGCGCATAGGGACCGGCGCCGTTCTTGGTGAAGGTGAGCGTGGTCCCGGAGGCACCGCCGGTGAAGGTCTCACCGAGCCGAGTCAGCCTGAAGGGGTGCGTGGAGTAGTAGGACCAGGTCTGGTCGATGGTCGACTGGAGGTAGTTCGCCTGGGAGCCTCCCGTGAGGAAGAGGTCGGAGGAGCGCGGCGCGATGATCCGGTAGGTGTTCTGCAGCGGCTTGAAGGCCGCGCCCACCGAGGCGGCGTACTGGGACATCACCTGAGCGCGGGTCAGTGTGATGCCGCGTGTGGTGTCGTAGCCGCTCGACGTCTGCGCCAGACGTGAGGTCATCGGGAAGCCGAACTGGTCGACCTGGGTGGTGTTGCCGCCGAAGGCCACCTGCCCGAAGACGTACGTGTACTCGTACCAGTCGTAGTAGACGTCGGTGTTGGGGTCGTTCGGATTGCGCAGGTCGGGGCCGCCCCAGCCCTGGTCGTCCGGGGAGACCGGGATGTACAGCGGGGAGCCGAGGGAGACGTAGATCCGTCCGCCGCGGATCGACGTCGGCGAAGGCACCGAACCGCCCGCCTGGGCGAGCGTGAACGACATGTTCGGGTAGTTCACGCCGTTCTTCGTCAGGTGTCCGGGCGCGTTCGCGTCCAGGTGGTTGATGTGGGTCATGGTTCCGTCGGCCTTCATGTACGACCACTGGCCGGGCGTCACCTGGCCGAGCACGGTGACGTGGATCTGTGCGTTGGTGTACGTGCCACGGGTGTTGTTCTGGAAGGTGATCGGGAAGCTGCCGCCCCCGCCCTCGCCCCCTCCGCCGCCGCTGCCGGTGGAGTAGGTGAAGTGCGGGGTGTCGTAGAGCGGGCCGCTCTTCTCGTACGTGAACCAGTACTCCAGGGTGAAGCCGCTCGGTAGGCCGGTGACGTTCTGCTGCCAGGTGCCCGCGTTGTTCGTCATCCGGAAGTTCTGCTGGCCGGCGCCGGCTGACAGGTAGTGCACGTCGACCAGGGGTGCGGGGGTGGTCGGCTTGAACCAGATCTGGACCGAACCGGAACCGGTCGAGGTGACGCCCTGGGTGTAGTCGGCGGCGGCCTTCGCGGGCACCGCCCCGGCCAGACCCAGCGCCAGCACCGTGAGGAGGGCGGTCAGGACGGTCGTCACCAGCCGCCTGACTCCGGGGCGTGACCTCCTGGACCTGGCCGGGAGATATGCGATCATCCGTCAACTCTCCCGTCAGTGCCCGAAGTCGAACCAGTTGACGTTCACGAAGTCCGCGGGCTGGCCGCTGGTGAAGGTCAGATAGACGTCGTGGGTTCCGGTGACGGAGCTGATGTTCGCGGGGACCGTCTTCCACGTCTGCCAGCCACCGGTGTTGGCCACCGCGAAGCTGCCTATCGGCGTGCTGGTGCGGCTGTCGAGACGCACTTCGACCAGTCCGCTGACACCGCCCGCCGCGCCGCTCGCGACCCGGCCGTAGAACTGCTTGGCTGCCGCGGTACCGAAGTCGACACCCTTGTAGAGCGCGTAGTCGCCGTTCGCGAGCGTGCCGATGTTCTGGCCGCCGCCCGTGTCGGTGGTGGTCTCCGTACCGACGCCCGCCTGGCCGTCGTACGACTCGGCCTGGATCGCGTTGTACGCGTCACGGTTGCCGGAAGGCGGCGGGGTCGTGGGCGGCGGGGTCGTGCCGCCACCGCCGGTCGACTGGAGCACCTGGACGTAGTCGACCACGAGCGGGTGGCCGGGGTCCGTGCCGCCGTCGGGGCCGCCGCCGAAGGCCGCCGGGAACTCGCCGCCCATCGCGACGTTCAGGATGATGAAGTAGCCGTGGTTGGTGGCGTTGGCCCAGGTCGTCGCGTCGACCTGATTCTGCCTGACCGTGTGGAAGTTGACGCCGTCGAGGTAGAAACGCATCTCCTCGGGGCTGGTCGACTTGTCCCACTCCACGGCGTAGGTGTGGAAGCCGCCCTGGCAGGTCGCGCCCTCACAGACCTTCTGGCCGCCGATGCCGGACTTCTCGTTGCAGGGGCCGCCGGGGCTGGTGCCGCAGTGCATCGTGGCCCACTCGTTGTTGATGCCCTGGACGTTCTCCATGATGTCCAGTTCGCCGACGCCGGGCCAGTTCCACCAGTTGCCGCGGTACGGGGCACCCAGCATCCAGAAGGCGGGCCAGTAGCCCTTGGCTGCCGCGCCGGTGACGTTCGGCATCTGGAGCCGGGCCTCGACGCGGAGTTTGCCGCCGGCGGGCGGCTGGAAGTCGGAGCGGTTCGTCTCGATGCGGCCCGACGTCCAGTTGCCCGCGGCGTCGCGCCGCGGGGTGATCCGCAGGTTTCCGGCGCCGTCGAGCGAGACGTTGTTGGTGCTGGAGGTCATCGTCTCGACCTCGCCGGTACCGAAGCCGCCCGGGCCGCCGGGGTAGCTCGTGCCCGTCGTGTACTGCCAGTTCGAGCTGTTGATGCCGGAGCCGGCGGCTCCGTCGAAGTCGTCGAGGAAGACCTGGGACCAGCCGGACGGGGGCGTGGGGGCGGACGCGTTGGCGGGGAGGGTGGCGGCCGCCGCGGCGGCCGCCGCGAGGCCGAGGGCGCTGAACACGGCGATGAGGACGCGCCGTAGGGAGCCGCGTCTGACAGGCGTGCCGGAGGGTTCGCTCATGGGTGCCTCTTCGGGTACGGAGTGGGGAGCGCGGGTGGTGGTGAGAGCGCTCCGACGCTTTTTGAGAGCGCTCTCAAAATGGCTGCGCCGACAATGTGCTCCCCGTCACTCCGCACGTCAAGAGGTGAAGTCGGGAAAGTCCTTCCGGCGTATGTGAGTTCACGTCGTGAAAGAAGGGGAGTGTGCTGAGGGCGTATGCAAGGAGCACACGAGAAGCGCGGCAGTCCGCGGATGCGTCGAGCGGACACCGCTGTGAGCAGTGGGTTCAGGAGCGGCCGGGGGGAGTCGGGCGGGTGAGTACCACGCCCAGCAGGGACGCCTGGGGGACGTAACCGAAGTGGCGGGAGTCCTGGGTGCGGGCGGCGTCGCCCCGGACGATCAGGGAACCGGGCGGAACCAGTCCGCCGTCCGGGGCCCCGACGATCTCGCGTACGTCGGGCGGCACGGCGTCGCCGGGCAGGGCGGAGACCCGCTTGACCAGCCAGGTCAGGGCGTCGTCGCCGTCGCCGAACGGGACGGGGTTGCGGAAGACCACCGCGTCGCCGCGTTGCACGCGCGTGGTGCGGCGGACCAGCAGCCGGTCGCCGTCCGCGAAGGCCGGGGTCATGCTCGACCCGGTGACCCTGATGAGGGCGAGGCGTGAACGCAGTACGTGTACGGACAGGAGCAGCATGCCCGCGCCCGCTGCCATCGCCACCGTTGTGCGCCCCGTCCCAGTCCTGTGGCCGCCATCCGTTCCGGGCGGCTCATGTGGCCGCCTCCGTGGTTCTGCCCCGGTCGCCGCGCTCGGCGTAGCCCGCCGCCTGCAGGCCGAACAGCCGGGCGTAGTGCCCGCCGCCCAGGGCCATCAGCTCGTCGTGGGAGCCGAGTTCGGCGATCCGGCCGTCCACCAGCACGGCGATCGCGTCGGCCTCGCGCAGCGCGCCGAGTCGGTGTGAGACCAACAGCGCGGTCCGTCCCAGGCGGTGGCGACCGAGAGTGCGGTGCACCTCGTGCTCGGCCTCCGGGTCCAGGCCCGAGCTGGGCTCGTCCAGGATCAGCAGATCGGCGCCGCCGCGCATCAACGAGCGGGCCAGCGCGACCCGTTGCCACTGTCCGCCGGAAAGGGTGACCCGGCGGCGCGCCCGGCTTCGTCCTGACCCTGCTGCTGCTCGCCGCGTTCACCACCGGAATCGTCCGTACGCTCCGCAGCGGAACCAAGGCGTCCTGCGCCTGCTTCGGCGCTTCCACCGCGCCGATCGGCCGCCGCCACGTGGTGCGGAACACCGTGCTGCTCGCCCTGGCCGCGTTCGGCCTGGCCGCCGCCTTCGCGGGGACGCCGGCGCCGACCCAGGCGGCGGGCGTGCTGATCGCGGCGTTCGGCGCGCTGGTGGGCGCCCTGCTGGTGATCTTCACGGACGAGCTGGGCACGCTGTTCGACGACGGCGCCCCACGCACCTCGGGACGCGTCCGCGGATCAGCCCCGTAGGCGACCCGGGTAGGCGAACCCGGTGGGCGACAACCCTCCCGATTTCCCGGGTGGTTGATGTTCACGCACCACCGTGGCGGCCACCGCGACGTACCCGTCGCAGCCGCCGCAGCACCACGGCGCGCGGCACACCCGTGCGGCGTCGCGCCGTCGCATCCCGCGATCCGATGGGCGGACACCCCGCCCCACGATGACACGAGACTCCGGAGTCACCCATGCCCTTTCTGGTCACCGCCGTCGTCCTCATCGCCGTGCTCTGTCTGCTGAACCTGCTGCTCACCTTCGGCGTCATACGCAAACTCCGCGCCCAGGCCGACGAGAAGGCCGACCGGGTCGCGGACGGCCTGATCATCCCGGCCGGCTCCGCCGTTCCCGGCTTCTCCGCCGTCACCACCGCCGGTGAGCGGATCACCCGCGAGGGCCTCGGCGAGACCATGCTGGGCTTCTTCTCGCCCGACTGCCGGGCCTGCAAGGAGCGGCTGCCACTCTTCGTGGAGCAGGCGCGCACCACTGCTCGGGCGACCGGTCGCAGCGTCCTCGCCGTCGTGCACGGCACCGACGAGGAGGCCCGCGAGCAGGTGGCGGCGCTGTCCGAGGTCGCCCACGTCGTGGTCGAGCCGGGCGACGGGCCGCTCGGCGAGGCCTTCGACATCACCGGGTACCCGGTCTTCGGCCTGATCACCGTCGACGGCACCCTCAGTGCCACCGCCTTCGACCCCGGCCGCCTGCCGGCGCCCTCGAAGGCCACGGTCTGACCCCGGGCACCGCCCCGGGTCACGAAGGACCGTCGGGCCTCGCCGCGGCGACCAGACTCGGCTGGAGCCGGCGGGCGGCGTCGAGGTGGTCGGCGGTCCAGACGATGCGGACGGCCGTGTCCGTGGCCTGCCCGTGCTCGTCGCTGAGGTCGCGGCGGAGGGATTCGACCAGCTGCGCCTCGGCCGCGGGGTTACGCGGCAGCGGATCCCGGACGGAGGCGTTGTGCCCGAGACCGGCCGCCAGATCCTGGTACCAGCCGGAGATCTGGCCGGCGGCGCTCAGCAGGACGAGGCCCGCTTCCGCCCGGTTCGGCTCGCTGTCCGGTTCGCAGGCGCGCCGCCACAGCCCCAGGACCGCGTCCGCCGCGAGGCGCAGCCCCACGATGCCGGTCACCAGGGTGGTCATGTCGGCCAGCGGAACCGGTTTGGCGCCGCGTTCGGCCAGATAGCTGCGGAACGCGTCGTCGAGCCTGCGCGCGGCCGCGGCCGCTGCGACGCCCTCCCGCAGCGCGGCCTCGGCAGACGAGGGCGCGGGGGCGCTGCCGCAGTGGCCGACGGCGTACTGCACCGCGCCCGCCAGATACCGGGCGCTGTCCGTATACGCCTCGGCGAGCGCCCGGTCGACGGCCGCCGTGGCGCCGCGCGGCCAGAAGAACAGGCCCACCAGCACGCTCACCGCGCAGCCGATGGCGATGTCCTGGATCCGCAGCAGCACGATGTGCCAGTCGGGGTCCTGGCCGATGTTGAACAGGATGACGAGGGTGATGGTGAAGGACGCCTGGCCGGCGGCGAAGGAGATGGCGTCAGGGGCGATACCGGCAAGGAGCACGGCGAGGGGCAGCAGGAACCAGAGCGCCGTGCCGTGGTGGCCGATCAGTTGCAGCAGCCCGGTGCCGATGATCGAACCCGCGAGGGTGCCGCCCAGGGCGCGGACCGCGTTCTGCCCCGTGTTGAGGGCGTTCGAGCGCAGCACGGACAGGGTTCCCAGGAGCACCCAGAACGAGTGCTGGACGCTGGTCACGTTGGCGAGGCCGACCGCGATGCCGAGGCCGAGCGCTCCCCGCAGGCTGTTGTGCAGCCAGACGGACCCCGGCTGAAGGTGGGCGGCGGCCCGCTCGCGCGTCGCCGCCAGCGGTCGGGTCACGGCGTCGGGCTCGCGGCCCAGCAGACGTTCGAACCAGCTGCGGCGTTCGGCGGCCGCGGCCAGGGCCACGTTGTCCGCGATCTGCAGCGTCGCGAAACCCAGCTCCTGCGCACGGAACGAAAGGTCCAGCGCTCCGATGACGGGGTGCACCTGCGAGCGTGTGCCGGCGCCGCCCCGGCCCACGGGCAGCCGGGTGGTGGCGTTGCGCTCCATGTCGGCCATGGCCTTGCGCAGACTCTCCGAGGCCGCGTGCAGCTCCTCCGGTGAGCCGCGCGGGGCGTCGAGCAGCGCGGCCACCTCGTCGAGCACGGCCGCGGCGGCCCGGCGTACGGACCGGGCGTCGATGTCGCAGGCCGGTCGACCGTCGAGCGGGGGCGCGCTGTCGGCCAGGATGCTGCAGAGCCAGGTCAGTTCGTCGACCAGACGGACAAGGGCGCGCGAACTGGTGGACAGACCGGTGGGGCGGTACGGGGTGGCGTCGAACACGGCGCGCAGCTCGGCCGCCGCGGCGGCGGCCTCGTCGGCTCTGGCACGGCACTGACCGGTGCTCGGCGCGGAAGGCCCGCCCGCCAGGAGGGAGGCGTCGGTGCGCAGTTGCTCGGCGGCCGCACAGCAGACCCGGGCGGCCGGTGCGCTGAGGGGGTCCCCGCTGGGACGGGGCCACAGCAGGGTGACCGCGAGCATGGCGGCGGCTGCCGCGAGGCCCGCTCCCGCGAGCCGGGCGGGAAGCTCCGCGAACGGGACGGGCGAGGTCACCGGGAGGATGAAGGCCAGCAGCAGCGCGGTCGAGGCGCCCGCGAGGACAGAGCTGACCACCCCGGAGAACAGCACCAGGAAACCGATGACGACCATGGCGGTGACCGCGAGCCAGGTCCTGTCGGCCACGAGCGTACCCAGACAGATCAGGACGGCCCAGCCCACCGCGAGGCCGAGGTGGGCGCGTAGCCGCTGCACCGTCGGACCGGTGAAATCCACGAGCAGCAGCATCGAGAACGCACCGAACGCGGCGAAGGTCGCCATCGTCGGTGACCCGATGACCTGGCTGCACAGGGCGAACAGCGCGGGCATGACGAGCGCCGTCCGCCCGGCACGCCGGGTCGCCGCCAGCTCGGGATCACGGTCGCGCAGCCACGACGCGACCGACCCGGGACGGATTCGACTGGATGTCCGCACGAGCCCGGCCACCTCCTGTCGACAGGTCTACGCCCCACCGAGTGTGACGTCTCCTCCGGAGCGACGTCATCCGAACACGACCTCTGCTCATGATCCACCCAGGCGGGGCGTCCCGCGGCGTACAGACCGCCCACGCGATGGGTGCGGAGCCCACCGTCCTGCCGAGGTCGCGGTCAGCCGGCGAACGCCTCGTTCAGGCGGACGTTGTAGCCGTCCTCTTCCATGAGGACGACGGTGACACCGAACGGGGAGGGATGGTCCAGTTCGAGCGGGATGAAGGAGTAGTCGACCGCGGCCTGGACGGGAAGGACCAACTCGCCGCCCGGCTGTGGCTCGACGGCGGGCCGCCATGCGGGCTCGGCCGAGCCCCGACCCTCGAGGGAGTGCGCCTGGGGCTGTTCGGTGTAGGGGAACTGGTGCAGCACATGGCCGTCCTTCGTGGCGTGCACCATGTTCAGACACGGCACCGGGCCGGTGATCGGCAACTGGCAGGCGGTGGCGACGTCGTGGGTCTCCCAGGCGAGAACGACCTCGTCGGCGCCGGCCGCCGCGGCGATGTTCGCGAGCTCGGCGATGCCGGTGAGCGCGTCCTTGCCGGGCTCGGTCGGCCGCACCCAGATCAGGCCGACCAACTCGCCGCGCACCAGCGGCATGATGACCGGCCGTGGCACGGCGCCCTCGGCGAGCCCCGCGGAGTACGCGCTCTTCATCGACTCCACCAGCGCGTCCCACGTCTGTGCATCCATGAACTCATCCTCGTCGCCCGCCTGTGTCCGATCAGGCTGACCCTGCCATGCGGGCCGTGCCCTCCGCCAGCGGCTCGGCCCTGTCAGGCGGGCGCTCCGGCGAGGACTTCCACCTTGCCGGTGTCGAGCGAGTAGTAGGCGCCGACCACGGCGAGGGCACCCTTCTTCACGAGAGGGGCCAGGTCCTGATTGGAGCGCAGATCGGCGGCGGTCAGCGTGGCCTGCGCGCGGGCCATGGCATCCACCGGGTCGGCACCGCCCCCGTGGACCGCCTGCTCGTACGCCGGACGCAGGGCCTTGACGATCGCCTCCAGATTGCCGGGCAGCGGTTTGCCGTCACGGATGGACTTGTACGCCGCCTCGATGGCGCCGCAGCGTTGATGCCCGAGCACCACGATGAGCGGAGTGCCGCTCGTCATGGGCCCGTACTCCACGGAACCGGTGACCACCGGACCGATGGCCTGCCCGCCCGTGCGCATCACATACAGGTCACCCAGACCGGTGTCGAAGAGGAGTTCGGGCGGTACGCGGGAGTCGATGCAGGAGAGGATCGACCCGAAGGGTTCCTGCTTCTCGGCCACGAACTCGCGCCGGTCCGGATCGCGGTCGGGATGTCGAAGATCGCCGCTCACCCAGCGCTCGTTGCCTTCCATCAGTCTGGTGAACGCCGCGGCGGGCGTGGTCGGCGGCGGTTGTGGCGGAGCGCTGGTCGCCGACGAGGCCGCGATCGTCGGCGAACACCCCGCAAGCGTGGCCGTGGCGGCCACGAGACCGCCGACGAGAAGAACTCTGCGATCGGGATGTCCCGCTCTGTCCATCAGCCCTGACCCCTCAGTCCACCGAGACGTCTCCGTACGTCTTGACCAGGGGCGATTGTGCAGTGCGGTGAGGGAACAGGACGGGAGGCACACGCGGGCGCGGGCCACTCCGCCACCTATGGCCCAGGACCCGGAGACCTGGAACGGTCTGTGGCGGAGCGTCACAGCCGACAGGTCAGATGCCCATCGACGCCATCTCGATCGCCGACCGGTAGTTCGCTGCCGCGGTCACCACGCAGGCCCGATAGGTCCGGTTGTCCTTCACGGCGAGTAGTCCTTGAGGTTCTTCCATTGACTTGCTCTCCCTGCTGAAGCAGGGAGATTCTGGCCTTCCTCACCGGGTGCTGTGCCGCTGCGCGGCACGAGTTCCGGTGTGGATTCCGTGGCTTCCTGCTTCTTCGCGCTGCGCCGGAACGAGTCCCGGTCTTACCTGCGCTCGACAGGCTGTCACCGCCAGTCCGGCGGCCTGTTTGACGTTCTTGGCGGCGTTGCGGTCCCGGTCGTGGACCGTGCCGCAGTGCGTGCACGTCCAGGTACGCACGTGCAGGGGTTTGGGCCCGTCCTTGACTCCGCAGACCGAGCACACCTGGCTGGTGGGCTCGAACCTGCCGACCTTCACAAAGATGCGGGCGTACCTCTGTGCCTTGTACTCCAGCATCGCGAGGAACTGCGCCCAGCCGGCGTCGTGCACGGACTTGCCGAGCCGTGTGCGCGCGAGGGCTTTCACCGCCAGGTCCTCCACCGCGACCGCTTGGCTTTCGCGGATCAGGCGGGTGGAGAGCTGGTGGTGGAACTCGCGGCGGGCATCGGCGACCTGCGCATGTGCGCGAGCCACCTTCAAGCGGGCCTTCTCCCGATTCTTCGACCCCTTCTGCTTGCGGGACAACTCCCGCTGAGCCTTCTTCAGCTTCTTCTCCGCCCGGCGCAGAAACCGCGGGGAGTCGATCTTCGTCCCGTCCGACAGGACCGCGAAATGAGTCAGACCCAAGTCGATCCCCACAGACGGCAGACCATCGGCACCCGGCATCCGCGCCAGGTCGGCGTCCAGGTCGGTCTCCACGACGAAGGAAGCGAAGAATCGCCCCGCTGCGTCCCGGATCACCGTCACGCTCGACGGGACCGACGGGAGCCTGCGCGACCAGCGCACCTTCACCTCGCCGATCTTCGGCAGAAGCAGCCGCCCCGACTCGGTGATCTTCCAGCGGGCGTTCGCGGTGAACCGGATCGCCTGGCGGGCATCCCGCTTCGACCTGAAGCGCGGCGCCCCCACCCGTGCCCCCTGGCGGGATCCTTTCAGAGAGGCGAAGAAGTTGGTGTAGGCGCGCTCCACCTCCCGCAGCGCCTGCTGCAGGATTACTGCCGACACCTCGGACAGCCACTGCCGCCCGGGGCCCTGCTTCGCCTCGGTGATCAGCATCTTCGACAGCGCACCCGCACTCGGAAACGCAGCACCCTCCCGCCGGGCCCGCTCCCGGGCGGCAACCGCGTCGTTGTACACCACCCGCGCGCACCCGAACGCCCGCGCCAGCGC
>LRTP01000425.1 GCA_001550305.1 Streptomyces diastatochromogenes
CCCGGTGCGGGGGATGCTCCGCCCGCCCGGGCTTCGGGACGCCCTCGGGACCCTCTCGGCCCTGTACGACCGGCCCGTCCCGGTCACCCGGGGCTGATCGCCCGCGCGCCGGAGGGCCGGGCACGGCTCAGCCGACCGTCCCGGTGGGCGAGGGGGAGGCGCCGGCGGGCGGGGGGAGCACGACGGTCGGCTCACCCGGGGCGGGCGCGGGCGGCGTGAGATCGGAGGCGGGCAGCTTCGGCGGGGTGGTCTGCTGGAACAGCGTCTGGTCGAAGTTGACCAGCCCGGTCTTCTCCATCACCGTGATGTGGTCAAGCACCGTGACGTTGGCCTGGTCGGCCAGCTGGCGGACCAGCGAGTTCTTGGTGGTGGACCGGATCTTGGCGACGGTGTTGAAGATCGAACCGTGGGTCATCCGCAGGATGTTGGCGAAGTCGGTGTCGAACTGCTTGCCGGTTTCTCCGGTAAGCGTCGACACGAAGCCCTGCTGCTGAGGAGACGGCTTGTTGGGGATGGTGATGCCGAGTGCGGCGGCGACCTTGCGGTCGGTCTCGTCCAGCGCGGCATGGCCCCTGACCAGGTGGTCACCGGCGGTCCTGACCGCCGGGGTGGTGCCCTTCTGCAGACCCAGCATCCCCACGGGGTACTCCCACAGCCCGGCCGCCCGCACCTTGACGACGAAGTCGCGGTCGGCCTCGGTCACCGGGCCCGTCGAGGTATTGGCGATGACGCGGCTCTGATCAGCGGCCGTGGTCTGCAGTCCGAGCATGCTGGGATACGCGAGCGCGGCGAGAGTCATGACCAACGCACCTGCCACGAAGACGGTTCCTGCGGTTCGTGCAATGCGCATTGAGCCTCCTGGCGGGGCGGCGGCCCGGAGTGTGACGCTCCGGTGGGCCGCTCGGTGGATCCGGTGCGTGGATCTGGTACGGGTGTGTCGAACGTCCACCAGTACGGCTGCGCGGGCCGGAGAAATCTTTAGGGAAAGCAAAATCTGTGCCGCCGCCCGCGCAGTCGCGAACCGCTGAGCCACCCTCTCATCTGCCGCGATGCTGCTCGGCCGCGCAGCTGCGATGCCGCTCAGTCACGATCCCGAGCAGCCCTGAACCGGGCCAGCCCCTCGGAGAGTTCGACGACGGGGTCCGGGTAGTCGTACGCGGCGCGCTCCAGGCCCCGGAGTTTCCAGGGTTCGTGCACGGCGCCGCCCGCGAGCCCCGCCAGCTCCGGCACCCAGCGCCGGACGTACTCCCCGTCCGGGTCGTACCGCTTGGCCTGCGTCACCGGATTGAGGACGCGGCCCGGCCGTGAGTCCGTGCCCGTTCCGGCCATCCACTGCCAGTTGAGCTGGTTGTTCGCGACATCGCCGTCCACCAGCAGGTCCAGGAAGTGCCGGGCCCCGATCCGCCAGTCCACGTAGAGCGTCTTGGTGAGGAAGCTGGCGGCCAGCAGCCGTGCCCGGTTGTGCATCCAGCCCTCGTGGCGCAGTTGGCGCATCGCCGCGTCGACGATCGGATAGCCGGTGCGTCCCTTCTTCCACGCCTTGATGTCCTCGTGCGCCGCTCTTTCCGTGCGCCAACGGTCGCGTTTGGTGCGGTAGTCGGCGACGGCCGCGTCGGGCCGCGCGGCGAGCACCTGGTGATGGAAGTCACGCCAGGCCAGTTGTCGTACGAACGCCTCGGCGCCCGGGCCGCCCGCCGCGCGCGCCCGGTGAACGAGTTCGACCGGGGAGAGGGTGCCGAAGTGCAGATGGGGGGAGAGCCGGGAGGTGGCGTCGCCCGACAGGTCGTCGTGGCCGTCCTCGTACGAGGCGATGTCCGCGCGCAGCCAGGCCGTGAGCCGCTTCCTGCCTTCCGACTCGCCGCCGCGCGCCAGCCCTTCCGACAGCCCGGACAGGCCCGTGCGGGAGGGGATTGCCTCCGAGCCGACGCCGTCCGGCACCCGGATCGCCCGGGGCGCGGCGACCGGGTCCCGCAGAGGCTCCTGCGACCAGTGCCGGAAGTACGGTGTGAACACGGCGAAGTGGTCCGAGGTGGACGGAGTGACGGCGCCGGGCGCGAGCGCGGTGATCACGGTGTCGTGAACGTGCAGCCGGCATCCCTCGCCCTCCAGGGCCGCGCGCAGCCGCTCCTCGCGGCGGCGGGCGTAGCCACTGACCCCCGCCGCCATGTGCACCTCGTCGGCGTCCGCCTCGGCGACCACCTGGCACACCTGTGTGACGACATCGCCGGAGCGCACCACGAGACGGCCGCCGCGCGCCCGCAGTCCGCCGTCCAGGTCCGCCAGACAGTCCGCCAGGAACGCCATGCGGTTGGGTGCCGTGAACCCCGCTTCGGCGACGGCGTCGTCCCGTACGAACAGCGGCACGAGCGCGGCCGAGCCGTCCTGCGCCGCGCGCAGCGCCGGATGGTCGTGCAGGCGCAGGTCCGAGGTGAACAGGACGACCGAGACGTTCATGGTGTGACTCCGGGACAGGAGGAGGCGGTGCTGTGACGGGGCGGCGACGAGCGCGGCCATGACTACTTCGGGCCCGCGGTCCCTCGCGGATGCGGGCATCGGCGAGAGGACGCGGGACTCAGAGGGACGGCACGGCGGCCCGCCACGCCCCGGACGGTACGTCGGCCTCGGCCGCCTTGGCGATGTTGCGGGCCATGCCGCCGAACACGACGGCGTGGAAGGGCGAGATGCTCCACCAGTAGGCGTGTCCCAGCAGGCCGTGCGGATGGAACAGGGCCCGTTGCCGGTAGCGGGACCGGCCCTCGGCGCCGGGCTCGGCGTACATCTCCAGCCAGGCGAGGCCCGGCAGTCGCATTTCTGCGCGCAGCCGCAGCAGACGGCCCGGCTCGATCTCCTCGACGCGCCAGAAGTCGAGCGAGTCGCCCACGCGCAACCGGGCGGCGTCGCGCCGTCCGCGCCGCAGGCCCACGCCGCCCACCAGCCGGTCCAGCCGGCCACGGAGCGCCCAGGCGGGCGGGAAGGAGTACCAGCCGTTCTCACCTCCGATGCCCTCGATCACCCGCCACAGCGCCCCGGGCGGCGCGTCCACCACCTGTTCGCGTTGATCGGTGTAGAGGCTGCCACCCGCCCAGTCGGGGTCGGTGGGGAGGGGATCACTGGGCGCGCCGGGCACGGACGCCGACGACCACCGGGTGGTGACCTGGGCGTCCCGCACCCGTTGCAGGGCCAGCGACACCGCCTCGTCGAAGCCGATCGGACGCCCCGGGGGATCGGGGACGTACCGGACGATGTCGTGTTCGTGGCAGACGACCTCGTGGCGCAGCGATTCGGTGAGCGGGCGCGCGATGGACGCGGGCACCGGGGTGACCAGGCCGACCCAGTGGCTGGAGAGTCCGGGGGTGAGCACCGGCACGGGCAGGATCAGCCTGCGGGGCAGCCCGGCGACGGCGGCGTACCGCTGCATCATCTCCAGATAGGTCAGGACCTCGGGACCGCCGATGTCGAAGGCGCGGTTGACCTCGGCGGGCATCCGCGCGCTGCCGACCAGGGTGCGCAGCACGTCCCGTACGCCGATCGGCTGGATTCGGGTGCGCACCCAGCGGGGCGTGACCATGACCGGGAGGCGTTCGGCGAGGTAGCGGAGCATCTCGAAGGAGGCCGAGCCGGAACCGATGATCACGGCCGCGCGCAGGACCGTGGTCGGCACGCCCGACTCCAGCAGGATGCGGCCGACCTCGGCGCGCGACCTGAGGTGCGGCGAGAGGCGTTCCTCGGGGACCCCCGCCGGGGTCAGGCCGCCCAGGTAGACGATCCTGCCCACCCCGGCGGCGCGGGCCTGCTCGCCGAAGATCCGGGCCGCCTTCCGGTCCGTCTCCTCGAAGTCGTGGCCCGTGCCCAGGGCGTGCACCAGGTAGTACGCGACGTCGATGCCGCGCAGCGCCTCGGCGACCGAGCCGGCGTCCGTGACGTCGCCGCGCACCACCTCCGCGTCGCCCGCCCACGGGTAGTCACGCAGCTTGGCGGGCGAGCGGGCGAGACACCGCACGCGGAGCCCCGCCTCCAGCAGCTCGGACACCAGCCGGCCGCCGATGTAGCCGGTGGCACCGGTCACCAGACAGCGCTGGCCGGGGCGGGGATCGTAGTCACTCATGTGTCCCTCCGTCGTTCACCGGGCCACCCGCTTTCCGTGTTCCCTCTCTCATCTCTTCCACGCGAACACGGCGGTCGGATGCACCCAGGACCTGCCCGGCGAAGTCCTGACGGACATGTCCGGGGGAATCGCGGGCAAGCGGGAGAACACGAGAGTCCGAGGTCACAGCTGGAGGTGTCTGCCGTGATGGGCACGAAGGTGTTGGAGCGGTTTCCGGCGGGAGGCCCGCGCGGATCCTGGACGGCGGAGGAATACGCGGCCCGGCGCCGCACCGAGGGGCAGCCCGCGACGGTGGTGATGGACCTGAAGTCGGACGCCTTCCTCGTGGTGGTGCCGGTCGGCGACGAGGAGTGAACGCCCCCGGTCAGGGTCGACCCGACAGCCTGCCGCCGAGCTCCGCCGCCCTGCGCACGAACGCCTCGTGCAGGTCGTGGGCGGCACGCGGCACCGACTCCGCCCGGCGGCGCCGCAGCATCAGCAGGACGCGTGTCGTGTCGTCCGTGAGCGGCCGGTGGGTGATCGCGCCGCACCGCTCGAGGGGATCCCCGATCACACTGAAGTCGGGCAGGACCGTCGCGCCCAGCCCCTCGGCGACCATGAGCTTGCCCATCTCGGCGCCGTCGGTCGTGTACGAGAGGGCCGGGCCGCGGCCCTCCAGGAGCCGGTGGAGATAGCGGTGCATGACGTACCCGGAGCGCATGGCGATCAGCGCCTCGGGTCCGTCCAGCAGGTCCGCCGCCGACACCGCGTCGAGTGCGGCGAGCGGACTGTCCGGGCGCAGGCACACCACCGGTCGGCCGCGCAGCAGTTCGGTGGTCTCGAAGTCGGCGGGCAGGTCGTCGCCGTCGAGATGGTTCACCAGGCCGAGGTCGAGGCCGCCCTCCGACAGGGCCCGGTGGATCTCCGTCTGCTGGGCGCCGACCACCTCCACCTGCGTCAGCGGATGCGCCGCGCGGAATTCCCGGACCGTCGGGATGAGCAGGGGCACCGTCGCCGCGTTCACCGTGCCGACGCGGACCATCCGGCTGATGCGGTGCTGCTCGCCGGCCGCGCCGCGCAGCCGGTCCACCGCGTCCAGCACGTTGATGATGTGGGGCAGCAGCTCCCGTCCCTCGGCGCTCATCCGCGCGCCGGACCGCTTGCGCTCCAGCAGATCGACGCCGAGTTCGCGCTCCAGGTTCCGCACGGTCTCGCTCAACGCCGGCTGGGAGAGATGGAGTTCCTCGGCGGCCCGGCGCAGTGAGCCGAGCCGGGTGACCGCCGCGATGTATTCCAGTTGTTCTGTCCGCACGCCAGCAGAATGCGGTCCATTTCACGGCCCGTTCAAGGGTTTCCCTGTCACACGTTCGTGAAATTCGGTGGTCCGCGATACGAGACCGGTCGGGTTTTCCTTGACTGCCCTCGCGGCCGGCTGCCACGATCGACGGCATGATGATGCGACTGGACCTCACGCGGCGACGCCATGTCGACCTCGCGCGCGTCTCCAGCGCCTCCTGTTGCACCGCGGCCTGAGTCCCCGGATCCGCCGCACCCCATCGGCCCCACCGCTGTCGTCGGACAGCCGTGCGCGGCGTTCTCACCGCACCGCCTGAATTCCGCGATCCCGTGCGCCGTCCTGAACGCGCCCTCTGAATTCGGCGTACCCGAAATCCGCAACAGGAGTTCCGCATGTCCGCAGCGCCCGTGAATCCCCTGAATCCTGTGAATCCCCTGGATCCCGTGAATCCCGTGAAATTCGCGTACTGGGTTCCCAACGTCAGTGGTGGGCTGGTCACCAGCAGGATCGAGCAGCGCACCGACTGGGGTTACGACTACAACCGCGAACTGGCCGTCCTCGCCGAGAACAACGGCTTCGACTACGCGCTCAGTCAGGTCCGTTACATGGCCGGCTACGGCGCCGAGTTCCAGCACGAGTCGACCAGCTTCAGCCTCGCCCTGCTGCTCGCCACCCAGCGCCTGAAGGTCATCGCCGCCGTCCACCCGGGACTGTGGCACCCGGGCGTCCTCGCCAAACTCGGGGCCACCGCCGACCACTTGTCGAACGGACGCTTCGCGGTCAACGTCGTCAGCGGCTGGTTCAAGGGCGAGTTCACCGCCCTCGGTGAACCCTGGCTGGAGCACGACGAACGCTATCGCCGCTCCGAGGAGTTCATCCGCGCCCTGCGCCAGATCTGGACCGAGGACCACACCGAACTCGCTGGGGACTTCTACCGGTTGCGCGACTTCTCGCTCAAGCCCAAGCCCCTCAACACCCCCGAGCGCCCGCACCCGGAGATTTTCCAGGGCGGCAACTCCACCGCGGCCCGCGCCATGGCGGGTCGGGTCTCCGACTGGTACTTCTCCAACGGCAAGGACTTCGACGGGGTGGTCGAGCAGATCGCGGACGTCCGGAAGGCCGCGGCCGAAGTGGGGCGCACGGCACCGAAGTTCGGCCTCAACGGCTTCCTCATCGCCCGAGACACCGAGGCCGAGGCCCGCGAGACGCTGCGCGAGATCGTCGCCCAGGCCGACCACGAGGCCGTCGAGGGCTTCGGCGCCGCAGTGAAGCAGGCCGGACGGTCCACCGCCGACGGCAAGGGCATGTGGCAGGACTCCGGTTTCGAGGACCTCGTCCAGTACAACGACGGCTTCCGTACGGGCCTGATCGGCACGCCCGAGCAGATCGCCGAACGGATCGTCGCCTACAAGCGGCTCGGCGTCGACCTCTTCCTCCTCGGCTTCCTGCACTACCACGAGGAGGTGGAGTACTTCGGCCGCCGGGTGCTGCCCCTGGTGCGCGAACTGGAAGCGCGACTGCCGGACACAGGGACCGGGACCGAGACCGCGACCGGGACCGAACCCGAGTCCGTCTCCGCGCACGTCTGAATCCGTTCCCCACTCCGCTCCCGCTCCCGCTCCTGAAAGAGGACCCCATGGCCACCGTCCTGTCCGTCTCCGGCAGTCCGTCCGTCTCCTCCCGCACCGCGAAGCTCCTGCGCCATCTGGACGCCCGGCTGGCCGCGCAGGGACACGAGGTGATCCCGCTCGATGTCCGCACGATCCCCGCCGAGGCCCTGCTCGGCGCCGACTTCAAGCACCCCGCCATCGTCGAGGCGACCGCGCTCTTCGCCCGCGCCGACGGCGTGGTCATCGGCACCCCCGTCTACAAGGCCGCCTACTCCGGCGTCCTCAAGGCGCTGCTCGACCTGCTCCCGCAGTACGCCCTCACCGGGAAGACCGTGCTGCCGCTCGTCACCGGCGGCAGCACCGCGCACGTCCTCGCCCTCGACTACGCTCTGCGCCCGGTCCTCAACTCCATGGGCGCCGCGCACATCGTCCAGGGCTGGTTCACCCTCGACAAGGACATCACCACGGACGAGGACGGCGGCATCACCGTCGCCCCGGCCACGGCCGAGGCCCTGGCGCAGGTGGTCGACCAGTTCTCGGCGGCCCTCGGCAGCGCGCCCCTGCTGGCCGCGGCGGGCTGAGGCGATGTCCGCCAAAGTGATCGCCGACGACGTCGAGGCGCTGGCCGTCGCCGCCGCGCTCGCCGAGGAGTTCCGCGCCGGTGCCTCGGCGCGGGACTCCGAACGGCGGCTCCCGCGCGAGGAGTTGGACCGCCTCTCCGCCTCCGGACTGCTCGCCGTCACCGTGCCCGCCGAGCACGGCGGGGCGGACGTACGGCAGGAGACCCTCGCGGAGGTCTTCCGGCTGCTGGCCTCGGCCGACGCCAGCCTCGCCCAGATCCCGCAGAACCACTTCGTGTACGTGAACGTGCTGCGCCGCCAGGGCACCCCGGAGCAGCAGACGTTCTTCTTCGACGAGGTCCTGGCCGGGCGCCGCTTCGGCAACGCCCAGTCGGAAGCGGGCACCCGACACGTCCAGGACATCCGCACCCGCCTCGACCCCGGGCCTGACGGCTCGTACGTCCTCACCGGCGTCAAGCACTACTCCACCGGCGCGCTCTTCGCCGACTGGATCCCCGTCCTCGCCCGCACCGCCGACGACACCCTGCACGTCGCCTACGTCCCGCGCGGCGCCGACGGGGTCACGGTCGTCGACGACTGGGACGGCATGGGCCAGCGTACGACGGCCAGCGGCACCGTCCGCCTCGACGCCGTCCACGTCCCCGCCGACCGTGTCGTCCCCCATCACCTCACCTTCCGAGGGCCCCAACTCCACGGAGCGGTCGCCCAGTTGCTGCATGCCGCCATCGACGCCGGGATCGCCGCGGGCGCACTGGCCGAGGCCGCCGAGTTCGTCCGCACGAAGAGCCGGCCCTGGTTCGAGAGCGGCTTCGACACGGCGGCCGAGGACCCGCTCCTCATCCAGCGGTTCGGTGAACTCGCCGTCCAGGTACGGGCGTCCGAGGCGCTGCTCGCTGCCGCGGCCCGCACGGTGGACGCGGCCGTCGACGAGCTGACCGAGGACTCGGCGGCCGAGGCGTCCATCGCGGTGGCCGCCGCGAAGGTGCACACCTCCGCCACCGCCGTGGAGGTGGCGGGCGCCCTCTTCGAGTTGTCCGGCACCCGTTCCGCCCTCAACTCGCTCAATCTGCACCGGCATTGGCGCGACGCCCGCACCCACACCCTGCACGACCCGGCCCGCTGGAAGATCCAGCACATCGGCCGATACGTGCTGGGGGGCACCAAGCCACCCCGCCACGGCCTGCTGTGACCCCACTCGCTCATCGGCCCCCACGATCGGAGAACGCCCCCGTGTCCCTCACCTTCCACTGGTTCCTGCCCACCAACGGCGACAGCCGCCATGTCGTCGGCGGCGGTCACGGCACCCCCGCCACGGCCTTCGGCCGGAACCGGCCGCCGACCGTCGCCTATCTGAGCCAGATCGCCCGCGCCGCCGAGGACCTGGGCTTCGTCGGCGTGCTCACCCCCACCGGAGCCTGGTGTGAGGACGCCTGGCTGACCACCGCGATGGTCAGCCAACACACCGAACGGCTGAAGTTCCTGGTCGCCTTCCGACCCGGCTTCGTCTCACCCACGCTCGCCGCGCAGATGGCCTCCACCTTCCAGCGGCAGACCGGCGGCCGACTGCTCCTCAACGTGGTCACGGGCGGCGAGAGCCACGAACAGCGTGCCTACGGCGACTTCCTCGACAAGGACGCCCGCTACCGCCGTACCGGCGAATTCCTGCAGATCGTGCGGGACCTGTGGGAGGGCAAGACCGTCGACCTGGCCGGCGAACACCTCCAGGTCGAGGACGCCAGGCTGGCCCGGGTCCCCGACCCGGTTCCCGAGGTCTACTTCGGCGGCTCCTCACCCATCGCCGGCGAGATCGCCGCCCGCCACGTCGACGTCTACCTCACCTGGGGCGAACCGCCCGCCCAGGTCGCCGAGAAGATCGCCTGGGTACGGGGGCTGGCGGCGAAGGAAGGGCGCACCGTCCGTTTCGGTATCCGGCTGCACGTCATCACGCGTGACACCGCCGAACAGGCCTGGACCGAGGCCCACAAGCTCCTGGACGGCTTCGACCCGGACACGGTGAAGTCCGTCCAGGCGGGCCTGGCCCGCAGCGAGTCGGAGGGACAGCGGCGCATGCTCGCCCTCCACGGCGGCAACCGCGAGGACCTGGAGATCCACCCCAACCTGTGGGCCGGCATCGGCCTCGTCCGCGGCGGCGCGGGCACCGCCCTGGTCGGCAGCCACGACGAGGTCGCCGAGCGGATCAAGGAGTACCACGCCCTCGGCATCGACGAGTTCGTCCTCTCCGGCTATCCGCATCTGGAGGAGGCGTACTGGTTCGGCGAGGGCGTCCTGCCGCGCCTGGCCGCACAGGGCCTGTGGCAGCACCCGTTCGCACCTACGTCCACCCCCGCCGCACAGGTGCCCTTCACGAGCTGAGCGAACCGGACGAACCCGGCGAGCCGAACGAACCGAACGAACCGAACGAGCCGAGCGCACCGAGGTGGGCGGCCCGCACCTGGGCGGTCTGCCCCTGCACCAGCAGGAACAACCCCTCGCGTGCCAGCCGTTGCGCCGGGCTGCCCAGGTCCATCGCGCGCCCGCCACCGGCCACGACCGCCGCGGTCGTGGCCGCGCGCATGACGTCGTACGCCCGCGTCTTGACCGCCAGCCGCTCCTCGATCCGCTCGGTGGGCACCGGGTGGTCGGCGAGTTCGTACGCCTGCCGTCGGACCTCGTCGAGGCGGGCGCGCAGCACCTGCTCCGTCTCCTTCGCCGCTGGATCGCCGTCCAGCAGGTCGAGCGCCGACGCGGTGATCCCGAAGACGGCCGGCGAGGCGTTGGTGTTCTTCGGGCGATCGGTGACCGCCCAGGTCTCGTACGGCGTGCGCAGGGCCACGGCGTCCTCCGGGAGCCACAGCCCGTCCAGCTCCAGGGACACCGTGCGCGAGGCGGTGAGCGCCGCCAGCCGCATCGGCGGCGAAGGGCGCAGTCCGGGCTGCTCGCGCGCCTCGGTGAACGCGAACAGCGCCTCGTCCGCGTCCGTCACCCCGGCGAGCAGCATCACGTCGTTCAGTCCCCAGCCCGTGTACCAGGGGACCGTCCCGTCGAAGCGCCAGCCGCCACGCTCACGGGTGACCCGAACGGGGACCCGCGGGTAGGCCCGCAGCTGTGCGTACGCGACCCCGGACAGCAGCTCCCCGCTCGCCAGCGGGCCCAACAACCGTTCCCGCACCGCGAGTTCGCCCTTCGCCAGGGTCAGCACCGGAGTGTGGTGCTGGGTCTGCACGAACCAGGTCGAGCAGCACGCCCCGGCCAGGATCTCGGCGGTCCGGCGGACCACCGCGGCGGGCGCGGCCGACCCG
>LRTP01000426.1 GCA_001550305.1 Streptomyces diastatochromogenes
AGCTCGCCGTCGCGGTCTGGGCGGCGTCCCGGGTGCACTGGGCGCTGGGCGGCGGGGACGCGATCGCCCTGCCCCACTTCCCGTACGCGCTCGTGCCCGCCGGGGCCGCGGTGCTCACCTTCTGCCTGGTCCTGACCGCGCTCGACGGCGGAATCCTGGCGCTCGCCGAGCGGGTACCGGTGCGGGGTGCCTGGCGCGGGCTCTTCTCGCGCTCCCTCGCCTCCGTCGCCGTGCACGGGCTCGCCGGGCTGATGATGGCGGTGCTGTGGCGCAGTCAGTACGGCCCCGTCGCCGCGTTGCTCGTGCTGCTGCCGATGTACGTGTCCTGCTGGGCGTTCGCCCAGTACCACCGGGAGCGGGCCGCCCACCAGGCCACCATCCGGGCCCTCGTGCAGGCCGTCGACATCAAGGACGGGTACACGCGCGGGCACAGTGAGCGGGTCGGGCAGGCGTCCATGATGATCGCCCGTGAGCTGGGCATGGACGACGAACGCGTCGAAGTGCTGCGGTTCGCCGGGATCCTGCACGACGTGGGGAAGCTGGGCGTGCCCACGCGGCTCCTGCGCAAGGACGGGCCGCTGACGCCGGAGGAACGGCGGATCATCGAGCTGCATCCCGAGTACGGGCACGAGATGGTCCGCGGCATCGGCTTCCTCGGGGAGGCTCGGTCGGCGATCCTGCACCACCATGAGCGGATCGACGGGAGCGGGTACCCGTACGGGCTGGTGGGACGCCAGATCCCGGAGTTCGCGCGCGTGGTGGCCGTCGCCGACGCGTTCGACGCGATGACGTCGACCCGGTCCTACCGGCGGGCCCGGCCGGTGCCGGTGGCGCTGGAGGAACTGGAACGGTGTGCGGGGGCGCAGTTCGATCCGGGGATGGTACGGGCCCTGGTGCGAGCGCTGAACCGACACGGGTGGCATCCTGCGGTTACGGCAGGGGTTTACCCACCCACTCCGCCCGTTTCCAGTCGGACAGAGGGGAACCCGACAGACAAAGACCCGGCCCCGACGGGTGCCGACGAGTGTGGCGCGGGGCGGGACCCGGACGGTGTCGATCCTTCGGCGAGCGGCGTCGTCGGGCGGAGGCGTCCATGAGTGCCGGGTACGGGATCGGCGGGCGAGCCCCGGTCACCCTCACCCTCGTTCACGCGGTCGCCCTGCTCCTCGCCGTCGTCTCGCTGGCCGTCGTCCTTTGGCACGGTCTCGACGAACGAGGTGTCGCGCTCGCCTTCGGGATCCTCATCGCCGTGGGGGAGCTGACCCGCTGGAGCGGGGCCGAGGAGCGGGAGCCGGCGCCCCTCGCCGCCGCCGGAGCCCTCGCGTACGCGCTGCTCGGCGAGAACGCCGGACACCGCACCGACCACGGCGTCCTCGAGATCGTCGCCGTCGTCGTGGCCGCGGCCCTCATCGGCTGCGTACGCCACGTCGCCCGGGGCCGCGGGCCCACCGCCGACCACCTCACCCGGCGCGTCCTCACCGTCGGCTTCGCCGCCGTCTGCTTCCAACCCCTCTACAACCAGGGAAGGTTGATGGGCTGGGGCGGCCCCTCGTACGCCCTGCTGCTGGTCTCCCTGCTGGTGCTCACCGCGCTGTGCGACGCCGTGCTCGCGGCGGCGATGGCGCACGCCAGGACCCGCTGGCCCTTCGGACCGCTGCTGCGGGACGAGCTGCGGGCCACGCTCGGCATCGGGTCGGCGGTCTGCGCGACCGGGGCCGTGATGTCGCTCGCGGTGGCGGTCGTCGGGCTGTGGGCGCTGCCCGTGTTCTCGCTGCCCCTGCTGCTCACCCAGCTCTCCGTCCGGCGGTACGCCGCCGTGCGCGTCACCTACCGGCAGACGATCGCCTCACTCGCGCGGGCCACCGAGATCGCGGGGTACACCCCCACCGGGCACGCCCGGCGGGTCGCCGCGCTCAGCCGGGCCGTCGGCCGCGAGCTGGGCCTGTCCGAGCCCGATCTGACCGTCCTGGAGTACGCGGCGCTCATGCACGACATCGGACAGCTCAGCCTCGTCGACCCGGTGCCGGCCGGCGCCACCTCCGTGCTCTCCGCCGACGAGCAGCGGCGCATCGCCCTCCTCGGCGGCGCCGTCGTACGCCAGACCGGCGTGGACGCCGAGGTCGCCGTGGTCGTGGAGCGGCAGGCCGATCCGTACCGGGAACAGCCGGTCACGGCACGGATCGTGCGGGCCGTCAACGCGTATGAGGAGATGGCCAGGGAAGCAGGCCCGGGAGGGCCCCTCACCGCCCTGGAGAAGCTGCGCCTGGCCACCGCCCGCGACTATCAGCCCGAGGTGGTGGAGTCGCTGGCCAGGGTCCTGTTGCGGGGCACCCTTACCCTGCCCCAGGCTGGGTAACCCATGGGTAATGAGCGCCCGTCCAACGGTCCGTGGTTGGATGCGAGGAAGAGGGTGTTCGGGGGCACGGGCCGGCCCGGGGCCGCGCTGTCTTCAAGAAACTCTTCAAGGGACCGGCAGGCGGGAAACGCAAGGAACTGGCAGGCGGGAATCGTGAGGATCTTCGGCAAGGGACGGCACCGGCCCTCCGCCTCATGGCGGCAGGCCACCGATCGCGCGTTCACGCTGATCGGCGACGGCCGGTACGAGGACGCGGGAGCGCTGCTGACGCGCGCCGCGGACCTGGAGCCCTGGCTGTCGGAGTCCTGGTTCAACCTGGCCCTGCTGCACAAGTTCCGGCACGACTGGGAGCAGGCGCGGGCCGCGGGCCTCAGGGCCGTCGCACTTCTCGACCGGGAGGCGGGCGCCCCCGACTGGTGGAACGTCGGGATCGCCGCCACCGCCCTGCAGGACTGGCCGCTGGCCCGCCGCGCCTGGCAGGCGTACGGGCTGCGGGTGCCCGGCGGGGCCGCCGTCTCCGGGGAACCGGTGGGCATGGACCTCGGCAGTGCGGCCGTACGGCTGTCGCCGGAGGGCGAGGCCGAGGTCGTGTGGGGGCGCAGGCTCGACCCGGCCCGGGTGGAGGTCCTGTCCATTCCGCTGCCGTCCTCGGGGCGGCGCTGGGGCGAGGTCGTTCTGCACGACGGTGTGCCGCACGGGGAGCGGACGACGGCCGCCGGGCACGCCTATCCCGTCTTCGACGAGATCGAGCTGTGGGCGCCCTCCCCGGTGCCCACCTGGGTGGTCCTCCTGGAGGCCGCCACCGAGGAGGACCGGGACGCCTTGGAGCAGCTCGCGGCGGACGCCGGCTTCGCCGCGGAGGACTGGTCCTCGTCCGTACGGCTGCTGTGCCGGATGTGTTCCGAGTCGCGGATGCCGTCCGACGAGGGCGACGGTGAGCATCTCGACCCGCACGACCACAGCGAGCCCGGGCATCCGGGGCCGCTCGGTCACCGCACCGACGGGCAGCTGTGGGTGCCGGAGCGGGAGTGCGGGGTGGCTGCGCCGGCTCCGCTGGTCAGGGGGCTGCTGGACGGGTGGGTCGCGGACAGTCCCGACTCCCGGGACTGGCGGGATCTCGAAGAGGTCTGCTGAGTGCTGCGGGTTCACCGCGGGCCGGTGGCGGTTTGTCGCGCCCACGCGGCGGAGCCGCAGATCAACACGGTCCCGCGCCTTCGCGGGGTGCCACCCCCGTACCCTGTATGAGCACCACACCCCTGGTTTCGAGGAAGGCGTACGTCGGTCATGGCGCAGCAGGACACCGAGCAGCAGCACTCTGGAGTGCTCCCCGTGGACGACGAGGGCTTCGTCAACGACACCGAGGACGGTGAGGAGCGCGAGGCGGCCTACCGTGAGCGCGGTACCTCGCGGCCGATCACGATCGTCGGCAACCCGGTGCTGCACAAGGAGTGCAAGGACGTCACCGAGTTCGGGCCCGAGCTCGACCAGCTGGTCGCCGACATGTTCGCCAGCCAGCGCACCGCCGAGGGCGTGGGCCTGGCGGCCAACCAGATCGGCGTCGACCTGAAGGTCTTCGTCTACGACTGCCAGGACGACGAGGGCAAGCGGCACGTCGGTGTCGTCTGCAACCCCGTCCTCGTCGAGCTGCCCGCCGAGCAGCGCCGCCTCGACGACAGCAACGAGGGCTGCCTCTCGGTGCCGACCGCGTACGCGCCGCTGGCCCGCCCCGACTACGCGGAGGTCACCGGGCAGGACGAGAAGGGCAACCCGATCAAGGTGCGCGGCACCGGCTACTTCGCGCGCTGCCTCCAGCACGAGACCGACCACCTGTACGGCTACCTCTACATCGACCGGCTCTCCAAGCGCGAGCGCAAGGAAGCCCTGCGGCAGATGGCCGAGAACGAGCCCCGCTACCCGATCGTCGCGAACGACTGAGTCGCGGCAGGACGGTTGGGGCTCGCGCGCACACGCGGGTCGGCCCGAGCGGCGTCTGGTCAGGGGGAACTCCCTGACCAGGCGCCGTTCGTATGTGCGTCGCACGTTCGATCCCCTGTGCTCCTCAAGTGATCCATATTCAGTCACACAAGGGGAGATTCTCAGCACTGTGAGGTAGTGAGTGGAGTAAATCCGTTCCCAGAACGGTCAGTTGTGGTGCTGAATGGGAAGTGCGGGGATACGCAACGGCGCACGCCCGGCACAGCGGGAGGGGCGCAGCGTCAACTGGCGGCTGAGAGGGGTTTGTTCGTGCATGCATTCTCACACGGCACTTCATCGACACCGACCGTGGTCGCGGTTCCACCGGCGCTCTCTCTCCCGGTGATCGAGTCCGCGTTTCCCCGTCAACTGCATCCGTATTGGCCGAGGCTTCAGGAGAACACACGTTCGTGGCTGAGGGAAAAACGCCTCATGCCGGCGGACAAGGTCGACGAATATGCCGACGGCCTTTGCTATACGGACCTGATGGCGGGCTACTACATTGGCGCTCCCAACGAGGTCCTGCAGGCGATAGCGGACTACAGCGCGTGGTTCTTCGTCTGGGACGACCGCCACGACCGCGATGTCATCCACGCCAGGCCCGGCGCCTGGCGGAGGCTCAGGTTCCAGCTGCACGCGGCTCTGGACTCCCCCAGGGAGCACCTGCACCATCGGGATCCACTGGTCGCGGGGTTCGCGGACAGCATGGTGCGCCTGTACTCGTTCCTGACCAAGAAGTGGAACGCGCGCTTCGCCCGGCATTTCCACGCGGTGATCGAGGCGTACGACCGGGAATTCCGCAACCGTGTCAACGGCACCGTGCCCACGGTCGAGGAGTATCTGGAACTGCGGCGGCTCACCTTCGCGCACTGGATCTGGACCGACCTGCTGGAGCCGAGCGCCGGCTGTGAACTTCCCACCGCCGTGCGGAACCATTTCGCATATCGGCGGGCGGCGCTGCTGAGCCAGGAATTCGCCGCCTGGTACAACGACCTCTGCTCGCTCCCGAAAGAAATCGCGGGCGACGAGGTCCACAATCTCGGAATCAGCCTCATCCATCACGAGGGGCTGACACTCGAAGAAGCGGTCCAGGACACCCGGCGGCGGATCGAGGAATGTATCACCGAATTCCTCGACGCGGAGAACGACCTCAACCGGTTCGCCGACACCCTCGCGGACGGGACCGTGCACGGCAAGGAATTGAGTCTCGCCGTGAAAGCGTGCCTCGGGAATATGAGGAACTGGTTCAGCTCCGTGTACTGGTTCCACCACGAGTCCGGCCGGTACACCGTCGACAGCTGGGACGACCGCTCCACACCCCCGTACGTCAACAACGAAGCGGCAGGTGAGTCATGACCGTCGAGTCCGTGAAGCCCGCGCAACCCGCGGCACCACAGCTGCCCGTCCCACCCCTGGCCGGGGGCGGCGTACCCGTCCTGGGTCACGGCTGGAAACTGGTCCGCGACCCGCTGGGCTTCCTCGTCCGGCTCCGCGACCACGGCGACGTCGTACGGCTCAAGCTGGGCCCCAAGACGGTGTACGCGCTCACCTCGCCGGCCCTCACCGGAGCGATGGCGCTCAGCACCGACTTCAAGATCGACGGACCCCTCTGGGAGTCCCTGGAAGGCCTACTCGGCAAGGAGGGCGTCGCCACCGCCAACGGGCCGAGGCACCGTCGCCAGCGCCGCACCATCCAGCCCGCGTTCCGGCTCGACGTCATCCCCGAGTACGGACCGATCATGGAGGAGGAGGCGCGTGCGCTCGCCGAGCGCATGGGGTCGGGCGAGCCCGTCGACTGCACCTCCGAGTCGTTCCGCGTCGCCGTGCGCATCGCGGCCCGCTGTCTGCTGCGCGGCGAGTTCATGGACGAGCGCGCCGAGCGGCTGAGCGTCGCGCTCGCCACCGTGTTCCGCGGCATGTACCGGCGCATGGTGATCCCGGCGGGCCCGCTCTATCGGCTGCCGCTTCCGGCCAACCGCAAATTCGACCGCGCATTGGCCGATTTGCATCTCCTCGTCGACGAGATCGTCGCCGAGCGCCGCGCATCCGGTCAAAAGCCGGACGATTTGCTGACGGCATTGCTGGAAGCGAAGGACGAGAACGGCGAGCCGATCGGCGAACAGGAGATCCACGACCAAGTCGTAGCGATACTCACGCCCGGCAGCGAAACCGTGGCGTCCACGATCATGTGGCTGCTGCAAGTCCTCACCGAACACCCGGAACACGCCGCGCGGGTGGCCGAGGAGGTCAAATCCGTCGTCGGGGACCGGCCCGTCGCATTCGACGACGTCCGGAAGCTGTCGTACACCAACAATGTCGTTGTCGAGTCGATGCGGCTGCGCCCTGCCGTATGGATTTTGACCCGGCGGGCGGTGACCGAAACCGAACTCGGCGGCTATCGGATACCGGCCGGTGCCGACATCGTCTACAGTCCGTTCGCCATCCAGCGTGATCCGCGCTCGTACGACGGGCATCTGGATTTCGACCCCGACCGCTGGCTTCCGGAACGCGCCAAGGACGTCCCGAAGCACGCCATGAGCCCCTTCAGCGTGGGCAACCGGAAGTGCCCGAGCGACCACTTCTCGATGGCGCAGCTCAGCCTGATCACGGCGACGGTGGCGTCCCGGTGGCGGTTCGAGCAGGTCTCCGGGTCCAATGACGCGACCCGCGTCGGCATCACCCTGCGTCCGTACCGGCTGCTGCTGAGGGCCCTGCCGCGGTGACCGCGCGGTGTCGTCCGCGGTGACCCCGTGTCCGTACCGGTGCGCGTTCAGGCAGCCCGCGGGCCCCTGAACGTGCGCCGGTACGCCTGCGGGGTGGTCCCCAGGCTCCGGACGAACTGGTGGCGCAGCGCGGCCGCGGTACCGAAACCGGTGCGGCCCGCGATCGCGTCCATCGTCTCGTCCGACGCCTCCAGCAACTCCTGTGCCAGCAGCACCCTTTGGCGCAGGATCCAGCGGTACGGGGTGGTGCCGGTCTCCTGCTGGAAGCGGCGTGCGAAGGTACGCGGTGACATGTGGGCGCGGGCCGCGAGCTGCTCGACGGTCACCTCCCGGTCGAGGTGGCGCTCCATCCACACCAGCACCTCGCCGACCGTGTCGCAGGTGGAGCGGGGCAGCGGGCGCTCGATGTACTGGGCCTGCCCGCCGTCCCGGTGCGGGGGCACCACCATGCGGCGGGCGATGGCGTTGGCGACCTCGGGGCCCTGTTCCTTGCGGACGATGTGCAGACAGGCGTCGATTCCGGCGGCGGTGCCGGCCGAGGTGATCACCGGGTCCTCGTCCACGTACAGCACGTCCGGTTCGACGATCGCCTTCGGGTACTGCCGGGTGAGCTCCTCGGCGTGGTGCCAGTGCACGGCGCAGCGCCGCCCGTCGAGGAGCCCGGCCGCGCCGAGCACGAAGACACCGGAGCAGACGCTGAGCACCCGGGCGCCGCGGTCCGTGGCGCGGTGCAGGGCGTCGAGCAGCTCGGTCGGATAGGACCGGGACACATAGGAGTGCCCGGCGGGCAGAGCGATGAGGTCGGCGCTCTCCAGTCGCTCCAGGCCGTGCTCCGTGGTCAGCGAGAACCCCGCGTGGGTGCTCAGGGTCGGGCCCTCGGCTGAGGCGACCGCGAAGTCGTAAGTGGGCAGGCCGTCGTCGCTGCGGTCGATGCCGAACACCTCGCAGACGACCCCGAGTTCGAAGGGGTGCACACCGTCGAGCAGGACCGCGGCCACGTTTTTCAGCATGCCCGCCAGTGTGCCTCGTCGGTGGCAGGAAATCGAGGGTGTACGGCAGTCCTGCCACTGACGCCGAAGGGTGAGCGGGACGACAGTGGTGTTCATGAAGATGCTCATCGACAACGCGGACACCACCGCCGGAATCCTGACCGTCCTCGCGCTCTTCGTGGTCGTGGCCCTGCCCGCGCTGATCGGCGCGGCCCACGAGCGGCGCATCGACCGTCAGCTAGGACTTCGTGACCAGCACCGTGACCGTCCACTCCTGAATGCCCTTGCACGACACCTTGCCCGGGGCGGTCGCGCAGAGCGGCCGGGACGAGGTGAGGTGGGCGGTTCCCGCCGAGACCGCCTTGAAGGCGGAGCTCGCGTCGCCCGCCTGGAGGACGATGCCGCTGTTGGTGGCCTCTAGCCCGGTGCCGCTGACCTTGACGGGTGTCCAGGGCCGACTGGTGGTGCCGTCCAGGGTGAGGCGGAGTACGCCGCCGGCCGTGAGGCAGTACGTGTGGCCGGTGTCGGCGGCGCCGAGTTCCGCGGGAGCCGTGTCGCAGCTCGGGTGGCTCGTCGTGGGGGACGGCGACACGGAGCGGCTGCCGCCCGCGTCACCGCCGCCCTGTGTGCCGCAGCCCGCGAGGAGCAGTGTCAGGGCCGTGAGAGCGAGGATCCGATGGTGGGTCGTACGGCGCATGGGGTGGCACCTCCTTGTCGCTTGGACGTGCCACCCCCGCATCAGGATCCACACAGGGACACAGGGCCCTGGCCGCGACGCCGGCCAGGGCCCCACTGGTCAGCTGGTCGTGACGGCGGTGTCGTCGACGACGAAGCTGGTCTGGAGCGAGGAGTCCTCGACCCCGCTGAACTTCAGGGTGACCGTGGACCCGGCGAACGAGGACAGGTCGAAGGTCTTCTGGGCGTAGCCGGAGGCGGCGTTGAGGTTCGAGTACGTCGCCAGGGTGGTCGATCCGGCGGTGACCGTCAGCTTGTCGTACTGGCTGCTCGTGGTGGTCTCCGCGGTGTCGATGTGCAGGTAGAAGGTGAAGCTGGCCTTGCAGCCGGACGGGATCGTCACCGACTGGGAGAGCGTGTCGGTGTGCGTCGAGCCGTAGCCGTCCAGCCATGCCTTGTACGAACCGGCGTGCGCGGCCTCACTGCTGGAGTTGGTGATCACGCCACTGCTGGCACTCCAGGTGGTGTTGCCCGACTCGAAGCCTGGGTTGCCGAGCAGCTGCGCCGAGGTGCAGGTGCCGCCGCCGGAGGTGCTGACGGTCCAGGTGAAGGAGGCGGAGCCGGATGCGCCCGTGCTGTCGGAGGCGGAGACGGTGACGCTGTACGTACCCGCCGTGCTCGCGGTGCCGGAGATCAGACCGGTGGAGCTGCTGATCGAAAGACCGGTCGGCAGACCGCTCGCGCTGTAGGTGAGGGTCGCGCCCGCGCTGTCGCTCGCCGAGATCTGCAGGCTGACCGAACCGCCGGTGGTGGTGGACTGGCTGCCCGGGTTGGTGACGGTCACCGTGTTGCCGGTGCTGGTGCCCGAGGCGAAGGCGGTGGTGCCGTTCGGGGTGCCCCAGCCGGTCGGGCCGTCGTAGCCGGTGGCCGCGGTGCAGAAGTACGAGGGCGAGCAGGAGCCGTTGTTGCCGCTGGTCACGTCGTACAGGTTCGAGGTGTGGGAGTAGGGGTACTTCGCCGGGTAGTCGCTGGAGCCCGGGGTGCCCGCGAGGGCGTACACACCCGCGATGATCGGCGAGGAGGCACTCGTACCGCCGTAGACCGCCCAGCCGGAGCCGCCGTAGGTGTCGTAGACGGCCACGCCGGTGGCCGGGTCGGCGACCGCGGAGACGTCGGCCTCCATGCGCTTGGAGCAGCCGGTGTCGGTCTGCCAGGTCGGCTTCGCGTCGTAGGCGGAGCAGCCGGAGCCGGTGCCCTCGGTGCTGCTGGTCTTCCACACGGACTCGGTCCAGCCGCGGCTGTTGGAGCTGGTGGACAGCGCGGTGCCGCCGACGGCCGTCACGTACTGGGACGTGGCCGGGTACTCGGCACCGTAGGCGGAGTCACCGGAGGAGACGGTGATGGCGACGCCCGGGTGCTTGAAGTACGAGGTGTCCTCGCTGGTCTGCGAGGAGGACTCGGAGCCGCCCCAGCTGTTGGAGACGAACTTCGCGCCCAGCGCCACGGCCTCGTTCTCGGCGGTGCCGAGGTCGGAGTCGGTGGCCGAGTTGGCCTCGACGAGGACGATGTTGCAGTTCGGGCAGACCGCGCTGACCATGTCGATGTCGAGCGCTTCCTCACCCGCCCAGCCGGTGTCGTTGGTCGGCAGGGAGCTGGTCGAGCCGGTCTGGCTGACCTGCTTGAAGCAGCCGTTGGCCTTGGTGCAGGCCGACAGGCCGAACTGCGAACGGTAGGTCGCGAGGTCCGACTCCGCGTTGGGGTCGTTGTACGCGTCGACCACGGCGACGGTCAGGCCGGAGCCGCCGGTGGAGGGCAGGTTGTAGGCGCTGTGCAGGTTGGCCGGGCTCAGACCGGACACCGCGGCGGCGGCGTTCGGCGAGATCGCGGCGGCCAGCTTCTGCTTGATGTCGGTGCGGCGCTGCGCGAAACAGGCCGCGTGACCGGCCGTCGGGGCGCCGCACAGGTGCGTGGTCGGCACCTTCTGGCCCGCCTTGCCCGTGGAGTGCACGGCCTGCGCGGCCGGGGCGGTCAGGGCCTTCGCGTTCTGGGCGGCCCGGGAGGGCTTGGCGGTGGTCGGCGCCAACCCGATGGCTCTCAAGCGTGGTATCGAGAAGGCCGTCGAGGCCGTCT
>LRTP01000427.1 GCA_001550305.1 Streptomyces diastatochromogenes
CCAGCGTCGCCCAGCCGCCGCCCGTCGTCGGATCCCGCAGCACGGCGATCTGCGGCAGCCCCGCCTCCCGGGCGAGCGCCGACTGCCGTGCCACGCGCTGGAGCTGGGTGAGCGCGAGCATGCCCTCCTGCATCCGGCTGCCGCCCGTCGCGACGAGCGAGACGACGGGCAGGCGGTGCGCACGGGCGTGGGTGTAGGCCGCCTCGACGCGGTCTCCGGTGCGTGCGCCGAGCGAGCCGCCGAGGAAGCCGAACTCGAAGGCGATCAGTACGGCGCGGGTGGAGCCGATGACCGCGGTGCCGCAGACGACGGACTCGTCCTCGCCGGTACGGGTGAGGGCGCGGCGGCGCGAGTCGTCGTACCCCTGCCAGGACAAGGGGCCGTCCGGTGTGAACTCCCTCATGGGGACGGGCAGTTCACGGAAGTCATCGCCGGCCAGGGCGATGGCCTCGCGGGCGGAGAAACGCTCAGTCATGCTCAGGGGCCTTTGCGACGGCGTCGGGGAGGGCTCGCTTGAGAATCTTGCCCATGTCGTTGCGCGGGAGCGACGTGAGGAAGCGCACGGTCCGCGGGCGTTTGTGCGGGGCGAGGCGGCGGGCCACGTGGTCGGCCAACGCCTCGGCGGTCGGCGGGTCCTCGGGGTCGGCGGGGACGATCCAGGCCACGATCCGCTCGCCCAGGTCCTCGTCGGGCTCACCGGTGACGGCGGCCTCGCGCACCGACGGATGCTCGAGCAGCGCGTTCTCGATCTCCCCGGCGCCGATCTTGTAGCCGCCGCTCTTGATCAGGTCGGTGGCCTTGCGGCCGACGATGCGTACCGAGCCGTCGGGGTCGACGACCGCCATGTCGCCGGTGCGGAACCAGCCGTCGTCGGTGAACGCGGCGGCGGTGGCGTCGGGCCGGTTCAGGTACTCGGTGAAGAGGTTCGGCCCCCGGACCTGGATCTCGCCGACGGTCTCGCCGTCGGGCGTACCGGTGGGAGTGCCGTCGGCGTCGTACGAGGCGATCGTCGTCCCGTCCTCCTCGACGAGCCGTACGTCGACGCCGGGCAGCGGCACTCCGACGGTGCCGGGCCGGGGTTCCCCGTCCACGCGCACGCTGGTGTTCATGAGGGTCTCCGTCATGCCGTACCGCTCCACGACCCGGCGTCCGGTCGAGGCCGTGATCCGCTCGTGGTCGTGCACCGGCAGCGCGGCGGAACCGGACACGAGCAGCCGCGCCCCGCCGAGCGCCTTGGCCAGCTCGGTGTCCTCGACCAGCGCCTCGGCGAGCCGGTGGTACATCGTCGGCACCCCGAACAGCATCGTCGCGCCCGCGCCCAGCTCGCGTGCCACGCCCTGTGCGCTGAACCTGCCCAGATGCCGCACCGCCGCGCCGCGCCGCAGCGGGCCGAGGACGCCCAGGATCAGCCCGTGCACATGGAAGAGCGGCAGCCCGTGCACGAGCACGTCGTCGCCGGTCCACTGCCAGGCGTCGGCCAGCGCGTCCAGGGTCGAGGCGATGGCGCGCCGCGGGATGACGGCACCCTTGGGCGGACCGGTGGTGCCGGAGGTGTAGACGATGAGGGCGGGGGCGGCGGGGTCGTCCGGTTCGGTGTCGGGGCGTGCGGGGGTGCCGGGGCTTGGGCGGGTGTCCTGACCGGCGACTCCCACCTGGACGTCGACGCGCTCCAAGTCGCTTACGGGTGAGGGAAGTTCGACGCCGGGCTCGACCAGTACCAGCGAGGGCGCGCTGTCGCCCAGAATGTGCCCCAGTTCGCCCTCTCCCGACTTGGGGTTGAGCGGCACGGCGGGCACCCCGGCGAGCAGCGCGGCGACGACCCCGACGGCGGTCTCCAGGGACGGCGTCGCCCACACGGCGACCCTCTCCCGGCCGTCGAGCCGCGCGGCCAGCTCGCCCGCCGAGGCGGCGAGCTCCGCGTACGTCAGTGACCGCTCGCCGAAACGCAGGGCGGGCCGCCGTGCGGTCGAACCGCTGACCAGGGCGGGAAAGAGGGAGGACACGCGGGGTACTCCTTGCCGTAGGGACCTGCTGGCGGACGTGCTGCCGATGACAGTCACCACCGTTCCTACACCAGCACGGGGCAAACCCGCCGCCGCGCTCACTCCGATGACCAGCTCGGCCCCGTCGGGGCGAGCCGTCGCCGCGTGCCCACCAGCGTGGCGAGGTCCTCGGCGAGGCGGAGCTCGACCGTGTGCAGGGCCACATGCCTCAGCCAGTGCAGCCGGGCCCGGTCGGGAGCGCCTTCGTGCAGGGGCGGCCATCCGGTGGCCGGGGTGAAGTCATCGACCACCACCGCGCCGCCCGGAGCCAGCAGCCGGGCCGGGTCGGCCGGGTCGTCGCCCGGCAGCTTGCCGGTACCACCGCCGTCCAGGACCAGCAGGTCGTACGGGCCGTGCTCCTCGATCCGCCGCCAGTCGCCGTGGATCACCTCGACCTCGGGCCGGTCGGCGAAGACCTCGGCCGCGACCCGGGCCCGCCCGGCGTCACGCTCCACGCTGACCAGCCGTACGCCCTCCCGCGCCCCGGACGCCAGCCACGCGAGCCCCACCCCGCACCCCGTACCCGTCTCACCGATCCACCCCCGCGCACCGCCCGCCAAGACGTGCAGCAGACGGCCCTGCTCCGGACGGCACGCGTACGCGAAGCCGTGACGACGCGCGGCGGAGAGGGCCCGCCGGACGAGAGGGGGGAGGGTGGCGGGGTCTGCGGCGGCGTGGGCGTCCGTTCCTGAGAGCGACATGTGTCGCTTCATGCCCCGTTAGCCGGGGCGATTCCGGCTGTCCTGCTCCGCGGGAGCGATCGTTCTTGAACTGGGAACCATCGTTCGGAAAGCATGGCGCGGGCCCCGTCGAGGACCGTAGTCTCGGCCCACAGCGTGAGAATTTGACGGGTCAACTGCCGGGAGTGCATGGGTGAGTGCGTCGCCGACTCCTCTTCGCGAGACACTCGCGCGTCTCGACGCGCACCTCGCCGAGAAGGGCCTCGATCGCGGGGAGGTCCTCGACGTGGGGGAGTTGTCGAGAAGAACGGCCCTCGCCGAGGGTGAGGTCCGGGCGCTCCTCGATGGCGCGGGGGTGTTCGACGACAGGGTCGACGACCGCATCCGCGGACGCGTCCGCGCGCTGTACGAGGCGTATCTCGACGAGAGCGGGAAGCGGCCCGCCGATGTGTGCCGGGACGTCGCCGCGCGGCTCGGCATCAGTGACAGGTGGGCCCGCAGTCTGCTCAACGGCGACAAGATGCCGAACGTGCCCGACCTCACCCGGCTCGCGGAGTTCTTCCGGATCGAGGAGGGCACGAAGTTCTTCACCGATCCGGCCCCCGTCGTCCTGAACGGCGCACTGCAGCGCGTCGTCGGTGAGCTGCACGGCGGCGCCGAGGACGGGCCGCTGCTCAGGTTCACGCTCAAGCACGGAGTCGTCACGCTCGCCCTGCGGGGCCGGCGGCTGACGCCCCGCAAGCAGGAGGCGCTCGCGCTCATGCTGGAGGGTCTGCTGGGCAGCGAGAGCGAGGAGGTGGATCGATGAGGCCTTTCCACACCGTGTGGAAGCGCGCCGCCGCTCTCCTCTCCCGCCGGGCCGACTCCGAGATGCGCGGCCTCGCCGTCGAGCTCACCCGCGCGCTGAAGAAACGACTCGACGCGCCCGTGGACGTACGGGAGTTGGCCGAGGCCCTCTGTCAGGAGATGAGCCGGCGCCGCGACGACCGCCCCATCCAGCTCCGCTTCGAGCGCTTCCCGGACGAGATCGAAGTCACGGGGCTGTGGATGGAGTTCCACGACTTCGACCTCGTCATCGTCGAGGAACGCGCCGAGACCGTGCAGCAACTCGTCATCCTCGGGCATGAGTTGTGGCACATGATGGCGGGGCACTCCCACTCCCACCACCACTACGCGGGTGCGGCGGCCGCCGCCGGCGCGCTGTCGGACGACCCCGGCTGGCAGGAGATCGCGCTCACCGTCGCCGCCCGCAACGGCTCGCACGAGGCCGACGAGGCCGAGGCGGAGGACTTCGGCCTGCACCTCGCCAGCGTCTTCCGAACCTGGGTGACCGGCCCGCGTACGAAGGGCCCTGCCGACCCCGTCGACCCGGTCGGACAGGCCATCCAGGCCTCCCTCGGCTACCGCGGACCCCAGGGCTGACCGGCGATGAATCCTTCCCGCTTCTTCGCCGGGCTCTACATCTCCTTCTGGATCCCGACGGCGGTCCTCACCGCAGCGCTGGCGATCAAACTCCCCAGCATCGTCAAGCTGTGGAAGGACCCGCTGCTGCGTGCCGTCGGCGGCCTGCTCGTGCTCGCCTGCGGCGTCTTCGTCTTCGCGGCACCGGCGACCATCGCCTGGACCAACCGCGTCACCGGCGTACCGAACATCGCGGCCCCCCTGGTCTACAGCCTCATCACCGCGTTCTGCGGCTCCTGCCTGGTCCTGATCACCGCATGGCGCGACGGCATCTCCGACCGCTCCGGCGTCACCCGCCGCGCCACCCGCTGGGTGGTCACCGTCTACGCGAGCGTGATCGTCGCGCTGTGGGTGCTGTTCGCGCTCGCCGACGCCCATGTCGAGCGGATACGCGACCTCGACACGTACTACGCCAACACCCCCTTCATGCGCGAAGAGATCGTGCTCTACCTGCTCGCGCACACCGTGGCCGGCCTGATCACGTCCAAGCTGATCTGGAACTGGATCCGCGCCGGCGGACTCGACGTCTGGCTGCGCGGCGGTCTGATGTTCCTCGGCGCCGGCTATGCGATGAACCTGCTCTACGACGGCGCCAAACTCTGCGCCGTCCTCGCCCGCTGGACCGGCCACGACCTCGACTGGCTCAGCACCGGGCTGGCCCCACCGGTCGCCTGCCTCGCCGCCATCCTCATCGCGGTCGGCTTCATCCTTCCGCATGCCGGCCAGTATCTGCACCGCCGTGCCCACACCCGGCTCGGCCACTGGTACCTGCGCCCCCTGTACCGCCTGATGGGGACCGTCACGGGCGGCGGACGCGTCCCCTTCAGACTCCGTGCCACCCCCGAACTGCGCCTGACACGCCGTGAGACGTTCATCCGGGACGCGCTGCTGAACCTGGCCAGGTTCATCGACGAGGACCTCCGGCGAAAGGCGTACGACGCCGCCCTCGGCCTCGGTTTCGAGGCCGACCGGGCGGGGGCCCTCGCCCACGCCGTGACCATCCAGGACGCCATCGAGACCAGGAAGCGCACCCGCCAGGACGATGCCGTCGTGCCCCTCAACACCCCGGACACGGAGGACCTGCTGGCGGAGATCGACGCCGTGTCCCGGGCCCTGCGCCACCCCGCCGACATCAGGGCGGTACGCGAGGCCGCGGCCACCTCGGTGGAGAGCGTGCCGGGCCCCTCCCTGAGTCAGCCGAGCCGTTGACCCCCGTCGGCCTCCACCACGTCCGCCACCACACAGCTCACGTTGTCGGGGCCGCCGGCGTCGATCGCGGCTTCGATGAGGGACCGTACCGCCGCGTCGGGGGCCGGGGCCGAGCCCAGTAGCCGCCGGAGCTCCTCGTCCGCGACGACGGTGGAGAGCCCGTCCGAGCAGAGCAGGTAGCGATCCCCGGGCAGGGCGTCGCACAACCGCAGATCGGGTACGACGGAGTCGGCGCCGCCGGTGAGTGCCTTCAGGAGCAGGGCACGTTGGGGATGAGCGACGGCCTCCTCCGGCGTGAGCCGGCCCTCGTCGACCATCGACTGGACCATGGTGTGGTCGTGCGTGATCCGGAACAGCTCGCCGTCGCGCAGCAGATAGGCGCGGGAGTCGCCGATGTGGACCAGCCCGAGCTGGGATCCGGTCCACACCATGGCGGTGAGGGTGGTGCCGTCGTCCTTGCCCGGTGTGGCGTCCTGGACGGCCCGCGCGGCCCCCCGCACCGCGTCCTCCAGAAGGTTGAGGACGCTCCCGCCCGGAAGGGGTTCGCCGTCCAGGGACTTCAGGGCCTCCACGGCCGCCGTACTGGCGGGCGCGCCGTTCGTGCCGAAGCCGTCGGCCACGGCGAGGACGCTGGCGCCCGCGTGGGCCGTGTCCTGGTTGGCGGGGCGGACCAGACCGGTGTCGGAGAGTGCGGAGTAGCGGAGTTCGAGCATGGCGGTGTCCTTCCTCGGTGTGTACGAGAGGTGGTTCACGAGGAACGCCACGAGTTCGCGTCGACCGGCGGTCTCGGCCTCGACCCGCGCCCAGTAGGCGCGGATCTCCTGGGCGGCGGACGCGTCGTCCAGTGCGCACACCCGCCGGATCCGGGCCAGCGGCATCCCGATCCGGCGCAGCCACGCCACCAGCCGTGCCTGCTCCAGTTGCGCGACGGCGTAGTACCGGTACCCGGTCTCCGGGTCGACCCGGGCGGGCCGCAGCAGCTCCAGCTCGTCATAGAGCCGCAGTGCCTTCGGCGACAGCCGGCACGCGTTTGCGAACGCCCCGATCGTCAGCATCTCCATGCGCCCACCCGTGGTCGTGTCGTGCCCCGTCATCCGTACCTCGTTCCTCGTTCCGCCACCGATGCTGCGGCTTCACCGAAGGTGAAGGTCAAATGGGTTGCCGAAGTTCGACCGGCGGTTGTTAGCCTCCCCGGGGATCAGCCGTTATGAGGATGGAGTCCGTCGTGGCCCGCACCGCCGCCGCCCGCGCACGTATCGCGCTCGCCACCTACCGGCCCGAGGAGGGCGCGGAGAGCCTGGACCGGGATCTGCCCGTGCTGAGGGCGGCTCTGGAGGGCGCCGGGGCGGATGCCGTCGTCGGGTACTGGGACGATCCGGACGTCGACTGGGCGGCATTCGACCTCGTGGTGATCCGGTCCACCTGGGACTACAGCTGGCGGGTGGCGGAGTTCGTGGCCTGGGCCGAGCGGTGCGGGAAGCTGACGCGGCTCGCGAACCCGGCGGCGGTGGTGCGGTGGAACACCGACAAGCGGTACATCGGCGATCTCGCGGAGGCGGGGGTGCCCACCGTGCCGACCCGGTACCTCGCGCCGGGCGCGCCCGCGGAGTTCCCCGACGACCGCGAGTACGTCGTGAAGCCCACTTCCGGCGCGGGTGCGCGGCTCGCCGCCCGGTACCGGCCCGAGGAGCGGGAGACGGCCCTGCGACAGCTGGAGCGGATGCACGACCGGGGGCTGACCGCCATGGTCCAGCCCTATCTGACCAGCATCGACACCGCGGGTGAACGCGCCCTCCAGTACTACGGCGGGCGCCTCCTGCACGCCAGCCGCAAGGGCGCCGTCCTCGCACCCGGCACCGCCTACGACGCGGACAAGGTCGCGCACCCCCGCCTGGAGCCCTGGCAGCCGACCCCGGCCGAACTCGCCGTAGCGGAGCGCGCGTTGGCGGCCGTGCCGCGCAGGACGGACGGTTCGGAGCTGCTCTACGCCCGTGTCGACCTCGTCGACGGCGACGACGGGAACCCGTGTGTCATGGAGCTGGAGCTCGTCGAGCCGAACCTGTTCCTGTGGCTGCACCCGGAGTCGGTGCCCGTGGTCGCGGAGGCCGTCGTCAAGGCCGCTCTCCGCTGACGGCGACCCGCTGCAGCAACCCCCACGTGAACTCCGCCGCGCACTCCCGCGGCACTCCGGACGCGTCCGGGGCCGTGAACGCCAGGCCCCAGCGGGTCGGGGCCGTGCCCTCCAGGGGGCGGGCGGGGGCGAAGGCGTGGGTGACCTCGTCGACCGTGCAGGACCAGGGGCTGAGGTCGTCGAGGGTCTCCAGCCGGGGATTCGGGGCGCCGGGGGCGCGGACCAGCCACTCGTTCCAGGCGACGCCGTTAGGGGCGACGAGGACCTCGAAGCGGAGGTCGGGCCAGAGGGGGACGGGCCAGAGCCGGGCCTCGCAGGACAGGTCGCCGATCTGTCGAGGGGTGACGGACTCGGGGGCGCCGAGGATCGAGCGGTAGCGAGACGTCGCCGCCCGGGAGCGCGGGGCGTGCAGCATCGCCTGCCAGCGGCGGTTCGCCTCCCGCATGTCGGCGATGGAGACGCCCAGCTCGTGGCGGGCGTCCTCGACGAGGTCGGGGTTGTGGTCGGCCATGCGGCGCAGCAGGACCAGTTGGAAGTCGAGCGGGGTGAAGGGGCTAGCGGGTCGCTTGGCGGGCATGGGGTCCATGGTCGCGCATCGGGAGGGGGCCCGGTCGGCGGCCGTCCGGGAGGAACAGGACCGAGTTGACGTAACGGGGGCCGCGCGGGGGCAGGACGCGGCGCAGCAGGCCCTGGGCGGCCACGTGGGAGGTGCGTGCCTGGTGGGCCTCCAGGGGGAAGGACGTCAGGGGCAGCCAGGTGGTCGCGGGCAGGACCCAGCCCGTGTAGCCGCGCTCGGCGAGATGGTCGACCACCGGGGCGATCGGCTGGATTCGGGACTCCAGTTCGATGAAGAGGGCCGGGCGGTCGCGGGTCAGGAGGGCCTTCGCGCCCCGCAGGACCGCGAGTTCGTTGCCGTCCACGTCGATCTTGACGAAGTCGACGTCGTGGAGGCCCAGGCTGTCGAGGGTCACGCAGGGGACCTCCAGCGCGCGGGCGTGTATGTCCCGGCGGACCAGGGACGACACGCCGCGGTCGCCCGCGTCGTCCGGCGGGAACCAGAGCCGCGCCGTGCCCGGACGGTCGGAGGCGGCGGCGCGGACCACGCGGACGTTGGAGGGGGCGGTGGCGGAGAGGAGTCCGGCCAGGTGGGGGACCGGTTCGACGGTCACCACGCGATGGGCCAGGCCCGAAAGACGGTGGGTCCAGGGGCCGTACCAGCCGCCCACGTCCACCGCCGTGCCGCAGTCCGGCGGGCAGAGGTCGGCGAGGCGGCCCAGTTCGGGTTCGAAGCGCGGGTAGACCAGCCGGGCGGTCGCCGCGACGAGGCGGGTGGGGAGGTGGGGAGCGAGCCGGGCGGCCCAGGTCCTCGTCGTCCTCGGCGCTCTCGTAGTCCTTGTCGTCCTCGGAGTCCTCGTGGTCCTCGTGGTCCTTGTCGTCCTCGTGGTCCTCGTCACGGGACCATCCGCTTGAGGAGTTCCTCGTGCTCGTCCTCCGTGACCTGCTCCCCGGAGGACGGCAGCAGCTGCGGGATGCCGTCCACGATCGGGTAGCGGCGGCGCAGGCGCGGGTTGTACAACGCCTCCCCGGCGCTCGGCTCCGCCTCGGAGTTCGGCGCCGCATCGTCGCCCGGGGTCAGCAGGTGCAGCGGGCCCTTGTCCAGCGGGCAGGCCAGGATCTTCAACAGCGGGTCGTCGGGGTTCATGGTGGCGTCAGCTCCTTGGCCACGATGGGAGGTTGGGGTGCCGCGTCGTGCTTGGGCATGACCAGCAGCACGGACACCGCGAGGGCGGTGCCCGCCAGGCGCAGCGTCAGCCGCACCGGGTCGTGCGGCAGCGCCTCGCCGAACGCGAGCGTGCCGAGCACCGCCGTGAACAGGCTGGTCACCGTCGTGCAGACCGGCACGATCAGCGAGGCCCGGCAGCGCTGCAGCGCCGCCTGGGACATGACCAGGCCGAACGCGCCGGTGAAGAGCAGGAGATAGGGGTACGGGGAGCGGAGCACGTCGATCACCGCCCCCGCCAGGTCACTGGTCGTCAGATAGCTCGACACGCCCTTGATGGCCAGCGAGCTCACCCCGTACAGCAGGCCCACCGCCACGCCGTACTCGACGCCCGTCGTCGGCATCCGGTGCCGGTGCCGCGCGCGGCGCTCGGCGGCCCCGTACAGCCACAGGCCCGCCGCCAGCGAGGGCAGGCAGACGGCCAGGATCAGCGGCGCGGGCGCGCTGCGGCTGACCCGGTCCGAGCCCTCGCGCAGGGAGAGGACCACCATCAGCAGGGCCAGCAGGATCGCGCCGAGCGCGTACCGCTCGCGGCCCGACGTCTCCTCGCCGAGCAGCCGGGCGGAGAGCAGCACCAGCAGCACGAGCCCGGAGACGAAGATGCCCTGGGCGGCGGCGATCGGCAGGGTGCGGTAGACGGCGAGCTGGGCGCCGAAACCGGAGGCCAGTGCAAGTGAACCGCCGATCCACAGCGGGCTGCCGAGCACCAGCCGCAGCAGCCGGGCGGGGCGGCGGATGTCGACCTCGGGCAGTGCGGCGAGCGCGCGCTTCTCCAGCACGAATCCGGTGCTGTACAGGACGTTCGCCAGCAGGGCCGCGGCCACTCCCCACCACATGGGCTACGTCCTTCGGGCGTGCAGGAGCAGGATGGAGGAGAGGGCGGGCGCCGCGCAGGCCAGTCGGTCCAGGGGGCGCAGCGGACGCGGTACGCCGTGGAAGGGCGCCCCGCTCAGCCGTACGACCTCGAAGCCCGCCGCGGTCACGAACTCCCTTAGCGCGCGGGCCGTGTAGAGCCGCAGATGGCCCACGACCTCCCGCCCCGGGCGGCCGTGGATCGCGCGCAGGCTCACCTCCGAGAAGACGGGCTGGACACCGGCGAGCAGCAGGGCGCGGTTGTACCAGGCGGCGAGGTTCGGGGTGGAGAGCATCAGGTGGCCGCCGGGGCGCAGGACCCTGCGGATCTCGTCCAGGGCACTGTCCGGGTCCACGAGGTGCTCGATCACCTCGCTGAACAGGACGGCGTCGGCCGCGGCGTCGGCGAACGGCAGCCCCCCGTCGGTGAGTTCGCCGCGGATCGCGTAGGGCAGCCGGGCGTGGGCGCGTCTGAGGGCGTCCTGCGACCAGTCGACGCCGACGAGACGGTGTCCGGCGAGCAGGGGTGCCGCGGTCGCGGCGGCGGTGCCGTCGCCGCAGCCGATGTCCCGCACGGTCCGCGCGCCGGCC
>LRTP01000428.1 GCA_001550305.1 Streptomyces diastatochromogenes
GGCGGCCGGGCGGCGGGTGGCGACGCCCCGGCCCCGGCCCGCCAGTGGCCGATCCTCGCCGTGCTGTCGGCCGTCGGACTCGGCCTGCTGCTGACCGCCCTCGACGTGTTCCGGCTCGGCACGATCCTGATCGGCGCCGCGCTGCTGGCCGGTGCCGTGATGCGCTGGATGCTGCCCGACGTGGGCATGCTCGCGGTCCGCTCCCGCTTCACGGACATGCTCACGTACGGCGTGCTGGGTGTCGCCATCGTGCTGCTCTCGCTGATGGCACAGCCCAACCCGTGGCTGGTCATCCCGTTCCTGGACGACACGCTGCACTTCACGGTCCGCTGAGACCCCCGCGCATGCCCTGAAGCAGGGCGCGGCCCGTCCCCTCCCCCGAGTAAGGACGGGCCGCGGCCGGGCGGTCGGACCGCCCGGGTCAACCCTTCTGTACAGGCACCGCCTGTACAACAGCTGTCAGTTCCCTGTGGCACGGAAGTGACCATTCCGCCACGGTGTCCGCGCCACGTGACGGGAACCGTCCACCGCCCGGCGCCGTCAATCGCTCACAGGGAACGACACGGGGCGCCTGGTGAGCGCCGCGGGAGGTGGGTGAAGCGATGAGTGCCTGGCAGCCGCTGCCGGAGGAGCTTCCGGCGGAGGTACGGCACTTCGTCGAGCAGTTGCGGCTGCTCAAGGACCGCACCGGGATGAGCCTGGTCGCGCTGGGCACGCGCACCGCGTACAGCAAGTCCTCCTGGCAGCGCTACCTCAACGCGAGCCAGCCGCCGCCGCGGCAGGCGGTCGTCGCCCTGTGCCGGGTCGCGGGTGTCGCGGGCGAGGAGACCGAACGCTTCGGGGTGCGCTGGGAACTGGCGGTGCGGGCCTGGCCGCGCGAGCCCGTGCCGCCCGTGTCGTCCGTGCCGCCCGTGCCGCCCGTACGGGTACCGGCGGGCGGTCCCGTCCCCGGTCCCGTCTCTGTCCCCGGCGGCGAACCCGCTCCCGGCGCCGAAGCCTCCGGCCCGGCCGTGCAGGGCGTTCCCGTCGCGCGCGCCGATTCCGCCGCGCGTGGCCGTGACGGCTACGAGGAGGACCCCACGCTCCCGTGGTGGGACCTGCTCGACGAGGAGTCGTCCCGGCGGCCCGCCGGGCCCCGTACGCCCCGCCTCCTCCTCTACGCGGCCCTCCTCGCCGTCGTCATCCTCCTCGCCGCCGTCGTGGGTGCCGTCACCCTCGGGTGAGCTGAGCGTTCTCGTGACGGGTGAGGTCGCACCTGTGTTCCCGTTGTGTCGATGTCTTGACAAGTTCAAGGATTTACCCTGATCCATCCCAACAACCCGGATAGCGTGGCCAATCGGGACGGTATCGGACGTCCTGTTGCGGAGGACGAGGGTCCGATTGGCGGGCATGACGTCGATGGGACAATGGGCCGCAGCCCGCGGGGCGTGCAACGGTGCATGCCCGGGCCCGAATGCTCCCGTGCGCCCCCATCCCGGGAACTGAGATCCTGACCGATCGCATCCCTGTGGGTAGCCAGAACGGGGACCGGCGGGGCCGGGGGGACTCGGCGGACGGCTGCCGAGACACGCGGGGGAACAGTCAGGCACGTACGGGGGGAAAGAAGCAGGGGGGAGCAGTAATGCCTCGTTGGAGGGACTTGCCGGATGAACTCGATCCGCAGGTCAGGGAGTTCGCCAGCCAGTTGCGCCGGCTGGTCGACCGGAGCGGGCTGGGCATCGCCGCGGTGGCCGACCGTACGGGCTACAGCAAGACGTCCTGGGAGCGGTACCTCAACGGTCGGCTCCTCGCGCCCAAGGGCGCGATCGTCGCCCTGGCCGAGGTGACCGGGACCAATCCCATCCATCTGACGACCATGTGGGAGCTGGCCGAGCGTGCGTGGAGCCGCTCGGAGATGCGCCACGACATGACCATGGAAGCGATCCGGATCTCCCAGGCGCGCGCCGCGCTGGGGGAGTTCGGGGCGCCCCCGGCGAAGGGGAGCAACGGCAAGCAGGCCCGCAAGGGCGGCAGCGCGACCGCGACGCCCGGCATCACGCCGGGGATCGCCGGGCCCGCGGGGGTGTCGCCGACGGTGCCGCCGCAGCCGTCCGCCACGGAGGTGGAGGACTCGTCGTACGGCTCTTCGTCGTCGCTCGGGGGTGGGGCGCGTGGGGGTGCCGGGTACGGCGGGTCCTCTTCGGGTGGGCCTTCGGGTGGGACTTCGTCCGGTGGGGGCTCGCGTGGCGGGGGCTGGGGGGTCGTCGCCACGCCGTCCGGTGACGGGGGGCGGTTCGGTCCGTCGACTCCGGCGACGGGGGCTGTGGGGCCGGGGGGTTCCGCGGGTTCTGTGGGTTCAGCGGGTTCTGTGGGTTCTTCGGGGGCGGGCGGTTCCGTGGGTGCGGCCGGGTCGGTCGGTGCCGGTGGGCCGGGTGCGCCCGTGGGGGGATCCGGCCCGGACGCGGCGGCGCGGCGTAAGCGGCGGCTGACGATGTTCCTCGCGGGGGTTGTGGGTGCGCTCGTGGTGATAGCCGCGGTCGTGTACTTCACCGGGGGCAGCGACGGCAAGAAGGCGACGAGCGCGCCGAAGACGCCCTCGACGTCCGCCGCGGTCAATCCCGATCTGCCAGCCGGGGTGAAGTGCAGTGGTGCCGGCTGCACGGGCAAGGACCCGGAGAACATGGGGTGCGGTGGGCAGCTGGCGACGACCAGTACCAGCATCACCGTGGGGACCACTCTCGTCGAGGTGCGCTACAGCAAGACCTGCGCCGCGGCCTGGGCCCGGATCACCCAGGCCGTGATCGGTGACTCGGTGCAGGTGACGGCCGGTACCGCTGCCAAGCAGACCGGGACCGTCGGCAACGCCACCGATGCGTACACCCCGATGATCGCTGTGAAGGATGGCGCCGAGGCGAAGGCGTGCGTCACGTTGAAATCGGGCCAGAAGGGCTGCACGAAGTGAAGTAGCGGGGGGGGGGCTTGGCTGGGGCGGGTGGGCACGCGCGGCACGGTTCCTCGCCCCCGCCGCCCCTACCCGTCCCATCCCCAGGGGCTCCGCCCCTTCCACCCCGCCAGGGGCGCTGCGCCCCCTGGACCCCCGCACGGCCTGAACGGCCTCGTCCTCAAACGCCGGACGGGCCAAGTGATACGGACCGGGGTGGGCGGGCGGACCGGGGGTGGGTGGGACATCGGCCCCCGACCTCAGCGCCGGACAGACTGAGTAATACGGGCCCGGGCGGGCGGACCGGGGGGTGGGTGGGGCATCGGCCCCAGCCTCGTCCTCACACGCCGGACAGGCTGGAGGTGTGGACCGGGGTGGGTGGGTGCGCCGGACGGCCTGAAAGATGCGCGCCAGCGCACCCGAGGGGCGCGGGGAACTGCGCGACCAGCCCCCACCGACCGCCGGACAAACGAATCGGCCAGGCCAGGGGACGCGGGGCGAAGCCCCCGCCCTAGGGGCGCGGGGAACTGCGCGGCCGGCCCCCACCGACCGCCGGACAAACGAATCGGCCAGGCCGGGGGACGCGGGGCGAAGCCCCCGCCCTAGGGCCTGGAGACGGAGCCCCGGGTTCCGACCCGGGTCGAGCCCCGGATCGAAACCCAGGTCCGCACACGGGTCGGACCACAGGTCAAACCCGGGGGGCGGGCCCCGGGTGGGGGCGGCTACTCTGCCGGTTCTACGCCTGCGCGCAGCAGGCCGTACGTGTACGCGTCCTCCAGCGCCTGCCAGGACGCCGCGATCACGTTCTCCGCGACGCCCACCGTGGACCACTCCCCCGCGCCGTCGGACGTGGAGATGAGGACGCGGGTGGTGGACTGGGTGCCGTGCTTGCCTTCGAGGATGCGGACCTTGTAGTCGACGAGCTCCAGCTTGGCGAGCTGGGGGTAGATCGTTTCGAGGGCGACCCGCAGGGCACGGTCGAGGGCGTTCACCGGCCCGTTGCCCTCCGCCGTGGCGACGATGCGCTCGCCCTTGGCGAAGAGTTTGACGGTGGCTTCGTTGGCGTGGGTGCCGTCGGGGCGGTCCTCGACGATCGCGCGCCAGGACTCGACCTGGAAGTACGTGCGGGCCCGTCCCTCCGCCTCCTCGCGGAGCAGGAGTTCGAAGGAGGCGTCCGCCGCCTCGTACGTGTAGCCCTTGAGCTCACGTTCCTTGACGCGTTCCACGACCCGGCCCACCAGCTCGCGGTCGCCGCCGAGGTCGATGCCGAGTTCCTTGCCCTTGAGCTCGATCGACGCGCGGCCCGCCATGTCGGAGACCAGCATCCGCATGGTGTTGCCGACCTGCTCGGGGTCGATGTGCTGGTAGAGGTCCGGGTCGACCTTGATCGCGGAAGCGTGCAGGCCCGCCTTGTGGGCGAAGGCCGAGACGCCGACGTACGGCTGGTGCGTGGAGGGGGTGAGGTTGACGACCTCGGCGATCGCGTGCGAGATGCGGGTCATCTCGCGCAGGGCGCCGTCGGGGAGGACCTTCTTGCCGTACTTCAGTTCCAGGGCGGCCACGACCGGGAACAGGTTCGAGTTGCCGACCCGTTCGCCGTAGCCGTTCGCGGTGCACTGGACGTGGGTCGCGCCCGCGTCGACGGCGGCCAGGGTGTTGGCGACCGCGCAGCCCGTGTCGTCCTGGGCGTGCATCCCGAGCCGGGCGCCGGTGTCGGCGAGGACCGTGGCGACGACCGCCTGGACCTGGGCGGGGAGCATGCCGCCGTTGGTGTCGCAGAGGACGACGACGTCGGCGCCCGCCTCCCAGGCCGCGCGGACGACCGCCTTCGCGTACTCGGGGTTCGCGCGGTAGCCGTCGAAGAAGTGCTCGCAGTCGACGAAGACCCGACGGCCTTGTGAGCACAGGTGGGAGACCGTGTCGCGGACCATCTCCAGGTTTTCGTCGAGGGTGGTGCGCAGTGCGAGTTCGACGTGGCGGTCGTGGGACTTGGCGACCAGGGTGATCACCTGGGCGCCGGAGTCGAGAAGGGCCTTGACCTGCGGGTCCTCGCTCGCCTTGCCGCCGGCGCGGCGGGTGGCTCCGAACGCGACCAGCTGGGCGTGCTTGAAGTCGATCTCCTGCTGGGCGCGGGCGAAGAACTCGGTGTCGCGCGGGTTGGCGCCGGGCCAGCCGCCCTCGATGAAGCCCACGCCGAAGTCGTCCAGGTGCCGTGCGATGGCCAGCTTGTCCGCCACGGTGAGGTTGATGCCCTCACGCTGCGCGCCGTCGCGCAGGGTCGTGTCGAAGACGTGGAACGAATCGTCGAGCTCGCTGGTTTCGGTCATGGTGTTCGGCTCCTGATGTCGGATCTCGGTCTGTACCGGAATGACCGGCTCCACCGTCCTCCAATGATCCCTCGCGCTCCCTTCCCGGCTTGAGGTGGGCCAGGAAAACGAAAAACCTCTCGCGGGTGCGAGAGGTCTGCGCGCGGGTCGAGGACGACGATGTCCGCCCGTACGTGGTGGTACGTGGCGGTCACTGCGGACCGGCGCGCCTGCTGCCAATAATCATGGCGAACGAGAGCACGGGGGCAGTCTGGCACATACCGCCCCCGTGCTCACGGGTTGTCTCAGGATGCGAGCGGCGCCTTGGGCTCCGAGGAGGGTTCCCGGCCGGATCCGACCCGGTTGAGATCCAGGTCGCGGGTCTCCCGCATGGTGACGTAGACGACCAGCGACACCGCGGCGCACCCCGCCACGTACCAGGAGAAGCCGGACTCGATGCCCGCGTCCTTGAACCACAGGGCGACGTATTCGGCCGTACCGCCGAAGAGGGCGTTGGCGATGGCGTACGGGAGGGCGACACCCAGCGCGCGGACGCCGGTCGGGAACAGCTCGGCCTTCACACAGGCGTTGATGGAGGTGTAGCCGGTGACCACCACCAGGGCGAGCAGGGCCAGCCCGAGAGCGGGCCAGAAGCTGCCCACGTGCCCCAGCATCGTCATGATCGGGACCGTCAGGAACGTCGAGCCCACCGCGAAGGTGATGAGCAGCGGCCGGCGGCCGACACGGTCGGAGAGGCGGCCCGCGAGCGGCTGGAGACAGGCGAAGACGATCAGCGCGGTGAAGGAGACGAGGGTCGCGGTCTCCTTGGACAGGCCCGCCGAGTTGGAGAGGTACTTCGTCAGGTAGGTGGTGTACGTGTAGTAGGCGACCGTGCCGCCCATCGTGAGCGCGATGACCAGGAAGGCCTCCCTCCGGTGCCGCCACAGCGCGCGCAGCGTGCCGCGCTCCTCGCCGGACGCGGCCTCCTCGTACACCTCGGTCTCCAGCATCGCGCGCCGCAGATAGAAGACGACGGCGGCGCCGAGCGCGCCCACGACGAAGGGGATGCGCCAGCCCCAGCTGTGCAGCGCGTCGTCGGACAGGGTGCGCTGGAGGATGATCTGCAGGCCGAGGCCGAGGATCTGCCCTGCGGTCATCGACACGTACTGGAAGCTGGAGGCGAAGCCGCGCCGCTCGGGGGCGGAGGCCTCGGTGAGGTAGGTGGCGCTGGCCGCGTACTCGCCGCCCACCGAGAGTCCTTGCAGCAGGCGGGCGACGAGCAGGACGGCCGCGCCGCCGTAGCCCGCCACCGCGTAGGTCGGCGCGAAGGCGATGAGGAGCGCCGACAGCGACATCAGGGTGACGGTCAGCGTCAGGGCGGTCTTACGGCCTCTGCGGTCGGCGATCCGGCCGAGCAGCCAGCCGCCGACCGGGCGCATGAAGAAGCCGACCGCGAAGATGCCCGCGGTGTTCATGAGCTGGGCGGTGGGGTTGTCGTCGGGGAAGAAGGCTCCGGCGAAGTAGGTGGCGAAGCTCGCGTACACGAACCAGTCGAACCACTCCACCATGTTGCCCGCCGAGCCGACCCAGATCTTCTTCCAGTGCTCTCGTCCCGTGAGTGCCATGAGCCGTAACGTGCCCGCTGATCACTGCCGCGACAAGGGCGCCTCACGTTTTGTTCATTGCGTTCATCACGTTCGGCCGAGTGACGGTCAGCTCAGGGATTCGTCCAGAAACTCCCTTACGTGGCGCAGGATCCGCTCTCTGTCCGTGCCGCGCAGTCCGATCGCCACATGGATGGAGAAGCCGTCGAGCAGGGCCCGCAGCCGGGCGGCGCAGCGGTCCGGGTCGACCGGCCGGAACTCGCCGCGCGAGACACCCTCGGCGAGCAGCGCGACCAGGTCGCGGTGCCAGGCGCCCTCGATGGCGACCTGCCGCTCGCGGGCGGCGTCGTCGGCGTTCTGCGAGCGGTTCCAGACCTCCAGCCAGAGCATCCAGTGCGGGTCGCGGTGGCCGTCGGGGACGTACAGGTCGACATACGCGTCGAGCCGCTCACGGGCGGTGCCCCGGGCGGCGAGCAACCGGCCGCGCTCGGCGCCGAGCCGCCCCTCGCTCCACTCCAGGGTCTGCAGCAGCAGCTCGTCCTTGGAGTGGAAGTAGTAGAGGAGATGACCGCTGCTCATGCCGACCTCGCGGCCGAGCGCCGCCATGGTGAGCTTCTCCAGACCACGCTCGGCGATCATGTCCATGGCGGCTGCCAGCACGTCCTCGCGCGGAGGCGCGTTCTTCCTCCGCGGCGTGCTGTCCCCTGCCACCTGCGACTCCTGGTTCAGATCCTCGGCTGCTGCTGGGTGATGCAGTGGATGCCACCGCCTCCGGCAAAGATCGTACGTGCGTCCACCAGTGTCACCGTCCGCTCGGGGAAGAGCCGTCGGAAGATGCCGGCCGCGAGCTCGTCGCGCGGGTCGTCGAAGCCGCACAGGACCACGCCGCCGTTGCAGAGGTAGTGGTTGATGTAGGAGTAGTCGGCCCAGTGGCCGTCGGCCTCCAGGATCGTCGGGGCCTGGACCTCGACGACCTCCAGACGGCGCCCGCGCGCGTCGGTCGCGGCCTGGAGCCGGCCGATGACCTCCTTGGTCACCTCGTGGTCGGGGTGCGCCGGGTCCGGCTGGGAGTGCGCGACCACGACTCCGGGGCGGGCGAAGGCGGCCACGATGTCGACATGGCCGAGCGTGCCGAAGCCGTACGGGGGGTAGTCGCCGGTCAGCCCGCGCGGCAGCCAGATCGCCTTGCGGGTGCCGAGGTGGGCGTGGACCTCCGCCTCCACCTGCTCGCGCGTCCAGTCGGGGTTGCGCTCGGGGCCGAGCTGCACGGTCTCGGTCAGGAGCACGGTTCCCTCGCCGTCGACGTGGATCGCACCTCCCTCGTTGACCAGCTTCGAGGCGTACGTCTTCGCCCCCGCGAGATCCGCGACATACGCGCCGATCTTGGCGTCGTGCTCCCAGCGGGCCCAGTCCTGGGCGCCCCAGCCGTTGAACGTCCAGTCCACGGCGGCCAGTTCGCCCTTCCCGTCGATGAGGAAGGTGGGGCCGATGTCACGCATCCAGGCGTCGTCGAGTTCACGTTCGACGGTGTCGACGTCCGGGCCGAGCAGCGCCCGGGCCGCCTGCGACTGGCCCGGCCCGCACACGACCGTCACCGGTTCGAACCGGCGGATCGCGCGCGCCACCGTCGCCCAGGCCGCGCGCGCCTCGGCGAGGTCCTCGGGGTTGTCGAAGGTCGGGTTGGGGCCCGGCCACGCCATCCAGGTGCGCTCGTGCGGGGTCCACTCGGCGGGCATCCGGAAACCGTCGGCGGCAGGGGTCATGACGTGCACCTTCATCACAGGAAGTAGAGGCGGTTGAGGGAGACCGAGTCGGCGGGTTCGGAGCGCAGCGGGTCACCGTCGAGGGTGACCAGTCCCGTGCGCTGGTCGACGTCGACGGATCCGGTACGGGAGTTGAGGCGCAGGTCGGCGGGGCCGATCCCGCGGGTGCCGCGCACGGCGACCCGGCGCCGGCGGGTCGGCATGAGGTCGTTGCCCTGGTCGAGCGCGGCCTGGGCGACGAAGGCGACCGAGATCTCGGCGGGCGTCGCGCCGTGCGCCCCGAACTGCGGCCCCAGGACGAGGGGTTCGCAGGTGTCGGTGGCGGCGTTCGGGTCGCCGACGACGCCGTACGCCGGGAAGCCGGACTTGAGGACGAGCTGCGGCTTGGCGCCGAAGAACTCCGGGCGCCACAGGACGATGTCGGCGAGCTTGCCGACCTCGATCGAGCCGACCTCGTGGGCGAGGCCGTGCGCGATGGCCGGGTTGATGGTGAGCTTGGCCATGTAGCGCAGGACGCGCTCGTTGTCGTGGTCCACGTCCGCCGGTGCGCCGCGCTCGGCCTTCATCTTTCCGGCCATCGCGAAGGTGCGGCGTACGGTCTCGCCCGCGCGTCCCATGCCCTGCGCGTCCGAGGAGGTGATCCCGATCGCGCCCAGGTCGTGCAGCACGTCCTCGGCGCCCATGGTTCCGGCGCGGATCCGGTCGCGGGCCATGGCCGCGTCGCCGGGCAGGTCGGTCTTCAGATCGTGGACGGAGACGATCATGCCGTAGTGCTCGGCGACCGCGTCCCGGCCGAAGGGCAGGGTGGGGTTGGTGGAGGAACCGATGACGTTCGTGACCCCCGCCATCTTCAGGACGTTCGGCACGTGACCGCCGCCGCAGCCCTCGATGTGGAAGGCGTGGATGGTCCGGCCTTCGAGGACGCGCAGGGTGTCCTCGACGGACAGGCATTCGTTCAGCCCGTCGCTGTGCAGAGCGACCTGGACGTCGTGTTCCTCGGCGACGCGCAGCGCGGTGTCGAGGGCGCGGGTGTGGGCGCCCATGTCCTCGTGCACCTTGAAACCGCTCGCGCCGCCCTCGGCCAGGGCCTCGACGAGGGGGGCGGCGTCGGAGGACGAACCCCGGCCCAGGAAGCCGATGTTGACCGGCCAGGCGTCGAAGGCGTTGAAGGCGTGGCGCAACGCCCAGGGCGAGTTGACGCCGACGCCCCACACCGGCCCGAACTCCTGGCCGATGATCGTGGTGACGCCGGAGGCGAGCGAGGCCTCCATGATGCGCGGCGACAGCAGGTGCACGTGGGTGTCGACGGCTCCGGCGGTCGCGATCAGTCCCTCGCCCGAGACGATCGACGTCCCCGTACCGACCACCACCTCGACCCCGTCGAGGGTGTCGGGGTTCCCGGCCCGCCCGATCGAGCAGATCCGCCCCTCGCGGATGCCGATGGAGACCTTGCGGATTCCCTGGGCCGCGTCGATCACCACGACGTTGCTGATGACGACGTCGCAGGTCTCGCGGACGGCGGCGGCCTTGAGGTGCAGTCCGTCGCGGGCGGTCTTGCCGAAGCCGGCGAGGAACTCGTCGCCGTAGCGCTGGGCGTCGGACTCGACGCGGATGGTCAGCCCGGAGTCACCGAGGCGGACGCGGTCGCCGGCGCGGGGGCCGTGGGTCGCCGCGTACTCGTAAGGATTCATCGCGGCTCAGCTCCCTGAATTTCGCCGGTCTCCCCGGAGTCCCCGCCATCTCCGGCGCCCTCGGCATCCCCGGCGCCCTTGGCATCCCTGGCATCCCCGGCGTCCCCGGCTCCGAGGTATCCGCAGGCGGCGGCCCTGCGCAGGGCCTCTTCCCTGGCCCCGGGCGCGTCCAGCGGCCCGTCGACCAGTCCCGCGAAGCCGATGGCGATCCGCTCACCGCCGATGGGCAGCAGTCCGACCTCGGCGCTCTCGCCCGGTCCGAAGCGCACGGAGGACCCGGCGGGGACCGCGAGCCGCATCCCGTAGGCCGCCGCCCGCGGGAAGTCGAGCCGCGGGTTGGTCTCGAAGAAGTGGAAGTGCGAGGTGACCGAGACGGGCACGGTCGCGGTGTTGGTGACCGTCAGCCGGACGACCGCGGCGGGCTCGGCGTGCGCCGGCCCCGGCAGCAGCGCGCCCG
>LRTP01000429.1 GCA_001550305.1 Streptomyces diastatochromogenes
GCCGAGGGCCGCCGGTTGGGCGTGCGCGAGAAGCGCGGGGCGGGGGCGGCCTGGAGGATGCCGTCGACCTCGATGAGGGTGCTCCGGGCCACCACGTGCGGATGCGCTCCCGCCTCCGCGAACGTCAGCACGGGGGTGACGCACGCGTCCGTGCCGGCGAAGTGCGCGGCCCACTCGTCGCGCGTACGGGAGGCGAACCGCCGCGCGAACCGGGCGCGCAGCGCGGGCCAGCCGCCACGGTCGCCCTGGGCGGACGGGTGGGCCCCGGTGATGCCCAGTCCCTCCAGCAGCGCCGCGAAGAACTGCGGTTCGAGTGCGGCGACGGCCACGTACTTGCCGTCGCCGCACTCGTAGGTGTCGTAGAAGGGGGCGGCCCCGTCGAGGAGGTTGGCGCTCCGCTCGTCCGACCACTCGCCCATGCCGCGCAGCGCGTACGTCATCTGACCCAGCAGGGCGGTCCCGTCGACCATGGCGGAGTCCACGACCTGCCCGGCCCCGGAGCGTGCGCGCTCCCAGAGCGCGGCCAGGACGCCGATGACCAGGAGCATGGACCCGCCCCCGAAATCTCCGACCAGATTGAGCGGCGGGGGCGGCGGATCACCGGCACGGCCCATCGCGTGGAGCAGCCCGGTGAGACCGATGTAGTTCAGGTCGTGCCCGGGATCCTGGGCGAGCGGGCCGTCCTGACCCCAGCCGGTGACGCGTGCGTAGACGAGCCCCGGATTGTCCCTGCCGCAGTCCTCGGGGCCGACGTCGAGACGCTCGGCGACGCCCGGCCGGAGGCCCTCGATCAGCACATCGGCCCGGGCGGCGAGCGCCCGTACCAGCGCACGTCCCTCGGACTCCTTGAGATCGGCGAACACCGACCGGCGGCCGCGCCGCACGATGTCGGTCGCGTCCTGCGGGCCGAGCCGCAGCGCCCGGTCGGAGGGCCGCTCGACGCGCACCACGTCGGCGCCGAGATCGGCCAGCACCATGGCCGCGTGCGGAGCCGGCCCGAGTCCCGCGAGTTCGAGGACGCGTAGACCGACGAGGGGACCTGCGGATCCATCGCTGGACTGCATGGCATCACGGTACCAAAAACGATACTGTTGTATCGCTCGCCGTATCATTGATTTCTGAGCGACCGAGGAAATCCCATGCCAGCCACCCGCACGCTTCCCACCCCGGAAGCAGTCGACCTGATCGGCCTGACCCGTGAACTCGCCGAGAAGGAGCTCGCGCCCCGCGTCGTCGAGGCGGAGGCCGAGGAGAAGTTCCCCCGCGAGGTTTTCCGCACGCTCGGCCGGGCGGGCCTGCTGAGCCTGCCCTACGCCGAGGAGTACGGCGGAGGGGACCAGCCCTACGAGGTCTACCTCCAGGCCCTCGAGGAGATCGCCGCCGTGTGGGCCAGCGTCGGGGTCGGCGTCTCGGTGCACGCGCTGTCCTGCTTCGCCCTCGCCGCCTTCGGCACCGAGGAGCAGCGCAAGGAGTGGCTGCCCGACATGCTCAGCGGCGAGCTGCTCGGCGCCTACTGCCTGTCCGAGGCCCACGCCGGTTCCGACCCCGCCGCGATGCGCACCCGGGCCGTCAGGGACGGCGACGACTACGTCCTGAACGGCGCCAAGGCGTGGACCACGCACGGTGGGCACGCGGACTTCTACACGATCATGGCGCGTACGTCCGACGCGGGCTCGGGCGCGATCTCCTGCTTCCTCGTCCCGGCCGACACCCCCGGCCTGATAGCGGATCCGCCCGAGCACAAGATGGGTCTGACCGGGTCGGCCACCGCGACCATCCGTCTGGAGGACGTGCGCGTCCCGGCGGATCGCCGGATCGGCGAGGAGGGCCAGGGACTCAAGATCGCCTTCGCCGGGCTGGACTGCGGACGACTGGGCATCGCGGCCGTGGCCACGGGCCTGGCCCAGGGTGCGCTGGACCACGCGCTGCGCTACTCGCGCGAACGGGAGACCTTCGGCCGCCCGATCATCGAACACCAGGGCCTGGCGTTCGTCCTCGCGGACATGGCCGCGGCGGTCCAGGCCTCCCGGGCCACCACGCTCGCCGCCGCCCGGCTCAAGGACCAGGGGCTCCCGTTCGCCTGCGAGGCGTCCATCGCCAAGCTGATCGCCACGGACAACGCCATGAAGGTCACCACGGACGCCGTCCAGGTCCTCGGAGGCGCCGGCTACACCCGCGACTTCCCGGTCGAGCGCTATATGCGGGAGGCCAAGGTCATGCAGATCTTCGAGGGCACCAACCAGATCCAGCGCCTGATCATCGGTCGCGCGCTGCGGGAGAGCGACCGGGGCACCCTCCGGGTCCAGAACTAGGGCCCGTCCGGCGGACCCCAAGAGTGCGGGAGCCCGTGAAGCCGGGCTCGTAGGGCGCGGGCCATGCGGTCCGCGCCTTCCGCTGTCACCCCCTCCGTCTCCGGGTGGCCCAGGAGCCCGAAGATGCCCGGCCCGCGGTGTGCGGCGGGCAGATCCGCCATGCGCGGCACGATGTGGAAGTGCACGTGCGCGAAGCCCTCGGACTCGGCGAACTGGACGACGTAGGTCTTGAGGCAACCCGTCACCCCGCGCAGCGCCCTGGAGAGCCCGACCTGCCACACCCCCAGGGCCCCGGCCTCGGCGTCGGTGAGGTCGTGGACGGCCGTGACGTGCCGCCGCGGCAGCAGCACCAGCCAGCCGGGCACCGCGGTGTTGAAGCTGTGAGCCACCCGCCAGTACTGGTCGAACGCGATGCGTTCGCGGGGCGGAAGTTCGTCGAACCGCGCTTCCTTGCCGCAGGCGAAGCAGGGGGGAGTCGTGTCGTCCGTGTCCGTGTCGCGTGTCGTGTCAGTCGTCGTCATGCCCCCGGATCTTGAAGTGCTCTCCCAGCTGAAGCAGGGAGATTCCCGCCTACCTTGCGGCGGCGGGCTTGACGCGCGGTGCGCGCCTGGCGACTGCCCTCCCGGCAGCCGGGATGAGCGCGTGGCCCATCCGGTACAGGTGCAAGATGTTGCGGGCCGCGTTGTGGTCGGCGTTGCCGGACCATCCGCAGTCCGGGTTCTTGCACACGAACAGGGCCTGGGTCTGCCGGCTGCCGGATGTGGTGAGGCCGCACGCGGAGCAGCGTCGGGAGGTGCCCGGGGCGGGGACCTTGGCCAAAGTGCCGCCTTGGCGGGCGAGCTTGTACGTCAGCATGGTGACCGTGCGGCCCCACGCCTGCCCGCTGATGGAGCGGTTCAGCCCGGATTTCTGGGCGACGTTCTTCCCCGGCTCCTCGATGGTCCCTCTGGCGGACTTGACCATGCTCGTGATCTGCAATGCCTCCACTACCGCGACGGTGTACGTGCGGGCGATGTCGGTGGTGGTCTTGTGCTGCCAGTCCAGTGCCCGGCGCTTGGCTTTCGCGCGCAGTCCTGCGATCTGGTCGTAGGTGTGGTGCAGCCGGCGGGAGGTGCGTTCGCCGGGCTTGCGGTGCTTCTTGCGCTGTGCGGCGCGCTGTTCCAGGCCCAGGAGCCTGGCCTGTTCCCGGCTGGTCAGCCACTGGCCGTGCTCGTACGTCTCACCGTCGGAGAGGGCCAGGGGCACGGTGATACCGACGTCGATGCCGACCTGAGGCCCCTGGTGGGTTTCCGGCGCCCTTTCGAGGGTCTGGACGCGGAAGGCGATGTGCCAGCCGAGCGTGTCTTTCACCAGGCGCGCACCGGTGATGCGGTTTTCCTCGCCGGCCTGCTTGCCCACGGGGAGCTCTTTGGTCCAGCGGAAACGGACACGGCCGATCTTCGGCAGACTGGCCATGCCCCAGCGGCGGTGCACGCGGGTGATGTTCAGGTCGCGGCCCTGCGGGATGTCCACGGACATCACCGTGCGGAACCGGCCCTTGAAGTTCGGGGTGTCGGCGCGGCCGGCCCAGCAGTTCTTCCACGCCTGGAAATACGTCTTCAACACCGCCTGCGCGGCCTGCGCGGGAAGGACGGTGAGGAAGTCGACGTCCCTGCGGGCCTGGCGGATCGCGGCGTCCGCGTTCGCCAGGGTCCGCTTCTCCTTCGGCATCATCTGCCACCAGGCGTGCAGGAGATTCCACATCGTGCGGGCCGCGTGCGCCTGATCGTCAGCCTTGAGCGCCAGGGCAGGGGACAGAGCAAGCCGGGCGCGGTGCCCGAACTGCCGTGTCTCCAGGCCGCGATCACTCACGGACGACACCCTACGGTAGTGGTTTATGTCACCACGCTGGAATCCAAACCCTGATGTGCGCACCGGCCGTCACGTCGTGCACAACCTGCACGTCCACTTGGTTTTCGTCACCAAGTACCGGCGGAAGGCGTTCACCGACGCCATGCTGACCCGCTGCGAGGAGGTCATGCGCGAGGTCTGCACCAACTTCGAGACCGAGCTGAAGCAGTTCAACGCAGAACAGGACCACGTCCACCTCCCCGTGCACTACCCGCCCAACATGCAGCTCTCCAAGCTGGTCAACAGCCTCAAGGGCGTCTCATCCCGACGCCCGCGCCAGGAGTACGACAGCCACGTCCGCAGGTATCTGTGGGGCGGGCACTCCTGGTCTGGCTCCTACTTCGCCGGCTCATGCGACGGAGCACCGCTGGCCGTGGTACGCCAGTACGTCGACAACCAGCAGCGCCCCACGAGCTGAGGCAGACAGCACAGACCCATGCTCACACCCGAGTCAGAGCAGTTCCGAGATGGCCTTCACCCCCGCCGTAAACGACAGAGCACCGGCCAAGATCAGAGGTAGAACGGACCCAACTGCGGCACCATGCGCATGCCCACCGCCCACATGGTGTGCGGAACGCAGGACGGACGCACCCGGGTGCCCGCCGCCCTGCGCGCCATGGAGAGCATCATCGGGTTCCAGCTGAAGAAGGTGCGCGACCCTGTTCCAGAGGATGCGCGCCGGCTCGTAGCGGCTGCGACATCGTCTACCCATCCACCACCGCCGCCCCACCGAAGCTTCGTCCAGACGGACACGGTGACACTTCACGGTACAGATCACGACACAGATCACGTCCAGAGAGGAAGCCGTCATGGCTGTCATGCGCGCAGTGCGTCTTCACTTCCCGACCCACGAGCTGCGGGTCGAGGAGGTCGACCGGCCCACCCCCGGTGCGGGAGAGGTCCTGGTCAAGGTGGAAGCGGCCGGGGTGTGTCTGTCCGACGTCCACCTGATCTCCGGGGAACTCGGCGGCACACCCGCGCAGTTACGGGGCGACACGGTGACCCTGGGCCACGAGGTGGCCGGCACCGTCGCCGAGCCGGGTCCGGACGCGGACGGCTGGGCGGTCGGCGACCGGGTCGTCCTCCAGGCCGGCGAGTACCGCGACGGGCGGGGCTGGACCCGCGGTGTCGACTACGACGGAGGCTGGGCCGAGTTCGCGCTCGCCCGGATCGACACCCTGGTCCCGCTCCCGGACTCGATCCCCTTCGAGCAGGGAGCGGTCATCCCCGACGCGGTCTCCACCCCGTGGGGCGCCATCACCGACACCGCCAGCATCCGCCCCGGTCAGGCGGTCGGGGTGTGGGGCATCGGAGGTCTGGGCGCGCACGCGGTGCAACTGCTGCGCATGGTGGGCGCCTGCCCCATCATCGCCGTCGACCCCTCCCCCGCCGCCCGCGACCGCGCCCTGGCCTTCGGCGCGGACCTCGCCCTGGATCCGGCCGACCCCGCTCTGGCGGACAAGGTCGCCGCCACCACCCGCGGGGCCGGCATCGAGGCCGCTTTCGACTTCGCCGGTGTCACCCCGGTGCGCGAGCAGGCCCTGTCCGTGCTGGCCGACGGCGGCAAGCTGGTCCTCGTCGGGCTGAGCGGAAAGCCGGTCACCATCGCGGACAGCACCACCTTCAGCACCCGCGAGCTACGGCTCCTGGGCCACTTCGGCTCCGGCGCGAACGCGGTGGCGCAGCTCATCCACCTCACCGAGAACGGGCGCCTGGACTTCTCCCGCTCCATCTCGGACGTCCTGCCCCTGGAGCAGGCGGCCGAAGCCGTCGAACGGCTGGAGCACAAGAAGGGCGATCCGATCCGCCTGGTGCTGCGCCCCTGAGCTACCTGGCAAGGCCGCCCTCGTGGCGCGCGCCTACGTCGAGCGTGTCCTCGCCTCCGACCCCTGGCGCCCACCGCGGGGGCTGCACGGCGGGCGCCAGGGCGCCGCACGGTCTCAGAAGTTGATCATGTGTCCGGCCAGGCCGTGCACGGCTTCCTTCACCGCTTCACCCAGGGTCGGGTGGGCGTGGACATTGCGGGCGACCTCGTGCACGGTCAGGTCCCACTGCTGCGCCAGCGTCAGCTCCGGGAGCAGCTCCGTCACGTCCGGACCGATCAGATGGCCACCGAGGAGCTCGCCGTACTTGGCGTCGCTGATCAGCTTCACGAAGCCGACCGTGTCACCCAGGCCGTGCGACTTGCCGTTGGCCGTGAAGGGGAACTTGGCGACCTTGACGTCGTGGCCCCGCTCCCTCGCCTGTTCCTCGGTGTAGCCGAAACTGGCGATCTGCGGCTGGCAGTACGTCGCACGCGGGATCATCACATAGTCCAGCTCCATGGTCTCCGCGTCCGCGATCGTCTCGGCCGCGATGATCCCCATGGACTCGGCGTTGTGCGCGAGCATCAGCTTCGCGGTCACATCGCCGATCGCGTAGATGTGCGGTACGGACGTACGGCAGCGGCCGTCGACGTCGATCGCGCCGCGCTCGGTGACGCGTACGCCCGTGGCCTCCAGGCCGTAACCGGTGACGTTCGGCGCGAAGCCGATCGCCTGGAGGACCTTGTCGGCCTCCAGCACCTTCTGCGCACCGTCCTTGCCGGTGACCGTCACCCGCACCTGCGGGCCCGACTCGTCGATCGACTCGACACGCGTCGAAGTGAGTACGTCGATGCCCAGCTTCCGGTACTGCTTGGCGAGTTCGGCGGAGACGTCCGCGTCCTCCAGCGGGGCCACCCGGTCCAGGAACTCGACGACCGTGACCTTCACTCCGTAGTTGTGCAGGACGTACGCGAACTCGATGCCGATGGCCCCGGCGCCCGCGATCACGATGGAGCGCGGCAGCTCCTCGGCGAGGATCTGCTCCTCGTAGGTGACGACGCGGTCGCTGAGCCGGGTGCCGGGCAGCAACTTGGGGGTGGCGCCGGTGGCGATGATGCAGTCGTCGAAACCGACCGTCTTCGTTGTGCCGTCGGCGAGGGCGACCTGGAGCGTGTGGGCGTCGAGGAAGGTGCCGCGGCCGTCGATCTCGGTGATCGCGTTCTTCTTCATCAGGAAGTGGACGCCCTTGACACGGCCGTCCGCGACCCGGCGGCTGCGCCGGAACGCCTCGCCGTAGTCGAAGGAGACCTCGCCGTCGACCTTGATGCCGAAGGTCTTCGCCTCCCGCGTGAAGATGTGCGCCAGCTCCGCGTTCCGCAGCAGTGCCTTCGTGGGGATGCAGCCGACGTTCAGACAGACACCGCCCCAGTACCGCTCCTCGACGACCGCGACCCGCTTGCCGAGTTGCGCGGCGCGGATGGCGGCGACATAGCCGCCCGGTCCTGCTCCGAGTACGACCACGTCGAAGCGCTCGTCCATGAGTGGATCCTTCCGGTGAAGCCCGGCTCAGAGCCGGTCCAACATCCTCTGCACCATCTGACCCTGTGACCTTATGTCTTCAGTGCCGCTACGGCGCTTTTCGTGTCCGTGATGACATGTGCGTAGGTCGGACCGTTCAATTCATGGGCGGCCCTCATGAGTTCGCTCGAGTACGCCGCGGTGGCGTCGGTCACCAGCGACACATGGAATCCGAGTTCCATCGCGTACTTGGCCGTGGTCTCGATGCAGGTGTTCGCCAGCAGTCCGATGACGATCACGTGGTCCACGCCTCGCTGACGCAGGCGCATCTCCAGGTCGGTGTTGGCGAACCCGCTCTGGGCCCAGTGCTGCACGACGACCGTGTCCGAGGGCTCGGGCCGCAGGGGCGGGTACCAGTCCCCGCCGAACGCGTCCTGGGCGAAGAGCTGATGCTTGTCCACGGAGCGTTGTGACGGGTTCGGGTGGGAAAAGGACTCGTACAGCCCCGGTGTCCAGCGGTGGTGCGGAACATAGAAGACCGGCACGTCGACCTCACGAGCTGTGGACACCAGTTCGGACAGATGGGCCCGCAGGTCGACCTCCCGCGCGACTTCCGCGATGCGCGGCCAGAGCTTGCCCTCGTCGGCGAGGAAGTCGTTCAGCGGATCGACCAGCAGAACCCCCGTCCGGCGCCGGTCGTAGTCGTACACCGTCATAGTTGCCTGCCTTCCGTACGTCGCGCTCCTGCGCGGGCGGCCGCTCAGACGGGGAACAGCAGGCAGCTGCTGGTGGTGTGCGCCAGCAGCCGGTTCCCGGAATCGAAGAGCTCGGCCTGCGCGAGGGCGGTACGACGTCCGCTGTTGAGGACGGTGCCCACGGCACGGACCTTGCCGGTGTCCACGGTGACCGGGCGCAGGAACTTCACATTCAGGTCGAGTGAGGTATATCCCATCCCCTGCGGCAGGACCGACTGCACCGCGCAGCCCGCCGCCGAATCGAGCAGGGTGGCGTACACACCGCCATGGACGCTTCCGATCGGGTTGTAGTGCTCCTCGCCGGGGACGAGGGCGAAGACGACCCGGCCGTGCTCGACCTCTTCGAACGTCATCCCGAGGGTCGCCGCGATCGGCGCGGCGGGGAGCCGTCCGGCCTGCACCTCGCGGAGGAAGTCGAGACCGCTGTACTGCCCGACGGCGGTGGCGGAGACGGCGGGGTCCTCCCAGTCGTACGTGCGTGACCTGCCCATGTCGCTCCCTCGATGATCTGGATGTGGAATTCGAAGCTAGCCAGCACGAGGTCTGGATGTCAACGTCGAAGCCAGCCTACGATGGGCCGCATGACGTGGCTGGAGACAAGCACCGAGAACTGCACAGTCCAGCGGACTCTCGACCTGGTGGGCGAGAAGTGGTCGCTGCTGGTCCTGCGGGACGCCATGAACGGCGTACGGCGCTTCGACGACTTCCGCCGGCACGTGGGACTGTCCGAGAGCGTGCTCGCGGACCGGCTGCGCAAGCTCGTCGCGGCCGGGATCCTGGACACCGTCCCCTACAACGAGCCCGGCAGCCGCACCCGCCACGAGTACCGGCTCACCCGCAAGGGCTGGGAGCTGTGGCCGGCGATGATCGCCCTCAAGCAGTGGGGAGACCGCCATGCGGCGGATCCCGAGGGCCCACCCCTGGAGGTCACGCACGCCGACTGCGGCGCGCCGGTCGAGACCGTGGTCGTCTGCTCCGCGGGACACGGCGCCCTCGTCCCGCCGGAGGCACGCACCCGCCCCGGCCCGTCGGCGAAGCCCTTGGACCTCAGCGCTCGTTAGTACTCCAGTTGTAGATCGCTCTTGTGCTGGCGGCGCCTACGTTTTCCGCGGCTTGCGCGGCCTGCCCCAGCTGCCGTGCGGCCGGTTCCGTTCCTGGGCCAGTGTCGCCGCGTCGAACTGGGTCTTGCGGGTCACTGCTCGTGGTTCAGGTACGAGCGTGGTCGCAGTCGATCGCCATGGGACAGCCGAGGCCCAGCCAACCAGGGGCATGGTCTCGTCGTAGTGGGGAGCGAACTGTGCGACAGTGATGGTAGGCGTCTGGTGGTTCAGGCTGCGGACGTGTTCGATGGACGCGAGCTTCCGGTGATGACGTCGCGTCCGGCTTCCATGACGTCAATGAGGACGTGGCCGGCGTCCAAGTAGGCCACCAGTTCCGCCTCATCCGGCTCGCTGACGGGCTGGACGGCATCGCGCATCGATCCGTTCGGCCGGCCGGTGCGGTGGTCCAGTTCGTCGTAGAAGCCGAGCAGTCCCAGCACTGGGATCTCCTTCGACGAGCCTTTCCATCCCGCTGGTACTCATAGATGCGGCCACCGTTGATCATCGGCGTGTGAAGACAAACGATCACGCGGTGGCCGCAGGTCACAGCGTAGATGCTGCCCACTGGACATCGGTGACTGCCGTGAGACTCCGTGGCACGGCGGCGCTCGACTCCGAGGAATCGCCTGTCCGGGGATATCGGCTGATGGCCGCCAGGTACACCCTGCCAGGCGTCACAACGACATTGAGAGCCAACTTCCCTGACCGTGCGTGACATGCCGCGTGTGGCGTAATGGGCTCTTCGGGTTGGTCGGCCGCGTCACTCTGTGCGGGTTGATCACGGCCGTGTCAGGAGCTCGTGTGTACAGATCACGTGGGCGGGGCGAGCGTATCCGCCGTGACCGCCGGATGGACCCGAGGACGTCGGGGCGGGCGCTGGATCCGCGGCACGAGATGAGCAGGGAGACGGTGGCCGAGGCTTTGAAGACGCCGGTGCGGGGGTGCAGCTGTGGCGGAAGGTGAGCGGCGGCCCGACAAGGGCATGGTGGACCGGTCGGAAGGGTTCGGTGAGCGGCTGCTGGGGGTGCTGCTGGACCGGGCACACGAGATGCCGCCGCAGCTGATCGCCCCGCTGATCGCGGAAGAGGTGGCCAGAGTCGGTGGCCGCGACGTCTCGATCCTGCTGCAGGACTACGCCCAACTGGTGCTGGTGCCGCTACCGGGTCGGCGGCTGACGGTCGGCGAGCCCGAGCCGATCGACGACTCTCCCGCCGGCACGGCCTTCCTGCACGCGACCACCGCCGAGGTGCCGCAGGCCGACGGCGTCCGGATGTACCTGCCGTTGCTGGACGGCAGCGACCAGGTGGGCGTCATGGCCCTCACCCTGGACACCGTCGACGACGACGACCGACGGCTGCTGCGCAGGCTCGCCGGCCTGGTCGCCGACATGCTGGTCACCAAGCACAGCTACACCGACCAGTTCTTCCTCACCCGGCGCCGCGAACCGATGAGCGTGGCCGCGGAGATCCAGTGGTCCCTGCTGCCGCCGCTGGCGATGTCCAACCCGCAGGTCGCGGTGGCCGGAATCCTGGAGCCCGCCTACAACGTCGCAGGCGACAGCTTCGACTACGCCCTCAACGAAGACATCCTGCACGTGGGCATGGTCGACGCGATGGGCCACGGCCTGGACGCCGCCACGATGGCGACCGTCGCGGTCGGGGCCTACCGGCACGCCAGACGCGCCGGCATCGGCCTGTCCGAGATCTACGCGTTCATGGACCGGGCGATCGCCGAGCAGTTCGGGCCCGACCATTTCGTCACCGCGCAGATGATGCGTCTGAACATCGCGACGGGTCATCTGCAGTGGGTCAACGCCGGCCACCCCGCACCACTGCTGATCCGCGACCACCGGGTCGTCCGGCAGCTGGCAGGCCCGACCACCTTGCCGGTCGGCTTCGGCGGTGAAGATCCCCAGATCAGCGAGCAGATGCTCCAACGCGGCGACCGAGTGCTGTGCTTCACCGACGGCCTGATCGAGGAGCACGAGGCCGGCGAAGAACAGTTCGGCGAGGAACAGCTCATCCACTGGGTCAACCGCATCGAACACGGAGAGAACGGCGTACGAGCGGTGGTGCGCGCACTCTCCCACGCCCTGAAGCGGCAACGGGGCGGCCGCACCAGCGACGACGCGACCCTCTTCCTGATCGAATGGCGCGGGGGCGCGGCCGACCATCTCGCGGTCCTGGACTGAGCCGACAGCCGAGCGTGGCCGGCATCGGCATCCGCCGGCCCTGAATCCAACGGGCCTTCCACACCATAGGAGTGCACCGACCCCGGGTCGTGTCAGCCGCGTTCCTCCTCCTCGGCCTCCATGAGCCGGATCCCCCGATGCGTCAACATCACCATCGCGGGTGTGTTTCCCTGCGCCCAGTCGACGGTGATCAGCTCTTCGCCCACCAGATATGCGCAGGCCGCGGCCAGATCCTGCTCAGGGACCTGGAGGTCGTCACGCAGCCTCGCCCCGGTGACGCCAAGGAGGCGATTGCCTTCCGTGGCCTCGTACAGCGTTTTCATGATCGCTTCGCGGTAGTTCTTCCGCTCGCGCAGTGTTGCCATGATTGCCGCCACTCGTGCCTGTCACCTCACTCTACTCCGGGCCTTGTCAGGAGAACCTGCGTTCGCCGTGATCAGGCGGCACGGACGGTCGGCAGCTGCCCGGTAGGAGGAGGTGTCATCCTCGTCCTCCCCCTTTTCCTCGGAATCCTGGTCCAGGGCAGTCATGGAACTGCCGTGGAGGGCGTGTTCCGCTGCCATGAGCGCGCTCGCGGTCGTCGGGGGGCCGGCGCTGTCGCTCGCGGCGGCCATCAGGCGAGCGGCTGCCGGGGCGTTGGTCTCCGGTGGTATCACCAGCAGGTTCCAGCTGCCCGTGGTGTGGGACAGCAGCATGATCTTGTGGGGGTCCAGCTCCGTCGTGAACCAACCGATCCTCACCTCGCGACCGTTGACGGGCACCCTGCTCGGGATGGCGGGCCAGTACGTCGCGTTGACGGCGATCCGGGTGATCCGTCCGGACAGGGGGTCCAGTACGTCGGCCAGAGCGGAGAGTTCGTGTGCCAGGTCCCGGGAGCGGGGCCACCAGGCACCGTCGAGAGACCCTCGGAACGTGCTCACGGCCTTCAGCGCAAGGCGAGCGGTCGGAGCCCTGAAGGGCACGATCCGCAACGGGGGTCGGTCGGTGGTCGCGGACATCGCGCGCACCTGTCTCATGGCCACTGCTTGGAGCGGCCCGGTGTCGTCACTCGCCGAGAACGACACCGGCATGGCGGCCGATGTGCGAAATACTCTCGATGCCTCCACGCTACTCCCGCGGCACGCCGAACGGGCCTCGGCGAGGCACCGGTTCCGAACGCCGCCCATCGCGCACCGCGCCGGTCCACCCGGGTCGCTTCGGACCTTGTCCGTCTGGTGATCGTCATTCCTCGGCGTCATTCCTTGAAGGCTGGCTGGTCTCCAGCCAGGACCGTGCCGACTCCGCCGTGCGGGTGGTGTCCACGGTGAGGTCGAGGCGGGGCCCGCCATCGCGGCCCGCGGGGTAGGCGCTGCTCGGTGGCGGCGCAGCAACGACGGAGGACCTCGGCGACGCGGCAGGGGGACTCGGGGGACGTGGCGACGATGCGTACCTCGGTCTGCCCGGCGGAGGAAGATCTCGGTGGCTGCATGATGACCTCTTTCGTCAGGGCGAGGTGGTGAGGGGCTTGGCACGTTGTTCCGGACCGGCCGCCCTCGGTGAGGAGAAGGTCCCACGGGGATCGGCGATCAGGGTGATGACTGCGTCCACGGTTCGGCGGTGAAGCGTTGGACAGCGAGACCGTCACGGATCCCCGGCTCTGCACGACCATCGTCGACGGGTTCACCTTCAACGGCGCCGTTATCCAGACCGGTACAGAGTTCTACCGCCTCGCCCACACCAAAGCCTCGGCCGAACGCGCCGAAGCCGGCTGAACAGTCCCAGCCGGCTCGCCACGTGCAAGTACTGGTGGTCAGGCAGGGCGACCTCACGGCGGCTGCCTGATCACAGCGGATCGTCAACGGGTATGGCTTCGCGGCGGGCCGTCGCGATCGCCAGGAGTTCGCTGGCGGTGCGGCTGCCATCGGCCGGAACGGGCGTGTTCATCAGCCAGGCGGCAGTGCCTGCGGCCGTCGTGGGAGGAATGACGAGCAAGGTGCGGAACCCCTCATGATAGGAGCAGAGCACGATCACGTTCTGCTCGTGCCCGGACGCGAACCATCCTGCGCTGACGAACTGCCCGCCGACGGCTACCCGGTGCGGGATATCGGGCCACCGCTCGATCCCCAGAATGACCCTCGTGATGCTGCCCACCCCATCCATCGCTTGCACCAGAACGGGCAGTTCGTCGGCGAGGTTGTGGGAGTACGGCCACCAGGCGCCGTCGAATGCGCCCGGGACAGCTTTGTGTGGCGCCAGTGAAAGCCGGACTGGCGGCTGTGGTGGGGAGGGGCGCTTCGCCCTGGTCGCGGAATGATCGGCAGTCGGTTCCATGACGTGAGCCTGCCTCCAGGCACGGTCTCACCGGCCCGGCATTGTAGTCCACCGAGAACGGCGCTGACACGGCCACCGGCGCACGCAAAGCCCTCGGAGTGGCCAGCCTACTCGCCGGAAGACTCTCCCCCTGTCTGGCATGTACTCCTCGCCATCAGGTGCGCAATCACCCCTGTTGATGCTCAGCGGGGTTCACCATGTGCCGGGCGTTGAACCGGGATGAGCGTGCGATGCTGGACCCCACGGAGCGCGCCGAGTCCTTGGACCCCGCGTCCTCGCCGGGCGTGACAGCCCCAGGGCGGTGATGATTGTGACCCAGCAGCAGTGCCGAGATCGTCGGACCAGCCGGTGCCTCGCATCGAGGAATGGTGTCCCCGCCTGCGGAGGTGGGGCCGGGTGAGCCTCTCTGCTCCGGCACGGCCGCCTGGGCCCGCGCTCGGAGTGGTGTCGGCGGCGGTGTTGTCGGGGGACGACGTCCTTAGCGGACTCGGCGTCGTCGCCTTGGAGGGCCTGAGCGGCGAGGATGTCCTGCGACGCCAGGCACAGTTCGGCCCCAACGCGGTCGCCACACACCGTGCCCGGGTGTTTCCCGTGCTGTGGCATCAGCTCCGCTCGCCGCTGCTCGGGCTGCTGGTGGCGGCCGCTGTCGCGTCATTCCTGGTGGGCGAGCGAAGCGATGCGGTGATCATCGGGCTGATCGTGAGTGTGTCCGTCGGACTGGGCTTCGTCAACGAGTACCGGGCGGAGAAGGCCGCCGAGGCACTGCACTCCCAGATCCACCACCAGACCGTGGCGCTGCGCGACGGCGGGGACACGCTCGTGGATGTCACGGCGCTGGTCCCCGGTGATCTGGTGGAACTGCGTCTGGGCGACATCGTGCCGGCGGACCTGCGGCTGCTGGAAGTCACGGGTTTGGAGTGCGACGAGTCGGTGCTGACCGGCGAGTCGCTGCCGGTGGACAAGAGCCTCGCCGCGGTCGCGGCCGGGACCTCGCTGGCCGAATTGTCCGGGTGCGCTCTCATGGGCACGGTCGTGCGGACCGGCGCTGCCCGAGGGGTGGTGGTGGCCACCGGGGCGCACACCGAGTTCGGCAAGATCGCCGCCGGGCTCGACACCCACCCGCTCGACACCGAGTTCCAGGTCGGCCTGCGGCGCTTCTCGCTACTGCTGGTCTATGTCGCGGGCGCGTTGACGACCTCGATCTTCGTGATCAACGTTGCCCTGCACAAGCCGATCATCGACGCGCTGCTGTTCTCACTGGCCATCGCGGTCGGTATCACCCCGCAGCTGCTGCCCGCCGTCGTCTCGACCAGTCTTGCCGCCGGGTCGCGCCGGATGAGCCGGCGCAAGGTGCTGGTCAAGCGGCTGGTGTGCATCGAGGACCTGGGTGATGTCGATGTCCTGTTCACCGACAAGACCGGCACGCTCACCACCGGCCGTATCGAGTACATGCGCGCCGTTCCCGCCGGGCGCAACGGCTCCGACGCGGTGACGCGGTGGGGACTGCTCGGCACGGAGAACGCGGCGCGGGACGCGCAGGACGTCGGCGGGAACCCGCTGGACCAGGCTCTGTGGCGATCTCCGGCCGCTGCGGGCGAGCGGGCCGCCCTCGAGGGGTACACACAGGTCGCGGTGCTGCCCTTCGATCACGAACGGCGCATGATCTCGGTCCTTGTGCGGGACAACAACGGCCGTTCGAGCCTGGTCACCAAGGGCGCCCCGGAGACCGTCCTGGACCGCTGCGTCGACGTCCCGCCCGAAGCCCGTGACGCGCTGGCGGCTGAGTTCGCCGCAGGGAACCGGGTGGTTGCCGTCGCCACCCGGCCCGTCGCCCCCGGATCGCAGGCCGTGGAGCCCGAGGACGAGCGGGGACTGAGCCTGGCTGGGCTGCTGGTGTTCCTCGACCCGCCCAAGGCGGACGCCGCCACAGCGCTGCGCAGACTCTCCGGCCTCGGCATCGCGGTGAAGGTCGTCACCGGCGACAACGCCGCAGTCGCCGCAAAGGTCTGCCGTGACCTGGGACTCACCGACGCGGGCGCGATGACCGGCAGCGAGGTCGACACCCTGGACGACGCACAACTGGCTGAGGCGATCACCCGGACCACCGTTTTCGCGCGCGTGAGTCCCGAAGCCAAGGCGCGGATCGTGCACGCGCAACGGCGCAGCCACGGCGGCGTGGCCTTCCTGGGTGACGGGGTCAATGATGCACTGGCTCTGCACGCGGCCGACGTGGGCATCTCCGTCGACTCGGCCACCGACGTCGCCAAGGACGCGGCCGACGTCATCCTGCTGGAGAAAGACCTCAACGTCCTCGCAGACGGTGTGGCCGAGGGTCGCCGGATCTTCGCCAATACCATCAAGTACGTGTTGATGGGCACCTCGAGCAACTTCGGCAACATGGCCTCCGCCGCGGGCGCCTCGCTGTTCCTGTCCTTCCTGCCGATGCTCCCCTCACAGATCCTGCTGAACAACCTTCTCTACGACAGCAGTCAGCTGGCCATCCCGACGGACAACGTGGACGAGGACCAGCTGCGGAAGCCCTCGCACTGGGACATCGCCTTCATCCGCCGATTCATGGTCTCCTTCGGACCGCTCAGCTCGGCGTTCGACTTCGTCACCTTCGGCGTCATGCTCTGGGTCTTCCACTCCGGGCCGGCCCAATTCCGCTCCGGCTGGTTCGTCGAATCGCTGGCCACCCAGACCCTGGTGATCTTCGCCATCCGCACCCGGCGCATCCCGTTCTTCCGCAGCCACCCCAGCCTGCCGCTGACTCTCGCCGCGCTCGGCGTCGTCACGATCGGCGCCGTGCTGCCGGCCACCCCACTCGCCCACACTCTGGGCTTCCAACCGCTTCCCGGGGCGTTCTTCGCCGCGCTGGTCGGCATGATCCTCGCCTACCTGGCCCTCGTCGAGATCGGCAAACGGCTCTTCTACGGAGCTGCAGTCGCGGCACCTCAGGTTCCCAGGCACTACGCCCGCCGCCGTCACCTGCGGCGCCGTGCCGCCCACTTCAGCACCGCGGCGCCCCGCCCCACCCCGGCCGACGGCCCGCTCTGATGCGGACCGTCAGCCTCGCCGCGAACGGCGGTGCGGGTGAGGGACGCGGACCACGATGCGGTGACCCGGCCGGCGGATGTGCGCCGTGGGCCACCGCAAGCCTCGTGCTGCCACGGGTGCTCACAGGGTCTTGGTCGCTCCATGCGGTGCCGGCACGCGAGCGGGCTTGGTCAGATCCAGGGCCGGTACCAGCGTGGGGGACGGCGGCGCCGTGGCGGCGGCCGCGGTCGTTTCGCGGGCGAGGAAGGCTCCGAGTTCTCCGATGGTGCTCATCAGTGGTGCGGGGAAGACGACGGTGGTGTTCTTGTCCACGCCGATCTCGACCAGGCTTTGCAGGTTGCGCAGTTGCAGGGCGAGCGGGTGGGCCATCATCGTGTCGGAGGCGGCGCCCAGAGCGGCGGCGGCCAGGGACTCCCCTTCGGCGTTGATGATCTTGGCGCGCTTCTCCCGCTCGGCCTCGGCCTGCCTGGCCATGGCACGCTTCATGGACTCGGGCAGTTGGATGTCCTTGAGCTCGACCAGGGTGACCTGCACGCCCCACTCAGCGGTGGTGACGTCCAGGATCTCGCGGATGTCCAGGTTGATGCGGTCGGTCTCGGACAGGGTCTCGTCCAGGGTGTGCTGGCCGACGACCTTCCGCAGGGTGGTCTGGGCGATCTGGTTGATCGCGGCGTTCACGTTCTCGATCGCGATGACCGACCTGACCGCGTCGACCACGCGGAAGTAGGCCACAGCAGAGACATCGACGCTGACGTTGTCACGGGTGATGATGCCCTGCGACTGGATCGGCATCGTGACGATGCGCAGCGAGACACGGTGCAGGACGTCGACGAAGGGGATGATGAACCGCAGCCCGGGTGCGCGCGGGCCGACCAGTCGGCCGAACCGGAACAGGACGCCCTGCTCGTACTGCCGGACGATACGGATCGCCATCGCCAGCCCGATCAGGACCAGGACGACGAGCACCACCAGGACAATGATCAAGGTGGTCATGGTTTCGCTCCCTCGGAGGGTGGACCGCGGCGACGAGGCACCAGGTCCGGGAAGGCGTCGCCGCAGCGGGGCACCGGGAGGCGCGAGACCGCTTCTCGGTCTCGCTGCGAGCCTGCTCCGCCCGCTCCGCGGGGCACTAGGGCCGACAGGCCCCGTATATCCCGAGACCGGGCCTCGTGTATCCCGAGACCGGGCCTCGTGCTCTTGCCCGCCTGCCGCCGAGGCGATCAGGACCACGTCTCCCTGCTAGTGGTCCCGCCGCACGCGACGCTCGACGCGATACATGTGTGCTGCGATGGCCAGAGCCGTCCATGCCGACAAGGTCACGCAGGCCGAACAGATCACCATCGACACCGGAACCGATCGAGCGCGTCCAGTCGCGGAGAAGGACCCGGCTAAGGACCCTGAGGCGGGCCGGAAAGACCGGAGCACGCCCTGACGCCGGGCAGGCGTCAAGGCCGTCGGTTTACTTACGCCCGGCCTGGGACGGTCGGGACGACTGCATGTCTGTCACATGCCTGGCGCCGGAATCGGCACGCGGCCGATGGCGGCGCCCACGGGACTGTGGGAGGAGGTGTGGCGGGCGTCGTGTCCGCCTTCGGAGTCCCAGACCGTTTCCCGGGCCGAGTCCCATGCGGCGGCCTCGGCCTCGGCGGCGATGCGGAAGAGCTCGGCCTCCTGGATCAGGCCGCTTGCCGTGAGGCTGCGTCCGGGATCCGAGGCGGTGGTCATCAGCCGGGCGGCCGTGACGTCGTCGGTCTCGGGTGGGATCACCAGCAGGTCCCAGCGGCCCGCGGTGTAGGAGAGCAGCAGCAGCTTGTGCGGGTCCTGCTCGGCCTTGAACCAGCCGACCCTCACCACATGGCCCTGGACGGGAACCTTGCGGGGGATGTCCGGCCAGAACGTGGGGTTCACGGTGACGTGGGTGATGCGCCCCCACAGCGGGTCCAAGACAGCGGTGAGCGCGGGAAGTTCGGCCGTCAGGTCGCGGGAGCGTGGCCACCATGCGCCGTCGATCAGGGCGGGGGCCGTACCGGGTGGCACCAGCTGCAGCCGGAGAGGTGGCGGTGAAGAGGAGGAGGTCCGGTCTTCGACCGCGGGCTTGTCCAACATGGTTGCGGTCATCACGCGAACCCTGCCCCGGGCCGGCCAGGACCGGCCCGGTGTCGTGAATCGCCGGGGACGGCACGGGCATCGAAGCCGGTGTACGAAGTACCCTCGGTATCTTCAAGATACTCCTGTCCGGGGTCCGATGGCCGGTTACGGTGACGCGATTTCCACGGCATGCCGGACGTGCGGTCGCCCGTTGCCCGCCGTCAGCGGATGGGGCGACGGCCGGCGCGCCGGGACCATCGGGCGTAGGCGATGGCCGCATCGGCCGCGAGCAGCACGATACCGATGATCAGCAGATATCCCAGGCCCTCGGCTGCCACTCCGATGATTCCCAGGACAACGGCTACGAGGACGAGGAGAAGAAAGAGCACCATCGCCTGAAGCCTTCCTTGGACCAGACCCGACTGGGCCGGACCAGACCGGACTGAGTGGGACGGGGAGCGGTCGCTCAGCGGCGTGCGAGTTGGCGTTCGCCCTTCACACCTGGCTGGTAGGTCATGCCGTAGTGCTGGAAGATCCCAATCTCCTGCTCGGCGGGCAGGATGTCGTCCGTGCCGATCGAAGGAGCCTTTTTCACCAGGCTCTTGGCGTAGGAGACCTTGAGGTACTCCGGCCCGAGGATCGCCTCGTCGAGGGGGACGAAAACCAGGCGCTGGCGGGTGGGCAGCCCGGTTCGCACGGTGGCCACGGCGGGTTCGTCGGTGGTGGTGTCCACGTAGATCGCTTCGAGCACGCCGATCTTGCGCCCCTTCGGGTCCACGACATCGTGGTCGCGCCACTCACGGATATCGGCTGCCTGGATCATGCCCTCTCCCTTCCGGGCGCGGCACTCTCACGAGGCATGAGCCAACGGCTCCGGCGCAAACACGCCGGAGCCGCCCTTCCGGGCGGTTGCACGTGAGAGTGAACCGGCCCAAGACCAACCATACTGCGCTCAGTGGTCGTCCGGAGGGAGCTGTACGGCTTCAGCGCTCGCAGGGTCCCGGGCCGGCCGCGTCGGTGTCGTCGTCATGGGTGAGGGCAGGGTCGTACGGGGGTCCGAAGTGGTGGTTCGGACGGCCGCCACCCCGACCGCCGCCCCGGACCGGTCCGCGTCCCACGAGTACGGCTGTCGTCGCGAGGACGATCAGGGCGGTGATCACGACGATGAACACGGCTGCCATTCCCCGATTCCTCCTAGAGAATTCCGTGTTGATGCCGAACGGGTGGTGCCCATACGACGGGGGCACCACCCGGGGCTTTCGTGGTCACCGCCTGAAGGCGTGCCTCGCCTTCTCGCCTGCCTGCCTCAGATTGCCGGAGACCCGTTCGACCTTGCCGTGTCGTTCCAGTTTTCTGTTGCGGGTGGCCCGGCCGAGCACTTCAGTGATCCAGCCCTTGAATTCCTGCTTTTGTTCTTGACGGTTTGTCCAACGCTCATGGTCGGCCTCGTCGTTGAAGGTGGATTACCTGGGGCCGCGGTCGGAACCGATCAGCGCAAGGAGAGGAATCCGTGACATCGCCGACCTCCGGATCGCGGGAATCTCCTGGTTCCGCGGGGGCCGGGCGGAGCGGGAAGGGGGAATGCCTCGCCCGGACGACCCGGGTTGGCACGGCCCTACGCCGTGCTGTCAGTCAACGCTCGGCGCCCTCTCGTGTCAACGGGGCCTCGGGATGCGGGAGTTCCCGGGGCCGGCGGGGGCTGCTGGGGTGAAGGGGGCCTCGGTGAGGGCGTCAGCCGGCTCGGTCGAGCGGATAGTTGCCCGCATGCAGCGCATCGGGCCGCGCCGGGATCGCTTCCTGGCGGGGAGCGAGTGCGGGAACGGTCACGCCCGTGGCGCGGCGGGTTCCGGCACCGATGCGCGGAGTGCGCCCCCTGGGGGCGCGTTCGCGGTGCGACGCTGCCGAGGGCCGGGGCGGCACGGCGTACGCCAGTCCTTCCGGTATTTCCTCAGTAAGCGTCAAGTGGCCATCGATATCTGTCAGTAGATGCATGTGTCGCGCACTATCGGCAGACTTCGGGCAGGACTACGCTGTGGGGTGAGGCCCCAGTCCCCGGTACCGATGCTGTGTTTTGCTCCCGGGGAGGCCCGCTGTGTTCGTTCTGCTTCTCGTCCTGATCGTGGTCTTGTTCGGCTTCGGTTTCCTCAACCCCATTTGGTGGGTGGCCGCGGCTGTGTTGGTCTTGGGAGCCACCCGTTACGGCCGCGGGAGCCGGGGCCGCGGCGGCGGGTCCGACTTCGTTGAGTACCAGGACTATCGGGACCGCCGGGAGCGTCAAGACCGCTGGGATCGCCGCTACAGCCGACAGCACCGAGAGCGCTGGAACCGTGAGGACCGGCGGGACCGCGAGCGCCGCGGGTGACGAACGCGTATGTCATGCCCTGTTCCGCTCGTCGTGCATGTGCTCTACGGTCAGGGCAAGGCAGGCGGGACTTCGTCCGTGTCAGGAATCGACGGAACCGGCACGTCCCCCACCCAGGCTCCCAGCCCCCGAGTCGCAATCGAGGCCGGCCGGAGCCGCATCGCCGGAGAACGCGGCTCCAGCTTCCGTCCTCCTGGCGTTTTCCACTCGGGGTGCTCCCGCCACCCCGCCGCCGCGGAGGGCAGTGCGCGAGGACACGATGGCCGGGGGGCCTCGCGTCCTCGCGACCACGGCCGCCGCCGAACACCATCGGCGGCGGCCGTCCGGCCCGGAAAGCAGAGACTGCGAACCACAAACCGGTGAACCACACTCTGGACTGCTGACCGGTCGTGGCCTTGGTCAGGACCTCAGGCCGGGGAGGGCTTCGGAGTCGTCGATGAACGCGCGGGCCAGGTCGGACAGGCGCCGGTTGTGAGCACGGGCGTAACCGCGCAGTGTGGTGAAGGCCTGTTCCATGTCGATGCCCCGGCGTTCGGCGAGTTTTCCCTTGGCCTGTTCGATCAGGACGCGGCTGTTCAGCGCGCTCTGCAGTTGCTCGTTGAGGACGGTGCTGCGGTGCGCGGTGCGTTGTTGCAGCAGGCTGATGGTGGCGACGTCGGCCAGGGCCTGGGCGAGCGGCGTGGCGTCCGGGTCGAAGGGGCCCGGGGTGGCGTGGAAGAGGTTCAGGGCTCCGACGACCTCGTCCCGTAGACGCATCGGCAGGGCCTGGACCGCCCCGAACCCGCCGCGGTGGGCTGCCGCGACAAAGCGTGGCCAGCGGTCGGCCTCCCCGCTCAGGTTGGCGACGATCACCGGTGCGCCGGTGCGGAAGCAGTCCAGGCACGGCCCTTCGTCGTTCTGCAGCTGGAAGAGTTCCAGCAGGCGCACCTGTTCGTCGGAGGCGGCCATGACGCGGAGTTCGCCGTCGCGGTCCGCGAGCAGCACGCCTGCGGCACTCGCGCCGAGCATGCCCACACAGCGGTCGGTCAGCAGGCGCAGGAAATCGATGAGGTCGAAGTCGGCGACCAGGTTGTCCGCCAGCTCGACGAAAGTCTTGGCCAGGAGTCGCTGATTCATCGTGCACACCCTCCGTCGAGACTGATCCCGGCCCGGATGAAGGGACGGGAAGTGCAACTCATGTCCTTGTCCGGTTTCTTGGTCCGGTCTTCTTGGTCCGGTCTTCTTAGTTCGGCTTGTTGGCTCGGCAAAGGTGTCAGGCTTCATCGTCGGTCCGATCCGTTTCCGCGCCTGGGGGGAACGTGAGCCGGTGGGCGACCACGTCGGCGGCCACCGTGGCAAGGCGGCGTCCTCTGGCGTAGGCGTAGGCGCGCAGGCGGACGAAGGCTTCTTCGGCACCGACTCCGAGCTGGGCCGTGAGCATGCCCGTGGCCTGGTCGATCTCCGCCCGGTACGCGCCCAGGTCCTCGTGTCGTCCGTCCGCCGACCATCCGCCGGCCAGGTCCTCCTCGCCGTCGATCCGGGAGTCGAGCAGGACCAGAGCGGCGGTGTCGGCGAAAGCCAACGCGTCGGCCAGCGCCTCCGCGTTCAACCTGCCCGGGACTTGGGAATACAGGTCCAGAACTCCGGGGCTGATCGCACCCATGTGCAGAGGGAAGGCGTAGACGGCGCGTGCCCCTGCTTCCAGGGCCGCGTCGGCGAACACGGCCCAGCGGTCCTGCACTTCGGCGGCGAGCAGATCGGGCGTCAGTACGGCCGAACCCTGTGTGAAGGCATCCACGCAAGGCCCCTCGCCCAAGGTGAGCTGGAGCTCCTCCAACTGCTCACTGACATCGTCGGTGCTGCACAACGGATGGCTGGCCGCAGATCTGGACATCGCGGAAAGTCCGGCCCCGCCGACGGGCAGTGCGGCCACGGCGGCGGTGCACACGTCCACCACGCCGACCCGGGCACCCCGCCGGGCCGCCTGCTGGGCGACCAGTACCTGGATCCGGGCCGACCGGTTGTCGGACCTCACCCGGGCCACCGTATCCGGGCTTCGTGCGCAAGGCCCTCCAGCCTTTCCGTGGTCCGTTCCCCGAGGGGGAGCACCAGCGCACGGAACGTGGTGGGGCTGGTCGGCCTCCGAACCTCTCCGATGTCCAGCCATCCCGACGAGTGGAGCGAGTCGAGAGTCGGGCGGTCGGCCTGATCCACCAAGGTGGCGCCAAGGGTCGCCTGGTGGTCGGTCAGCAGCTTCTCCTGCAGAAGGTGGGCCAGTTTCTGGTCCTGCGGGTGCGGGCGGACCAGGGTGTCGCTGATCGCGAAGACACTGCCGGACCTGGTGATCCGCTCTATGGTGCGTGGCAGCACGCCGCCGAAACCGAGCCACCAGCGGCCGTCGCCGAGTACGGGGAACCCGAAGGCGCACCCCGTCAGACTGTCCGTCTCCGCGATCACCATGGCGAATCCCGGGCGGCGGATGTAGCCCGTCAGATGGTTCAGGAAGTCCTGGCGGCTGGGACGACGGTATGCCTTTCCGGATCCCGTCGCGCCGGAGTCCTCGTACAGATTCCCTAGATCCTCGCGGATGTCCTCCACGAGCCATCGGTTCACCCGGCGCAACCGCACCGCAGCCGCTCCTGGGTCCGCTCTGAGGTCCGCGCCGGAGTTCACGCCGGGCTTCTCGTTTCCACGGGGCTGCCGTGACCGTCCCTGATGCTGCCGAGCCATCACACCGCACCGCCCGACAGGACAGGTACAGGAGGAACAGGCGGAACAGAGCGATGCGGCGCGGGAGCGGTCGTGACCAGGGGGTACCCGGGAGGTGGCGACAGTTGCCCGAACGGGACCCCCAGGAGCAGGAATTCGCAGCCGGCGATGTCGAGCATGAGGACCAGTGTCCGCGGCGGATGGTGCAGTCGCAGCGTCCCCCCGGCCGCGGTGATGCGCTGTGAGGCGTTGAGGAAGGCGTTGAGGCCGCTGCAGTCGCAGAAGGTGACGAGGGTGAGGTCGACGTCGATGGTGCGGATGCCGTCGCGCAGACACCGTTCCAGTGATGCGCGCACCCGGGGCACCGTGTCCAGGTCGATCTCACCGGCCAGCGTGATCAGTGCCCGTTTTCCTCGGTCGTGACGGTAGATGGTGAGCGGCGGAAGGGGCATGACGCCTCGGTTCGGAGGACCGTCCGGCAGGGGACTCGGTGGTGCCGGGATCCCGGCACCACCGGCCCGCTTCCGGCAGCGGAGTGCATTCGGCGGAGGCCGGGCAACGGCCGACTGGTCGCCTGCGCGGCAGGACTGCGGACCCACCCGGTACCCTCCAGGGATGCGCCGGGCGACGGGCGAAGGGCCCGCTCCCCGCGGCGATCTGTGCTCGGGAACGACATGCCGCCGGGGTCTGGGACGTCTGTGGAGCAGCGTAGTGCTCACCCGCCGCTACGGACGGCCGGAGCAGCCCAATCCCAGCATGTGGACAGTATCGAGGCGTGGTGGCGTGCGCATGTCCTGTGCACCGCAAGGTATTTGGGAGTTCAACCTCGCAGAGGTCCGAGCCCGGTGAGGACCGCACCGGGCGCGCAAGTGCCGCGGTAGCCTTCGTACGATCCGGACACGCGAATGCATCCGGCTCTGCTCCCAGGGCCCAGTGAATTGATGTGGATGACGGGGTCGGTGTCGTGACATCTCGGAGTTCCGCGGTCCGGTCGCCGGACTTTCGGAAGGTGTCGGTCTGTCGCGCCGTGCCCTACCGGGGCGATGGCCTTGTCCTTCGCACGGGCGATCATGCCGCCCATGGACATGGCAACCAGTTGCGCGCTCGCCACACCGAGGTGGTCGAGCAGGCCGGCGGTGTCCTGGGCCAGGTCGCCGTGATCCTCGTGGTCCGGCCGGCGTCACGGTTGTCGGAGCGGGTGACGAAGGAGTACCGGCCGACGCAGCCGTCGGTCGTCGCCATGCATCCAGTGACACGGGGTGATGTCGCGTCCGACGGAAGCGAGGCGGTCGCCGCTCAGGCCGACGTCCGGGCCTTCGCGTGGCGTGCGACGGAGGTGAAGCGCAGGTTGTCGTCCTCGACGGGGCCGCCGCGCAGCAGTTTGACGTCGGAGTGGTAGTTCATCGACATGAGCCAGGGATGGGCGAGTCCTTGACGCGGCATCATGTGGAGGGACCGCTTGACGTATCCGGCGCCGAAGTCGAGCAGCGGACGGGTGGGCATGGCCGGATCGGGGAGCTCGGGGCGGCAGATGTCCGCGCCGATGGTGTCCATGTGTCCGAGCAGCCGGGTGAAGTGCTCGCACAGCAGGCCCACCTTGAGCGTCCACGAGGAGTTCGTGTAGCCGATCGCGAAGGCGAAGTTCGGTACGCCGCTCAGCATCATGCCCTTGAAGGCCACCCTGTCGGCGAAGTCGACGGGTTCGCCGTCCACCGAGAGCGCCATCCCGCCGAACAGCTGCACGTTCAACCCGGTGGCGGTGACGATGATGTCGGCGTCGAGGTCACGACCGGATTCGAGCCGGATGCCGGTCTCGGTGAACGTGGCGATCCGGTCGGTGACGACCGAGGCCGTTCCCTTCTTGAGCGCCTTGAACAGGTCCGCGTCGGGGACCGTGCACAGCCGCTGGTCCCAGGGGTCGTAGGACGGGTTGAAGTGCTCGTCCACGGGATAACCGGCCGGCAGTTGCCTGATGTTCACGGCGCGGATGAGACGTCGCACGACCCGTGGGTGGCGTTGCGAGGTCCGCCAGACGAAGCGCTGCAGGGCGATGTTCTTGCGCCGGGTGAGCCGGTGGGCGAGGCCGGCCGGCAACAGCTTGCGCAGCGTGTTCGCGATCACGTCCTGCGACGCGACCGGAAGGATGTAGGTGGGCGAACGCTGGAGCATGGTGACATGGCCGGCCGTGTCCGCCAGCGCCGGGATCAGCGTGACGGCCGTCGCACCGCTGCCGATCACCACGACCTTCTTGCCCGCGCAGTCCAGGTCCTCCGGCCAGTGCTGCGGGTGCACGATCTGGCCGGCGAACCGCTCCCTGCCCTCGAACCGGGGGGTGAACCCTTCGTCGTAGCGGTAGTAACCACCGGCGCAGAACAGCCAGTTCGCGGTCATCGACACCGTCTCACCGGTGTCGGCGCGCTCGATCTCCACCGTCCAGCGGGCCTCGGCGGTGGACCAGGCCGCGCCGCGCACCCGGTGGTGGTAGCGGATGCGCTGTTCGATGCCGCTCTCCCCCGCGGTCTCCCGCAGGTAGTCGAGGATAAGATCGGCGGTGGCGATCGACTTGTCGTTGCGCCACGGTTTGAAGGCGTAGCCGAAGGTGTGCAGGTCGGAGTCCGACCGGATGCCCGGATAGCGGAACAGCGCCCACGTGCCGCCGGAGACACCACGGGCCTCCAGGATCGCGTAGCTGCTGCCCGGCCGCTCGGTCTGCAGGTAGTGGGCAGCGCCGATGCCGGAGATGCCGGCGCCGATGATCAGCACGTCGATGTGCTCGCTCTGACGGGTCATGTGCGGGGACTCCGTTGCTGAGGCGTTAGCTGGGTGGTGCCTCGATGATGACCTCACATACCGGCCAGTACGGTGTGGCGGTTCGCACCTTCATCGGAAAAGACCAGTGCATTCTGCACCACCGCGGGGCTAACGTGCGGACATGATCTGGCAGCGCCCTTCCGAACGTACATGCGATTTTCTTCGGCGGGGTGCGGAGATCGCACTCAACAGTCTGCAGGAGTGGCTCGACGAGATCGACGAGGCGACCCTGGCGGCGGTGACCATGCGAGCCGTCGCGCAGGACCCCGCCCTGCGCGCCGCCACACGGCGGATCAACCGCGCCCATCTGACGTTCTGGGCGTCGGAGACCGTGCGCGACCCCGGCGCGCCGGTACCCGCGTACACCGGCCCGGACAGTCTCAGCCACGCCCGCGACCTGGTACGCCGCGGGCTCGACGAATCGGCCCTCGACTCCTACCGCGTCGGACAGAACGCGGCCTGGCGGCGCTGGATGCAGACCGCCTTCACCCTGACCTCCGACCCCGACGAACTGCGCGAGCTGCTCGACGTGTCGGCGCGCTCCGTCTCGGGCTTCCTCGACGCCACGATCGTCGACATCGCCGCCCGCATGGCCGCCGAGCGCGAAGAGCTGACCCACGGCACCCACGCCGAACGTCGCGAGATCGTCACCCTGCTCGTCGAGGGCGCGCCCATCAGCCGACAACGGGCGGAAGCACGCCTGGGCTACGCCCTCGACCGGACACACACCGCCGCCGTCGTGTGGAGCGAGGAACCGGCCCCCGAACCGGGCCACCTCGAACGTGCGACCGAGGCCCTGGCGCAGACGGCCGGAGTGCAGCAACCGCTCACCGTGATCGTCGGCGCGGCCACTCTGTGGGTGTGGCTGCCCGGACCCGCCGCACCCGACACCGGTCCGCTGAGCCGGCTCCTCGACCCGCTGCCGGGCGTCCGGATCGCCGTGGGCCCGCCCGCCCGGGGCAGGGAGGGCTTCCGGCGCAGCCACCTCGCCGCGCTGACCACCCAGCGCATGCTCGCCAGGCTCCGTTCACCGCGTCGTGTCGCCGGTTTCGACGACGTCCAGCTCAGCAGCCTGATCAGTCAGGACGTGGAACAGGCCGACGAGTTCGTCAAGACCACCCTCGGCGACCTCGCCACGGCGAGCCCGGAACTGAGGCACGCCGTCCTCACGTACATCCAGGCCCAGTGCAACACGACCCGCGCCGCCGGCCGGCTCTACACCCACCGCAACACCCTGCTCCGGCAGCTCGACCGGGCCGACCGACTGCTCCCGAAGCCACTCGAGGACAACACCGTCAAGGTCGCCGTCGCCCTCGATCTGCTCCAGTGGCGTGGCAGCGACTGAGGACCGCATCGGGCGCGGGCGTGCGTCTGCATCGGCACTACGCGCACTCCACGGCGTACTGCGTTCTCAGTAGCGGGATTGTCGGCAGCCGGAGGACGACGCGACAGGGCCCTGTCCGCGAGCCTGAAGGCGTCCCCGAGAGCGGGACGACAAGGCCTCTCCCCTGGCTGTTTCCCTTTGGCCACCGGGTTGTCGGGCCTTCTGGCGTGCGCGCCCTCATCCGTCACCGAGTCAGCAGGACATGTCGATGACGCATCACCTACGGACCGTGCTGATCGGCGTCTTCCTCGCCTGCGCCACCCTGGTCGCCGCGGTCGGCATCACCCGGCACCACTCGGGCACCGACCCGACGCCACGAGGGCCGTACGTGGCGCTCGGCGACTCCTACACCGCCGGGCCGCGGATCCCCGACCGGACCGGCGCCCCCGCCGGGTGCGATCGCTCCGACCACGACTACCCGGCGCTGGTCGCCGAGCGGCTGGGGCTGCGGGCGGCCGACTTCCGCGACGTGAGCTGCAGCGGGGCCACCGTCGCCGACCTGACGACACCGCAGTCCACCGACGACGGCACCAACCCGGCCCAGTTGTCGGCACTGTCCGCCGGGACGCGGCTGGTCACCCTCGGCATCGGCGGCAACGACATCGGCTTCGCCTCGCTGGTCACCACGTGCGTCAAGGCGGGCGTGTTCTACGACATGACCGGCCGCGGCAAGTACACCGGGGACGACGCGCCGTGCCGGGGGAAGTACGTCTCCGGCGACACCGACGACGTACAGCGGAAGATCGACACGGCGGGTGAGCGACTGTCCGCAGCACTGGTCGAGGTGAAGCGACGTGCCCCGAAGGCCCGTGTGTACGTCGTGGGATACCCGGCGATCCTGCCGGCCCAGGGCACCGGCTGCGCCGACGACCTGACCCTCGCACCCGCTGACGCGACCTACCTCAACGACAAGGAACAGCAGCTCAACGCCGTGCTGCGCAAGCGGGCACAGGACGCCGGGGCCGGATACGTCGACACGTACAAGCCGTCCGTCGGCCGTGACGCCTGCGCGGGCAGGGACACCCGCTGGATCGAGCCGCTGCTGCCCAGCCTTCCCGCCGCCCCGATGCATCCCAACGAGCGCGGCGCGCGCGGCATGGCCGACGCGGTGCTGAGCGCGGTCGGCGCTCCGCGGTGAGCGACACCCCCGGCACACCGATGATCAGTACGCGGAGGCCGTGTTCGCCGCCTACCGTGAACAGGCGCCGATTCAGGCCTACTTGGATCCCGTTCAGCCTCGGACGAGCAGACGCATACTTCAGTGTGGCGGTCCGGAGCGGGCATCGGCGGCCCGAGGAGGAGATACGCGCTCATGAGCGTATGCGGGCACCGCCGTCGCACCGTTGCCGGCCGCGGCCGGGAGACCGAGGACCATGGTGAGACCGCCGCCAGGGGTGTCCTCGGCGTTCAGTGTGCCGCCCATCGCCTCGGCGAAGCCGCGGGCGACCGCGAGGCCGAGACCCACGCCCGCGCCGCGGGGCGCGTCGCCGTAGCGCTGGAAGGGTTCGAAGATGCGGCCCTTGGCCTCCTCGGGGACCCCGGGACCGCGGTCCACCACCCGTACCTCCACCCGGTCGGCCATGGCACTCGCCGCGACCAGGACCGGTTCGGCCGCCGGGCTGTACTTCACCGCGTTCTCCACCAGGTTGGCGACCGAGCGTTCCAGCAGGCCGGGATCGACGACGACCATGGGCAGCGTCTCGGGGATGTCCAGCTCCACGCTGTCCTCCGGTACGCCGCCCAGCGCCATCGGGACCACCTCGTCCAGGTCGATCTCGCGGATCAGCGGGGTGACCGTGCCCGTCTGCAGGCGGGACATGTCGAGCAGGTTGCCCACGAGGTGGTCGAGCCGGTCGGCGCCTTCCTCGATGCCCTCCAGCAACTCGGCCCGGTCCTCCTCCGACCAGGCCACGTCGTCCGACCGCAGCGAGGAGACCGCGGCCTTGATCCCGGCCAGCGGGGTCCGCAGGTCGTGGCTCACGGCGGCCAGCAGCGCGGTGCGGATGCGGTTGCCCTCGGCCAGGGCACGGGACTGGTCGGCCTGGGACTGCAGCCGCTGCCGGTCCAGGACCACCGCGGCCTGGGCGGCGAAGGCGGCCAGCACCCGGCGGTCCTCCGCCGGCAGGACCCGCCCGGACAGCGCGAGCGCCATCCGGTCCCCCACCGGCATGTCCACGTCCGCGTCCTCCGGCCGCTCCAACGTCCTCCCCGTGCCCACCCGGCCGGCGCAGGTCCACGGCGTCACGTCGCTCTCCCGTTCCAGGAGCGCGACCGACTCCATGCCGAAGGTCTCCCGGACCCGCTCCAGCAGGGCCTCCAGGCTGGTCTCGCCGCGCAGCACGCTGCCCGCAAGGAAGGAGAGGATCTCCGACTCGGCACGCAGCCGGGCCGCCTGGTGCGTACGCCGGGCCGCCAGGTCCACCACCGACGCCACCGACACCGCGACCCCGACGAAGATCGCGATGGCGACGATGTTCTTCGGGTCGGCGATCGTCAGGGTGTGGACGGGCGGGGTGAAGAACCAGTTCAGCAGCAGGGAGCCGACCACGGCCGAAGCCAGGGCCGGATACAGCCCACCCAGCAGGGCGGCGGCCACCGTCATCGCCAGGAACAGCAACATGTCGTTGGCCAGGCCGACTTCGGGCGCGACGCCGGTCAGCAGCAGGGTGAGCAGGGCCGGCCCGGCCACGCCGGTCAACCAGCCCCAGACGACCCGGAGGCGGCCGAGCCGTGCGCTCCGGGCGACCGGCAGCCCGCGCCCCTTGCCCGCCTCGCCGTGGGTGATCAGGTGGACGTCGAGGTCGGGACCCGAGTCGCGGGCCACCGTCGCCCCGACGCCCGGTCCGAAGACGTACTGCCATGCCTTGCGCCGGGACACCCCGAGGACGATCTGGGTGGCGTTGACCCCGCGCGCGAAATCGAGGAGCGCCGTGGGGACGTCGTCGCCGATGACGTGGTGGAAGGTGCCGCCCAGGTCCTCCACCAGCGTGCGCTGGACCGCCAGTTCCTTGGGCGAGGCGGAGGTCAGTCCGTCGCTGCGGGCTATGTAGACGGCCATGACCTCGCCGCCCGCGCCCTTCTCCGCGAGCCGCGCGGCCCGGCGGATCAGTGTGCGCCCCTCGGGACCACCGGTCAGCCCGACCACGATCCGCTCCCGCGAACCCCAGATCTTCGAGACCCGGTGCTCACTGCGGTACTCGGTCAGGTACTCGTCGACCCGGTCGGCCACCCACAGCAGCGCCAGCTCGCGCAGCGCGGTCAGATTGCCGGGCCGGAAGTAGTTGGACAGCGCCGCGTCGACCTTGTCCGGCTTGTAGATGTTGCCGTGCGCCATACGACGACGCAGCGCGGGCGGCGACATGTCGACCAGCTCGATCTGGTCCGCCCGCCGTGCCACCTCGTCCGGCACCGTCTCCTGCTGCCGGATGCCGGTGATCGACTCGACGATGTCGCCCAGCGACTCCAGGTGCTGGATGTTGACGGTGGAGATCACGTCGATCCCGGCGGCGAGGAGTTCCTCGACGTCCTGCCAGCGCTTGGCGTTGCGGGAGCCGGGGATGTTCGTGTGGGGCAGCTCGTCGACCAGGGCCACCTGGGGACGCCGGGCCAGCACCGCGTCCACGTCCATCTCCGTGAAGACGGTTCCGCGGTACTCCAGTTCCTTACGGGGGATCTCCTCCAGACCGTGCAGCATCACCTCGGTGCGCGGCCGGTGGTGGTGCTCCACGAACGCGACGACACAGTCGGTGCCCCGCTCCACCCGGCGGTGCGCCTCGGAGAGCATCGCGTACGTCTTGCCGACCCCCGGTGCCGCACCGAGGTAGATCCGAAGCTTGCCGCGTGCCATCTTCTCTTCTCTTCGTCGGTTTCGTACGCGCGCTTCAGCTCTCGAAGCGGTATCCCATGCCCGGCTCGGTGATCAGATAGCGGGGGTGGGCGGGGTCCGCCTCCAGTTTCCGGCGGAGCTGGGCCATGTAGACCCGCAGGTAGTTGGTCTTGTTGCTCTGGCTGACACCCCACACCTCCGCCAGCAGGTGCTTCTGCGTGATGAGCCGGCCGGGGTTGGTGACCAGGATCTCCAGCAGATGCCACTCGGTCGGTGTGAGGCGTACGTCGTGCCCGGCGCGGGTGGCCTTCTTGGCGAGCAGGTCGATGGTGAAGCCGTCCGTCATGACGAGCGTCGTCTCGGGGGCCAGCGGAACGTCGTCCGTGCGGCGGACGGCGGCGCGCAACCGGGCGAGGAGTTCGTCCATGCTGAACGGCTTGGTGATGTAGTCGTCGGCGCCCGCGTCCAGGGCCGCGACCTTCTCGTCGGAGGCGCGGCGGGCGGACAGGACGAGGATCGGTACGCGGGTCCAGCCGCGCAGGGCCCTGATGACGTCCGTGCCGTCCATGTCGGGCAGGCCGAGGTCGAGCAGGACCACGTCGGGCTGCCGGGCGGCGGCGATGCGCAGCGCGGTGGTGCCGTCGGGGGCCGGGTCCACTCCGTACCGCCGGGCCTGCAGGTTGATCACGAGGGCCCGGACGAGCTGAGGGTCGTCCTCCACCACCAGTACCCGGGTCATCGGTGTGCGCCTTTCCTGTTGTACGGCGGGCCGGAGCCATACGGAACCGGCCTCATGGCTGCGGGAGTCGGCGACTCGAGGAGCGTCCCCGGCCGCCGACTCCCGCGTGGTGCAGGTAACCCCATCAGCTCTTCGCCACGAGTCCCTTGAGCGCGATGTTGAGTTCGAGCACGTTGACGCGGGGCTCGCCGATGAAGCCGAGGGTGCGGCCGTCGGTGTGCTCGTCGACCAACTTCTGCACCTGGGCGACGGGCAGGCCGTTCTTCTCCGCGATCCGGTGCACCTGGATGTCGGCGTACTTCGGGGAGATGTCCGGGTCCAGGCCCGAGCCGGAGGAGGTGACCGCGTCGGCGGGCACGTCGGACGGCTTGACCGTGTAGCCGTTCACCGAGTTGTCCTTGATGACGGCCGCCTTGGCGTCCTTGACCCACTTGATCAGGTCGGCGTTGTCACCGGAACGGTTGGTGGCGCCCGACAGGATCAGCTTGTACTGGGTGTTGACGCTGTTGGTGCCGAGGCCGTTTGCGGGGCGGCCCTGGAACCACTTCAGGTCGGCGTCCGGGGTCTCCTGACCCTTCTTCAGCGGCAGGTTGTAGGACTGGCCGATCAGCGAGGAGCCGACGACCTTGCCGTTCGCCTTGATCTCCGAGCCGTTCGCCTGGTCCGAGAACAGGCCCTGGGCGACCCCGGTGATGGCCAGCGGGTAGAGGACGCCCGTCACCACGGTGAGCACCAGCAGTGCGCGCAGGCCCGCCCAGAGCAACCGGGCAGTGTTCGTAACCGAGTTGTTCATAGCCGATCAGCCGATTCCGGGGATGAGGGAGATGAGCAGGTCGATGATCTTGATGCCGATGAAGGGGGCGATCAGGCCGCCGATACCGTAGATCCCTAGGTTGCGCCGCAGCATCTTGTCGGCGCTCACCGGCCGGTACTGCACACCCCGCAGGGCGAGCGGGACCAGCGCGATGATGATCAGCGCGTTGAAGATGACCGCCGACAGGATCGCCGAGTCGGGCGAGGACAGGTGCATGATGTTCAGCTTGTCCAGGCCCGGGTAGACCGCCGCGAACAGTGCCGGGATGATCGCGAAGTACTTCGCGACGTCGTTGGCGATGGAGAACGTCGTGAGCGCGCCCCGGGTGATGAGGAGCTGCTTGCCGATCTCGACGATCTCGATGAGCTTGGTCGGGTTCGAGTCGAGGTCGACCATGTTGCCGGCCTCCTTGGCGGCCGACGTACCCGTGTTCATCGCCACGCCCACGTCCGCCTGTGCCAGCGCGGGGGCGTCGTTCGTGCCGTCGCCGGTCATCGCGACGAGCTTGCCGCCCGCCTGCTCGCGCTTGATGAGCGCCATCTTGTCCTCGGGAGTCGCCTCCGCGAGGAAGTCGTCGACGCCGGCCTCGTCCGCGATCGCCTTGGCCGTCAGCGGGTTGTCACCCGTGATCATGATGGTCTTGATGCCCATCCGGCGCAGCTCGTCGAACCGCTCGCGCATGCCCTCCTTGACGACGTCCTTCAGGTGGATGACCCCGAGGACGCGCGCGCCGTCGGTGTCCTCGACGGCCACCAGCAGCGGCGTGCCGCCCGCTTCGGAGATCCGGTTGGAGAGGGTGTCGGCGTCGGCCGACACCTCGCCGCCCCGCTCCTGGACCCAGGCGATGACCGAACCGGCCGCGCCCTTGCGGATCTTGCGCCCGTCGACGTCCACACCCGACATACGGGTCTGGGCGGTGAAGGCGATCCACTCGGCCCCGGACAGCTCGCCCTGGTGCCGCTCGCGCAGCCCGTACTTCTCCTTCGCCAGTACGACGATGGAGCGGCCCTCGGGCGTCTCGTCGGCCAGCGACGACAGCTGGGCGGCGTCGGCCACCTCGGCCTCGGTGGTGCCGGACACCGGTACGAACTCGGAGGCCTGACGGTTGCCGAGGGTGATGGTGCCGGTCTTGTCGAGCAGCAGCGTGGAGACGTCGCCGGCGGCCTCGACCGCGCGGCCGGACATGGCCAGGACGTTGCGCTGGACCAGCCGGTCCATGCCCGCGATGCCGATCGCCGAGAGCAGCGCGCCGATCGTCGTCGGGATCAGGCAGACCAGGAGGGCCACCAGGACGACCATCGTGAGGTGCGTGCCCGCGTAGTCGGCGAACGGCGGCAGCGTGGCACACGCGAGCAGGAAGACGATCGTGAGCGACGCGAGCAGGATGTTCAGCGCGATCTCGTTCGGCGTCTTCTGCCGGGCCGCGCCCTCGACCAGAGCGATCATCCGGTCGATGAAGGTCTCGCCGGGCTTCGTCGTGATCTTGATGACGATCCGGTCGGAGAGGACCTTCGTACCGCCGGTCACGGCGCTGCGGTCGCCGCCGGACTCCCGGATGACCGGGGCCGACTCACCGGTGATCGCCGACTCGTCGACGCTCGCGACACCCTCGACGACGTCTCCGTCGCCGGGGATGATGTCGCCCGCCTCGCAGACGACCAGGTCGCCGACGCGCAGTTCGGTGCCGGGGACGTGCTCCTCCACGTCTCCGTTGAGGCGGCGGGCCACCGTGTCCGTCTTGGCCTTGCGCAGCGTGTCCGCCTGCGCCTTGCCGCGGCCCTCGGCCACCGCCTCCGCCAGGTTGGCGAAGATCACGGTCAGCCACAGCCAGGCGCTGATCGCCCAGCCGAACCAGTCGCCCGGATTCTTGAAGGAGAAGATCGTCGTCAGGACCGAGCCGACCAGCACCACGAACATGACGGGCGACTTGATCATCACCCGCGGGTCGAGCTTGCGGAAGGCGTCCGGCAGCGACCTGAGCAGCTGCTTCGGGTCGAACAGACCGGCGCCGACACGGCTTTCGTCAGTCTTGTGGCCGGTCGGCACATCGCTGTGCGGCGCCCGGGTCGGAGTGGCTGTGGACATCGAGTCCTCTTCTGAAGGTGAATCTGTGCGAGTGGTCATGACGCCAACCCCTCGGCCAGCGGACCCAGCGCGAGCGCCGGGAAGTAGGTCAGACCGGTGATGATCAGGATGGCGCCCACCAACAGGCCGGTGAACAGCGGCTTTTCGGTGCGCAGGGTGCCCGCGGTGGCCGGGACCGGCTTCTGCTCGGCGAGCGAACCGGCCAGCGCCAGCACGAACACCATCGGCAGGAAGCGGCCGAGCAGCATCGCGATGCCGATCGTGCTGTTGAACCACTGCGTGTCGGCGTTCAGGCCCGCGAAGGCCGAGCCGTTGTTGTTGGCGCCGGAGGAGTAGGCGTACAGGATCTCGGAGAAGCCGTGCGCCCCGCTGTTGGTCATGGAGTGGCCCGGAGTGGGCAGGGCCATCGCCGCTGCGGTGAAGACGAGCACCAGCGCCGGGGTGATGAGGATGTAGCAGGCCGCGAACTTGATCTCGCGGGTGCCGATCTTCTTGCCCAGGTACTCGGGGGTGCGGCCGACCATCAGACCGGCGATGAACACCGCGATGATCGCCATGATCAGCATGCCGTAGAGACCGGAGCCGGTACCACCGGGTGCGATCTCGCCGAGCTGCATGCTCAGGATGGTGATACCGCCGCCGAGGCCGGTGAACGAGGAGTGGAAGGAGTCCACCGCACCCGTCGAGGTCAGGGTGGTCGACACCGCGAAGATCGACGAGGCGCCGACACCGAAGCGGTTCTCCTTGCCCTCCATCGCGCCGCCCGCGATCTGGAACGCCGGACCGTGGTGGGCGAACTCGGTCCACATCATCAGGGCGATGAAGCCGAGCCAGATCGTGGCCATCGTGGCGAGGATCGCGTAGCCCTGCTTCAGGCTGCCGACCATGCGGCCGAAGGTGCGGGTCAGCGCGAACGGGATGACCAGCAGCAGGAAGATCTCGAACAGGTTCGAGAAGGGGGTGGGGTTCTCGAAGGGGTGGGCGGAGTTGGCGTTGAAGTAACCGCCACCGTTGGTGCCCACCTCCTTGATGGCCTCCTGCGAGGCGACCGCACCGCCGTTCCACTGCTGCGAGCCGCCCATGAACTGGCCCACCGAGTGGATCCCGGAGAAGTTCTGGATCGCGCCGCAGGCGACCAGGATGATCGCGGCGACGACCGAGAGCGGCAGCAGGATGCGGATCGTGCCGCGCACCAGGTCGGCCCAGAAGTTGCCGAGCTCACCGGTGCGGGAGCGTGAGAAGCCGCGCACCAGCGCCACGGCAACGGCGATGCCGACCGCGGCGGAGACGAAGTTCTGCACCGCCAGGCCGCCGGTCTGCACGACGTGGCCCATGGCCTGCTCGCCGTAGTACGACTGCCAGTTGGTGTTGGTGACGAAGGACGCGGCGGTGTTGAACGCCTGGTCCGGGTCGATGGCGGAGAAGCCGAGCGAGCCGGGCAGATGGCCCTGGAGGCGCTGCAGCAGGTAGAGGAAGAGGACGCTGACCGCGGAGAAGGCGAGGACGCCGCGCAGGTACGCGGGCCAGCGCATCTCCGTGTTCGGATTGGCGCCGATGCCCTTGTAGATCCACTTCTCCACACGCCAGTGCTTGTCGGAGGAGTAGACCTTGGCCATGTAGTCGCCAAGGGGGACGTAGGCGAGGGCCAGTGCCGCTATGAGCGCGAGCAGCTGGAGCACGCCGGCAAGAACGGGACTCATGGCGCTCTCAGAACCTCTCCGGGAAGATCAGGGCGAGGACGAGATAGCCCAGCAGGGCGACGGCCACGACCAGGCCGACAATGTTCTCGGCGGTCACAGCTTCGTCACCCCCTTGGCGACGAGGGCCACCAGCGCGAACACCGCGATCGTGGTGACGACGAAGGCCAGATCGGCCATCGCGAACTCCTAGATGAGGTTCAGAAATGAAGCGGACGGTTAGAGGTAACCGCCTCGATGGCCGGATCTGGCCGCCGTTGACACCTCCCTTACGGCGGCCGGTCCGCCTTTGACGGAACCCTTACGGCCGGCCGCTCCACGTGCGCGACGGGTCCCGCCGTACGGCTCAGTACGCGTCGGAGGATTCAGAAGATGCGGAACCTCAGTCGGCAGATCACCGCGTCCGTGTCACGGCGCACCGCGTGGGCGACGACCGCGCCCCGCTGGTTCTGGAGCAGCCGCTGCCACAGCCGGTCCGGCTCGACCTCGGGGATCAGCACGGTGACCCGGGTGCCGGGCTCCGCGGCGGCCGTCTCGCCCACGTACTCGGCGATCGGGCGCCCCAGGGTGCGGCGCTCGGAGGTGAGCTGGACGAGCGGTACCCCGGGGTCCCACTGTGCCCAGTCGCGGGCCAGCGCGTGGGTGTGGGCGCGGTCCTCGGCGTCGGGATGACACACCGTGACGGCGCGCACCTCGTCGCCGAGGGAGGCGGCGGCGTTCAGCGCCTCCACGGTCAGCCGGGACAGGTTCGACACCGGAACGATCACCAGTGAACGCTCGCGGTGGGGCGGCTCGGGGATCCGCCCGAGGCCCAGCCGCTCACCGATGCGCGCGTATGCCCGGTGCACCGTCTCGAAGGCGGCCACCAGCAGCGGCACGGCGATCACTATCAGCCATGCGCCGTCCTCGAACTTCGTCGCCGTCACCACGACCGCCGAGACGCCGGTGAGCACGGCGCCGAAACCGTTCAGCAGGGCCTTGCCCCGCCATCCCCTCCCCCGCTCACCACGCCAGTGCCGGACCATTCCGACCTGCGCGATCGTGAAGCCGATGAAGACGCCGATGGCGAAGAGTGGCACCAGGGTGTTCGTGTCGCCGCCGGAGAAGACGAGCAGGGCCGCCGAGACCAGGGCCAGCGCGAGCACACCGTGACGGTGGACCTGTCGGTCGGCCTTCAGGGCGAAGACGTGCGGGAGGTAGTTGTCGCGGGCGAGCAGCTTCAGCAGCACGGGCAGGCCGCCGAAGGAGGTGTTCGCGGAGAGCGCCAGCAGGATCATCGTGGCGAACTGGATGACGTAGAAGGCCCAGTTGTGGCCGAGCGAGGCGTCCGCGAGCTGGGCGAGGACCGTGACGCCCTCGACCGGCTGGAGGTGGAAGCGCGAGATGAGGACCGACAGGCCGATCAGCATCACCCCGAGGACGGCGCCCAGGGCCACCTCCGCCCGCTGGGCCCGGCGCACGCGCGGGACGCGGAAGGACGGCACGGCGTTGGCCAGTGCCTCGACACCGGTGAGCGCGCTGCACCCCGAGGCGAAGGCCTTCAGCAGAAGCAGCGCGCCGACGGTGGTGGCGTTGTCGGCGAGGACGGAGGCGTGTCCGGTCGCGGCCGCGGTGCTGACGGGCGCGGACCGGAAGAGGCCGACGGCGATCAGCACCAGAATCGACACGACGAAGACGGCCGTCGGCACGATGAACGCGCGCGCCGACTCCACGATGCCGCGCAGGTTCACGCCCGTGATCAGCACCAGCACGGCCAGACACAGCCACAGCCGGTCGCCGTAGAGTTCGGGGAACGCCGAGGTCAGGGCGGCCACTCCGGCGGTGACGGCGACCGCCACGTTCAGCACATAGTCCAGGACCAGCGAGGCCGCCGCCACCAGGCTCGTACGGGCGCCCAGGTGGGTCCTGGCGACGGCGTACGACCCGCCGCCGTCCGGGAAGGCGGCGATCACCTGCCGGTACGAGGCGACGAGCACCGCCAGCAGGCCGGCGATGGCCAGCGTCACCGGCAGCGTGAAGCCGAGGCCGTGCGCGCCCGCCGCGGCCAGCACCAGGACGATCGCCTCGGGCCCGTACGCCACCGAGGCCATCGCGTCCAGCGACAGGGCGGCCAGACCCGTGAGGGCGGTGAGGCGATGGCGCTCGCCGGTATCGGGCGGCTCCTCGTCGGCGGGGGTCGCCCCCGGCTCGATGGTCAGGACAGACATGGAATACGGGCTCCTTACGCGATGGCCCGCGCACGCGGGGAGGCGTGCGCGGGTGCGCCCAGGTTCTGTCCGTCCCCGACTGCTTTCGATCCTTCCTTGCGCCTTCTTCGCGCCGAAGCCCCGGACCTTGACGGGACGTTGACGGGACCTTGACGACCGTGTGCCCCGCACGACTCCCGCTCGGCCCCGCTCGGCTGCGCTCAGTGATCCTTCGGTTACCTACTGCCCGGCCGTGTCGAGGGCCGCGCCCGTCTGGTCGGCGAGGGTGACCGCCACCAGGCGGGCCTGGAGCGGGGGTACGGGGCCCGGGCCGGGGGTGAGCATGAAGCGACCCAGGTAGTGGCCGTTGCCGTAGGTGCGCAGTTCGATCTCGCCGTCCGGCCAGCCGCAGGCGTCGACGTCCCGGCGCCGGTGGCCGACCGAGACGTTTCCGTCCTGCTCGAGCCGGGGCGGCTGCCCCAGCAGGGTGCCGTACTCGTAGCGGCAGCCGCGCAGGCCGAGCAGCTCGGTGAGCTGGCCGCGGACGTGGTCGACCACGGTGTCGGAGGACTTGGCGGACTGGGCGAGCACGGCGGTCTCGTGGACGCGGGCGAGATAGTCCGCGTCCGTCACCGTGATGACCTCCAGGCGGCGGGCCCGGGCCGCGAGCTGGGACACGATCACGCCGACGACGAGCAGCAGCACCGCCGTCTCGATGTCGGACGAGGTATGGATGTCGAACGTCTCGTACGGGCGGGTGAGGAAGAAGTCGAACCAGGCCGCCGCGGACAGCGCCGCGAGCGCCCCCGCCGTACGGCTGCCGAGAGCGGCGACCGCGACCACCACCACGACCAGGATCAGCGCCGCGTTCGTACGCGACAGATCCGTGCGGAAGGGCACCAGGACGAGCGCCACCAGGAAGGGGCCCACCAGGCCCGCCACCAGGGCGAGCCGGTCCCGGAGCGAATAGCCGGTCATCACACCGTCACCTCCTGCGGTTGCCACGGCGACCTCGGGCCCGAGCCCTCGTCCGCCGCTTCCACGACTCGTACGCCCCCGCTCATACGCCGCCTCCTACGCTCTGCGTATCACTGGGAAGATCCACCCGCTCGGCGAAGGGCAGCGACAGCACCATCGTCAGACCGCCGCCGGGAGTGTCCTCCGGGGTGAGGGTGCCGTCCATCGCCTCGGTCAGCCCCCGGGACAGGGCCAGGCCAAGGCCGAGACCGGTGGTGTTGTCGGTGTCGCCGAGGCGCTGGAAGGGCTCGAAGAGCCGGTCGCGGACGGAGGTGCCTCCCTGCTCGGGCGGAGCCGAGAGCTTGGGGGACGGCGGCAGGCCGGGGCCGCGGTCGACGACACGGATTTCGACGCGGCCCGCGTGTGCGCTCGCGGTCAGCAGCACCTTGCGGTCAGCCGGGCTGTGGCGGGTCGCGTTGCCGACGAGGTTGGCGATCACGCGTTCCAGGAGCGGCGGATCGGCCAGCACGGCCGGGATCTTCTCCAGGTCCCCGACCACCACCTCGGGGGTGTCCGCGAGCGCCGCCGGAAGGACCTCCTCCAGTGTGGTGGCCCGCAGGTTCAGCGTGAGCGCGCCCGCCTGAAGGCGGCTGAGGTCGAGGAGGTTCTCGACCAGGCGGTTGAGTTTGGCCATGGACTCGTCCGCGGTCGCGAGGAGTTCGTCCCGGTCCTCGTCGGAGAATTCGACGTCCCGGCTGCGCAGCGAGGAGACCGCGGCCCAGCCCGCCGCGAGAGGCGTGCGCAGGTCGTGGCCGACCGCCCGCAGCAGCGCCGTACGCATCCGGTCGGCGGCCCTGACCGGTTCGACCTCGGCGGC
>LRTP01000043.1 GCA_001550305.1 Streptomyces diastatochromogenes
TCGCGCAGGTCGGCCGGGTCCGCCCGGGCCTGATGGCGCTCGGCCAGGATCGAGGCGAGGTTCGACAGGAACCGCGGATACAGCCGATGGCGCCGCGGGACTGCGGCGAGGACCTCCCGCGCCAGCACGGCCGCCTCGTCGAGCGCCTCCGGGGCGCCGTCGGGGGACTGGTGGTGATGCAGACGCAGCGCCTCGGCGAGGTTGGAGCGGGCCCAGGTCTGCTCCTCCGTACCCGGCTCGGCGCAGGCCACGGCCGCCCGGAAGGTTCCGACGGCCTCCGCGAGCGCGGCGGAGTCGCCGTGCACGTGGTAGAGGCTCAGCAGCGCGTCGCCCAGGCTGTCCAGACGGTTGGAGCGTCGCGCGCCCCCGGGCGGCGTCGAGTCGAGGGCTGTGCGGATCGCGTCGACGGAGGCGGTCAGATCCCGGGCGTCGCGCGTACGCAGCCACCGCAACCGCAGCGCGCCGGAGAGGTTCGTCCAATAGGCGGGCGTGACAGCGGTGACCTCCGTTCCGTACGCGGCCAGGGCCTCGCGGAACAGGGTGATGGCCCCGTCCAGGTCGGCCGGTTCGCCGAACCGTTCGTAGCGGGACCACAGGACCGTGCCGACCCCGTTCATGGCGGCGCCGCGGAGGTCGATGTTCTGTGTCCTGTCGAGCACGGCGTCGAAGAGGACCAGGGCCCGTTCCAGGTCAGGGAGCCGGCCGGTGCGCTCGTACCGGGTGTGCGACTCCTCGGCGGCGCCGAGCACCGCGAGCAACTGCTCGTACCCGGGTGTGCCGAACAGGCCGTACGGGGCGGACATCAGGAACCGTGCTGCCCAGGAGTTCCCGGAGTGTCACGCTCGTCGCGCTTCTCGCGGATGCGTCGAGCCATCAGCGCGCCCATCGGCCCGTTCCGGTCGAACCATGCGGCGGCCTCGTCGTCGCGCCCCAGCGAGAGCAGGGTCAGGGCGAGATTGGCGGTGGCGTCCTGGCTGCCTTGTTCCGCCGCCTCGGTGAGTACTTCCACGGCCTCCTCGAGGCGCCCGTCGAGCCGCAGCTTGACGCCGTACTGGTTCAGCGCCTGCGGGGTGCCCGTCTCGGCCGCCCGGCGCAGCTCGGCCTCCGACGGCATCGCCCGGAACGTGAACCGCGGTCCGTCCGATCCGTCCCGCTCCGCTCTCCGTGCCCGCGTGCGTCGACGCCAGAACATCGGCATCACCCCCCGTGACCGTCGGTGATCGCCCAGTATCCTCTCAACTCGGTTGTCATGTAAGGAGGTTGCGAGGATGGCGGAAATCCGCACCGGCGACGGGGACGGCGGGTCCAGGGCGGTGCGGTCGGACATCTGCGCCCGGCTGGACGAGATCAGAGGCGTGGTGCCGGCCGAGCGCCGGCCGGAGTTGGAGGAGATCCTCGAGGCGCTGCGGGGGAGCGGCGAGCCGGCCGGCCCGCAGGCCGCTCTCCACCGACTCCTGCGCCGCTGCGGGGTGGCGGCCGGGTTGCGCGCGTTCACCCGGGGCGCGGGCATCGGCG
>LRTP01000430.1 GCA_001550305.1 Streptomyces diastatochromogenes
AGCGGCAGCTCGCCGTCCAGCGTGCCGCCCGCCTCGTCCGTGCGCTCCCACACGACCCACGCGCCGCCCGTGTACGGCAGGGGCAGGGTGCCCCCGACGGCACGTCCCGCCGCGTGCAGCAGGACGTCGTTGAGCAGCGGCGCGTGCGCGCCGGTCTCGCCGAGCAGCCCGAAGGCGAGCGGGACCGCCACGTCCGGCACTTCGGTCAGCAGATCGGACCAGCCGAGGTCGGCCAGGGCCGTGTCGAGGGCGCGGCCCGACGCCGCCGTCATCGTCTTGCGGAGCGTCTGCGCGAACAGGTCCCGCTCGACGGCATCCATCCTGTCTCCTTCGTGGGTTCCCCCGGCTTCAGCCGGGGGGTGAAACGAAGCTCCCGCGGAGCGGGGCAAGGGGCGGCGATTCGCCGCTAGGCGGACCGCCGTTGTCAGTGGCGTGCACTACGTTGATCACACGAGTTGGAGGGGGTGACTCCATTGATCCGCGCGTACAAGTTCCTTCTGTATCCGACCATGCGTCAGACCCAGGCGTTGGGCGAGATGCTGCGGGATCACTGCTCCCTCTACAACGGGGCGCTTGAAGAGAGGCGGTCCGCGTACCGGCACGCGTCGAGGACGACCGTGCGCTACGGCCAGCAGTCCGGACAGCTCAAGGACATTCGGGCGTTGGATCCGGAGCGTCAGGGCCGGTGGTCTTTCTCCTCGCAGCAGGCGACGTTGCGCCGCCTGGACAAGGCGTTCGCCGCGTTCTTCCGCCGTATCAAGTCCGGTGAGGCTCCCGGCTACCCCAGGTTCCGGGGTGTGCGCCGGTTCGACACGGTGGACTTCCCCAAGGACGGGGACGGCTGCCGGTGGGACTCCACGCCGCACGATCCGCAGACCCGTGTCCGCTTCCAGGGCGTCGGGCACGTCAAGGTCAAGCAGCACCGGCCGGTGGCCGGGAAGGTCAAGACCGTTTCCGTCAAGCGTGAAGGGCGCCGCTGGTACGTGATCCTCACGGCCGACCAGGCACCGCCCGAACCGCTCCCCGCGACCGGAGCCGTGGTCGGTATCGATCTGGGGATCGCCTCGTTTCTGACCACCTCCGACGGCCGGCACGTCGACAACCCGCGCCACAGCCGCAACGCCGCGAAAAAGCTGGAGGCAGCGCAACAGGCCCTCGCCCGCAGCAAGCGCGGGTCGAAGCGACGACGCAAGGCCGTGGAACGCGTCGCCACCCTGCACCGCAAGGTGCGCCGCCAACGCCTCGACCACGCACACAAGACCGCGCTCGGTCTCGTCCGCGACAACGATCTGATCGCGCACGAAGACCTCAAGATCCGCAACATGAGCAAGGCCCCCGAGCCGCGCCCGAACGGGGACGGAACCTACGCCCCGAACGGAGCCGCGGCGAAGGCCGGACTCAACCGAAGCATCGCCGACGCCGGGTGGGGGGTGTTCCTCGCGATCCTGGCCGCCAAGGCGGAAGGTGCCGGACGGGAAGTGATCGCCGTGGATCCCCGCAACACCTCCCGCACCTGCCCCGAATGCGGGCACGTCGCCAAGGAGAACCGGCCTACCCAGGAGTTCCACTGCCAGGCCTGCGGCCACACCGCACACGCCGACGTCGTAGGGGCTTCCAACGTACTGCGGGCCGGGCTGGCCCATCGTCAAGCCCAACCAGCTTGACGAGAAGCCCCCTCGTTCACGAGGGGGAGTAGTCACCGTGTGTCAGTCCCTTCCCAGGTCCAGCAGCCGACGGGCGACGATGTTGCGCTGGATCTCGGCGGTGCCGCCGTAGATGGTCGCCGCCCGCGAGTACAGGTACTCCTCCCGCCATGGCGCGTCCGTCAGCTCCAGCACGCCGGGGAGCAGGTCCCGGGCGGTGTCGAAGAGTTGCTGCTCGGCGGTGGCCAGCAGCACCTTGTCGATCGAGGTCTCCGGGCCGAGCCGGGCGCCCGCCGCCAGGCGCCGCTGGGTGCCGTGGGAGCGGCAGCGCACGGTGTGCAGCGCCAGATAGGCGGCGCCCAGGGCCAGGTCCTCCCCGGCGTCATCCGGTTCGGCCAGCTCCGTGAGCAGCCGGTCGAGCCGGGTGTAGAGGTGGGCGACGCGGTGCCAGAAGCAGGTGGAGCGCTCGTGCGGGAGCAGGTCCATCGCGAGTCGCCAGCCGTCGCCGGGGCGGCCGAGCATCCGGTCGGCGGGGACGACCACGTCGTCGAAGAACACCTCGGCGAACTCGTCCACGCCGTGCATCGTGCGCAGCGGCCGCACGGTGATGCCGGGGGTGTCCATGTCGACGAAGAACGCGGTGATCCCGTCGTGGCCCGGCGCGGTGCGGGTGAGCAGGACACAGCGGGCCGCGTACTGCGCGAGGCTCGTCCACACCTTCTGGCCCGTCACTACCCAGTCCCCGCCGCGGGGGACGGCCCGGGTGGTGAGGGAGGCGAGGTCGCTGCCCGAGCCGGGTTCGGAGAAGCCCTGGCACCACTGCTCCCGGCCGCCGAGCAGCAGCGGGACCATCTCTGCCGCCAGCTCCGGACGGGCGTACGAGATCATCGTCGGGGCGAGCACCTCGATCATCGAGTAGATGCCGGGCTCGGCCAGGCCCCGGGAGGCGACCTCCTCGCCGAGCACGGCCCGCAGCACGGCCGGCCCGCCGAGGCCTCCCACCTCGGCGGGCCAGCCGTACCGCATCCAGTCCGCCTCGTAGAGCGCGCGCCGGACCCGGGCCAGCTGCGCGACCTGGCCGTCGAGGGAGTGATCGGGCCCGGGGGAGAGGTCGTTCCGGTCGAGCCAGTGGCGCAGACCCGACCGGAACTCCGTGACGTTCACGCGCCCGGGCGTTCGAAGGCGTGCGGGCGGCCCGAGTCGTGCGCCCCGCTGCGGCGGATGAACGTCATCGCCCGCGTCCGCAGCCGCCAGCCGTCGGCGGTCCGCAGATAGGTGTCGTTGTAGTAGCCGATCCGCATGGCGTGGGTGGCGTGGTCGATGAAGCACAGCGGCTGGGTGCCGGTCGCGGTGTTCCCGTCCGTCTCCCCGTGCTCGGGCGGCTCGATCACGGCCGTACCCACCAGGAACAGACCCTTGGGCGCGGCGGTGACCAGGGCAGGGAACTCGTTGAGGCCGTAGGTGTCCCCGAAGGCGCTGTAGGTGCCGTCGGGGGTGAAGGCCGCGAGCACTCCGTCGATGTCGCCCCGGGTCATGTGGACCGCGTAGCGGCCCAGTAGCTGCTGAATCTCCATCAGGTCGTCAGTGGACAAGGACCTTCCCGCCCTTCGATGAGAATGGCATTCTCAATTCATGAGTGGCAGGTTTCCATGTGTGGGTCATGGCGTCAACGGGCGTGGTGTCAACGGGCTTGGCGTCAACGGGCATGGCATCAACGGTCGCGGCGGAGCTTCGCGAAGTCCCAGCTCACGACCTTCTCCGCGGTGAGCCGGAGCCAGCCGTGCTTCCCGTCGTACCGGAACGCGCCGCCGCCCATGTACTTGTCCGCGAAGAGCTGTTCGGGGCGCACGAGCTCGCTCAGGGGGTCCCCCTTGCGGGGTGCCTCGCCGACGACCTCGATGCTGCCCCGCAGTTCGACGCCGCGCAGAGCCATGAAGTCCGTGCCCCCGTCGTCGACGATCACGCCGAGCCGGGGATCCCGGTCCAGATCGGTCCAGCGCTGGCTGCGCACCAGCGAGTTGAGCCACAGCGTGGACCCGTCCCACACGAACCACAGGGCGCTGACATGGGGATCTCCGTCCCGTCCGACGGTCGCGACCCGGCACAGCGGCTGGGTTCGCAGGAAGGTGTCCCGCTCGGGGTCGGTCATGGCGATCGCGGTTCCCCTGCGCTGTCCGCTCATCGTCTCTCCTGCCTTTGTGTGAATGGTTGATTCTCTCTTATTGAGAAGCTAGTTTCCACCAATAGAGAGGAGGAGAACCACCTCGCGCTCAAGGTGGCCGGGGCGATCACCTGTTCCCGCCGGCCGCTCGGGGACAGCACCGAGGAGGAGACCCCTTGAACCAGCCCACACCCTTCGCCGCCCTGGGGGCGGTCGCCAAGTACGCCTTGCAGCAGATGGCGCCACCGCCGCTGCGGCCCTTTCAGGCCTGGTTGACGTTCGCCACGTCCGCCGCGCCCTGCGAGGACGCGGCCCTCTGCTCGTGCGCCACCACGACCGGCTCCGCCGCCACCGCGACCGTCACCGCCTCCCGGCCGACCGGCCGCCGAGACCATTCGTCCTCGCCGGCCTCGGCGAGAGCGTGAGTGACGGCCCGTCATGGAGCAGTTCCTCACCTTCGGGATCGTCGGCCTGAGCACCGCCGCGATCTACGCGGTCATCGGCAGCGGACTGGTGCTCACCTACACGACGACCGGCGTCTTCAACTTCGCGCACGGCGCGGCGGGCATGCTGTCGGCCTTCACCTACTGGCAGCTCACCGGCGGCTGGGGCTGGCCGGTACCGGTGGCGCTGGCCGTGGTCCTGCTCGTCCTCGCCCCGGCCTTCGGCCTGTTCGTCGAGAAGGTCGTCCTCCGGCCCGTCCAGGCGCTGGGCGAGGCCGAACGGCTGGTCATGACGGTGGCGCTGCTGAGCGGCCTCATCGCCGTCGCCCGCTGGATCTGGGACCCCAACGTGCCGCGCACGCTGCCCACGTTCTTCGCCGACCGGAATCCCTTCCACATCGGCTCGGCCGTGGTCACCTGGCACCAGGCCCTCACGATGACCGTCGCGGTGCTGGTCGCGGTCGGCCTGCGGATCCTGCTCTACCGCACCCGCCCCGGCGCGGAGATGCGGGCGACCGTCGACGACCGCGCCCTGGTCGGGCTGACGGGAGCCCATCCCGTACGCGCCAACAAGACCGCCTGGATCCTCGGCACCCAACTCGCCGCGATCGGCGGCATCCTGATCGCGCCGACCGTCACCCTCGACGCCGCCCAGCTGTCGCTGCTGATCGTCAGCGCCTACACCGCGGCCATCTTCGGCCGACTCCGCAGCGTGCCCCTGACCTTCGTCGGCGCGATCGTGGTCGGCTGCATGGAGAGCTATCTGACCGGCTATCTCCCGCAGAATGCCTACCTGCCCGGCCTCAGGCTGGCCGCCCCCGCGCTGCTGCTGTTCGTGGCCCTGCTGGCGTTCCCGCACCGGCGACTGCGCGGCCGGGACCGCAAGCTGCGCCCGGTGCCGGTTCCGACGGCCCGCGGCACGGCCGTGTTCGCCGTCTGTGTCGTCGCGTTCGGCGCGGTACTGGCCTCGGTCCTCGGCGAGGCCGACCTCATCACCTACGGCGCCATCTTCTCGCTCGGCGTGGTGGCCCTGTCGTACGTACCCCTGGCCGGGTACGCCGGACAGATCTCGCTCTGCCAGCTGAGCATGGCCGGGATCGGGGCCGTCGTCTGGGCCCACCTCGGCGCGCACGGGGAGTTCTGGGCCCTCGGGGCCGCGATCCTGGTGTCCGCCGTGGCCGGCGCCGTCGTCGCGCTGCCCGCGCTGCGGCTGTCCGGGGTGTATCTGGCGCTGGGGACCGCCGCCTTCGCGGTCGTCCTGGACCGGTGGATCTTCACCCTGCCGTCCTTCCACCTGTTCGGGATGCGGATCGCCCTGTTCGACCAGGGCTCGGTGGACGTGGCCGGGCCCCGGCTCTTCGGCCTCGAACTGGACACCGCGGCGAAGCAGTTGGTGTTCGCGGCCGTCTGCCTCGCGCTCGCCTCACTGGTCGTGGCGGCGGTGCGCCGGGGCCGGTTCGGACGGCGGCTGATCGCGCTGCGCGACAGCGAGGCCGCCTACGCCACCCTCGGCGGCAGCCTGCTGCGGGCCAAGGTCCTGGTGTTCGCGCTCTCCTCGGGCATCGCCGGGCTCGGCGGCGCGCTGTACGGAATGCAGCAACGGTCGATCACCGCCGACCAGTTCAACCTGGTGGCGGGACTGCCGGTCTTCCTCGTCGCGGTGGTCGGCGGACTCGGCGCGGTGGGCAACGGACTGTTCGCCGGGACCGCCTACATCGGCCCGACGAACGCGCTGGTCGCCGTGGCGCCCTGGGCGCAGAACCTCGTCGCCCTGCTGCCCGGCCTCGCCGGCATCGGACTCGGCCACAACCCCGACGGCATCGTGGTCCGCTTCCGCCGCGAGTGGGAGCCGCTCGGCCGGGACCGGATCGCCCTGCCCGGCCTGCTCTGCGTGCTCGCCCTGCTGTGGGTCCTGCGGCTCGGCGACCTGATCAACGGCTGGACGTTCCTGGGCTGTTCGATGGCCGCGGGAGTGGCACTGCGGATCTGGGCGACGGCCCGGCAGACCGCCGCACCGACCGAACCGGAGGTCCCCGTCGAATGGTGGGGACTGCGGCGCGCCTGGCGCCCCGAGGACAGGGAGGTGCTCGCCCGTGGCCTCGCTGCGGATTAGCGGAGTGACCGTCGCCTTCGGCGGCAACCGGGCCCTGGACGGCGTCGCCCTGAGCGCCGAACCGGGCCGCGTGACCGGACTCATCGGCCCCAACGGAGCAGGCAAGAGCACCCTGTTCGACGTCGCCTCCGGGCTGCGCAGGCCCTCCTGCGGACAGGTCTTCCTCGACGGCCAGGACGTCACCCGGACCAGCCCCGCGGGCCGCGCCCGGCGCGGACTCGCCCGCACCTTCCAGCGGCTGGAGCTCTTCGGCCGACTCACCGTCCGCGACAACCTCCTCGTCGCGGCCGAACTCGGTCCCGACCGGCGCCGGGCCCACCACGCCGTCACCGAGACCCTCACCAGGCTCGGCCTGACCCATCTCGCCGACAGCCCACCCGACGCACTGCCCACCGGAGTCGGCCGCCTGGTCGAGGTCGGCCGCGCGATGGTCATCCGGCCCAAGGTGCTCCTCCTCGACGAACCCGCCGCGGGACAGGACAGCGAGGAGACCGAACGGTTCGCCGCGCTGCTGCGCTCGCTGACCGACGACGGGACGGCCGTGGTCCTCGTCGAACACGACATGAGCCTCGTCATGGGCGTGTGCGACGAGGTGTACGTACTCGATCTCGGCAAGGTCATCGCGTCCGGCCCGCCCGAGGTGATCCGGAACGACGAGACCGTCCTGGCGGCCTACCTGGGGGACGCGTGAGCGCCATTCTCGAACTGAGCGGCGTCCGTGCCGCCTACGACCGGATCACGGTCCTGCACGGCGTCGACCTCCAGGTCGCCGCCGGGCAGGTGGTGGCCCTGCTGGGCCCGAACGGGGCGGGCAAGACCACCACCCTGCGCGTCGCCTCCGGAGTCCACCCCCTCGAATCCGGCCGTCTCCGGCTGGGCGGCCGGGACATGACCGGAGCCGACCCCCGAGACCTGGCCCGCGCCGGGGTCTGTCTGATCCCCGAGGGCCGCGGCGTGTTCCCCAACCTGTCCGTCCGCGACAACCTCCTGATGATGACCTTCACCGGCCGGGGCCGCGCGGAGATCGAGGAGATCGCCTTCCAACGCTTCCCGATCCTCCACCGCCGCGCCTCGCAGGCGGCCGGCACCCTCTCCGGCGGCGAGCAGCAGATGCTCGCCCTCGCCCGCGGCCTCGCCACCGACCCCGCCGTCCTGCTGCTCGACGAACTCTCCATGGGACTGGCCCCGTTGATCGTCGGCCGGCTCTACGAACAGGTCGCCGAGATCGCCCGGCAGGGCGTGGCCGTCCTGGTGGTCGAGCAGTTCGCAGCCGCCGTCCTCGACATCGCCGACCACGCGGCCGTCCTCGTACGTGGCCGGGTCCAACGGCAGGGCCACCCCGACGGCGGGCTGCGTGCCGAACTGTCCGCCCTCTACCTGGGGAGTTCCGCATGACCACCACCGAGCCGCGCGCGGACCGCTTCGTCCGAGAACTGGCGGTACTGAAGATCCCCGACCCGGCCGCCGCCCGGGCCACCCTCTGGCTGCGCCTCGGAGTCCTGCTGATGGTGGGCGGCCTGGTGCTCGGCGTGTCGGGCTACCTGGTGTCCCACAACACCGTCGACCCGCTCGTGCAGGGCGACGGACTCGCACTCGGACTGGGCGGCATCTCCGCGACCGTGGTGGGCTCCGCGCTCTTCCTGCGGTACTCGCTGACCGGCTTCCTTCGCTTCTGGATGGCCCGCCAGTCCTACGACATCAACCTGCTCGCCGACCGCCTGCTCGAAAGGGACATCCACCATGACCGCACCGGTACCGACGCCGCGCCCCGGTGACCAGCTCGCCAGCGCCGTCTGCAGCACGCGGGTGGTCGTCGTCCGCGCCCCCTCGGGCGGCTCGGTCCAGCTCTCCTGCGGAGGCAGTCCGATGGTCCCCGCGACCGCCGCGAAGCCGGCGCCCGGCGACGCGGCCGAGGCCGTCACCCTCATCGGCAAGCGGTACGTGGACGCCGACGGGGCCCTCGAAGTGCTCTGCACGTCCTCCGGCACCGGCGAACTGAGCTGCGACGGCGTCCCGATGACCCTCAAGGCGGCCAAGCCGCTGCCCGCCTCCGACTAGCCGTACGCCCCTCCACCCCCACCCGAGCCGCCTGCCTCCCCCTTCCGGAAGGGAACCCGTCATGGATCGAGACGATCTCATCCTCATCAGCGTCGACGACCACATCATCGAACCCCCCGACATGTTCGTGAACCACCTCCCCGAGCGGTACAAGGACGACGCGCCCCAACTGGTCCACCAGGACGACGGCACCGACACCTGGACGTTCCGGGAGACGGTGATCCGCACCGCCGCGCTGAACGCGGTGGCCGGCCGGCCCAAGGAGGAGTACGGCCTCGAACCGCAGGCCCTGGACGAGATCCGTCCCGGTTGCTACGACGTGAACGAGCGCGTCGCCGACATGAACGCGGGCGGCATCCTCGCCCAGATGAACTTCCCGTCCTTCCCGGGGTTCGCGGCCAGGCTGTTCGCCACGGAGGACGCCGACTTCTCGCTCGCGCTGGTACGGGCCTACAACGACTGGCACATCGACGAATGGTGCGGGGCGCATCCCGGGCGGTTCATCCCGATGGCGATCCCGGTCATCTGGGACGCCGAACTGTGCGCGGCGGAGGTCCGCCGGGTGGCCGCCAAGGGCTGCCACTCGCTCACGTTCACCGAGAACCCCGCGGTGCTCGGGTATCCGAGCTTCCACGACCCGTACTGGAACCCGCTGTGGCGGGCGCTGTCCGACACCAACACCGTCCTGTCCGTGCACATCGGCTCCTCGGGCAAGCTGGCGATCCCGGCGGTCGACTCGCCGCCCGACGTCATGATCACCCTGCAGCCGATGAACATCGTCTCGGCCGCCGCCGACCTGCTGTGGTCCCAGCCCGTCAAGGACTTCCCCGATCTGAGGATCGCCCTGTCGGAGGGCGGCACGGGCTGGATCCCCTACTTCCTGGAGCGGGTGGACCGCACCTTCGAGATGCACGCGGCCTGGACCCTCCAGGACTTCGGCGGGAAGCTGCCGTCGGAGGTCTTCCGGGAGCACTTCCTCACCTGCTTCATCAGTGACCCGATGGGGGTGAAACTCCGTCACGAGATCGGCATCGACAACATCGCCTGGGAGTGCGACTACCCGCACAGCGACTCGATGTGGCCGGAGGCGCCCGAGGAACTCATGGGCGTGATGGAGCGCTTCGACGTGTCCGACCCGGACATCAACAAGATGACCCACGAGAACGCGATGCGCTGGTACTCCTTCGATCCCTTCACCCATGTCCCGCGCGAGCAGGCCACGGTGGGAGCGCTGCGCAAGCGGGCCGAGGGCCACGACGTGTCCATCCGGTCGCGCAGCCACCGTCTGATCGAACCCGCCGAGAAGCTGGAGGCGTACCGCTCCCGGGCACGCGCGGCGACGGGCGCCGCCCGATGAGCGACCTGGTCCTGACCGAACGGGTCGACAACGTCCTCGTCGCCACCCTGAACCGGCCCGAGGCCCGCAACGCCCTGAGTCCGGAGCTGATCGAGGACCTGTCGGACGTGCTGCGGGAGGCGGACGCCGATCCGGGGGTCCGGGCGATCGTCCTGACGGGCGCCGGAACCGTGTTCTGCGCCGGCATGGACCTCAAGGCGTTCGCGAAGGGCGGCGGCAAGTTCGACGGCCTGGTGTGGTTCTTCCGCGACGGCGTCGGCACCCCCGTGATCGCGGCGCTGAACGGCTCCGCGCTCGGCGGCGGCTTCGAGATGGTGCTGGCCTGCGACCTGGTCGTCGCGGCCGAGGACGCCAGGCTCGGGATCGCCGAGGTCAAGCGGGGTCTGTTCGCGGCAGGGGGCGGTACGACGCTCGCCGACCGGGTGCCGCTGGCGGTCGCCCTGGAGATGGGCCTGACCGGCGATCCGGTCACGGCCGCGCAGGCCGAGCGGGCCGGCCTGGTGAACCGCGCGGTCCCCGCCGACCGGGTACGGGAGGAGGCGCTCTCCCTGGCCGGGCGGATCGCCGCCAACGGTCCGCTGGGCGTCGCCATGACCAAGAAGCTGATGAGGGAACGCCGTTGGGCCCAGCCGGACGAGGTCATGTCTGTGTTCCGCAGCAAGGACGCGGCGGAGGGCGCCCGCGCCTTCGCGGAGCGCAGGACACCGGTGTGGAACGGCAGTTGACGCGCGGCAACCCCCGACGGCCGTCGTACGGCGCCCACGTGACCCGCTGACCACCGCGCCGCGCGGTGGGTTCAGCGCCCGGCCGTCGTCGCCTCGGACGAGGAGGGGGCGTCCGACACCGTGGTGGCTGGGGTGCCGGTGGCTGTGGCGGGCGGGGCACCGGTCACC